>JAGLCS010000002.1 GCA_023146115.1 Abyssibacter sp. | reverse complement strand
ATGCGATGCTTGTGCAGCAGGTCCATGACCTCCTGCTTGCCCGCGTTCTCGCGCACGGTGACCAGACGCTCCTTGGGGGTCATCACGCTGGCGACCGGGGCGTCGTAGTGCGTCTCGAACCGCAGGTCACGACTGGTGACGATACCGACCAGCTCGGTGCCATCGACGACCGGCACGCCCGAAATGCTGTGCTTGCGGGTCAGGTCCAGCACCTGCTGAATCGTCGCCGTCGGCGACACCGTGATCGGATCATTGATCACACCCGACTCGAATTTCTTGACCTTGCGCACTTCACGCGCCTGATCGGCAGGCGGCATATTCTTGTGGACGATGCCCAATCCGCCCTCCTGCGCCAGCGCGATCGCCAGCCGGGCCTCGGTCACCGTATCCATCGCCGCAGACAACAGCGGGACGTTGAGTCGAATTTCGCGCGTCAGCGGGGTGGTGAGGTCAACCTCGCGCGGCAAGATGTTTGAGAAGGCCGGCGTTAGCAGGACATCGTCAAAGGTGAGTGCCTCTTCACTCAAGCGCATGGCGGAGTTCGGGTCTGAAGGGGGGCGTAGTATACGCGGCTGCGCAAGCCCCTGGCCCTCCAGCAAACCCATTTGGCATGAACTCAGACGATCGCCGCGCCATTTTCACCGTGAGCCAGCTCAACCGGGAGGTCGGACTGCTGCTGCAGCAAGGCTTTGGCCGGATCTGGGTGCAGGGCGAAATATCTAATCTTTCGGTGCCCCGCTCCGGCCACTGGTACCTGAGTCTCAAGGACGCGGGCGCTCAACTACGCTGCGCGATGTTCCGCAATGCCAATCGACTGGTCGGACAGCCGCCCCGCGACGGCGACGAGGTGCTGGTGCGCGGCCGGCTGGGACTGTACGAGGCGCGCGGCGATTTTCAGCTCATCATCGAACACATGGAGCCGGCCGGCGAAGGCGCGCTACGCCTGCAGTTCGAAGCGCTCAAGCAAAAACTGGCGGCCGAAGGACTGTTCGAACCGGAGCGCAAGCGATCCATTCCGTCAAACCCGACCTGCCTCGGCATCGTCACCTCGGCCACCGGAGCCGCCCTGCGTGATATCCGCGCGGTGCTGGCGCGACGCTGCCCGCTCATCGATGTCGTTGTCTACCCGACTCTGGTGCAAGGCGACCGCGCCGCCGCCGGGGTCGAGGACGCCATCGCGCGCGCCAATATTCACGGCGAGGCCGATGTTCTGATCGTCAGCCGTGGCGGCGGATCACTCGAAGACTTGTGGCCGTTTAATGAAGAGCGGGTGGCCCGCGCCATCGTCGCCTCCCGCATCCCGGTCATCAGCGGTGTCGGCCATGAGGTGGACACGACCATTACCGACCTCGTCGCCGACTTGCGGGCACCCACGCCATCGGCAGCCGCCGAGCTTGCCGCGCCGGATCTACGCGAACGCATGGCAGTGCTGACAAGCCATGCCGCCCAGTCACAGCGCGCACTGCGCGCGTTGCTGGCGGTCCGCACCCGTGAGGTCACGACACTGCACCACCGCGTCACCCTCGCCCATCCCGGGCGCCATCTGGAGCAGCGGGCACAGCGCGTGGATGAACTGGCGGAGCGCTTGCAGCGACTCGCGTACAGCCGGTTGCAGATCGCGGGTCAGCGGTTGAATGCGCTGGATTCCCGACTCGGCGGCCAGCATCCACGGCTGGGCTTGCAACGCGCAGCCCGACACATCGATCAGCTACAGACGGCGCTGACGCGCGCGACTGTCCGCAAGCTGGACGATCAACGAATGCGAGTCGGCGCGATGGGCCGCGAGTTGGAGGCCGTCAGCCCCCTGGCTGTACTCAACCGCGGCTTCGCCGTGGCGACAAACCCCGAACAGCAGGTCATCCGTTCGGTGAGTCAGGTCAGCGCGGGCGATGCCATTGATCTGCGCCTGACCGACGGCGTATTAAGAGCCCGCGTCGAGACGACCATACGCGCGAGGGACGGGACGTCAGGGGAAAACGTCGACGGGCAATCCTAGCTAATGGCTTAGCTGCAAAGCGCACTCAGCTGGGCAAGGCTGTACGTCGTGCTCTCGCCGCCGGAGCGGATCACGAACACACCGTTCTCCACCGTGGCGGTCACGGCCGTGTCGTCCGCCAATGTCACGGTGAGCGCGCCCGCCGTCAGTGCGCCACCCGAGTCGAACTGGACCGGGGTCGTCGTGGCGAACATGGCGGCGCCACTGGCACAGCCGGCGGCAATGCTGCCCGCATTCGAATTGAACGCACCGTCGATCGCAACGGAATAGCCTTGCGGGCTTTCGACCTCGACAAAGCGAACTTCGTTGTAAACGAAACGCAGTTCAGGCAAACCGGCAGCCCGGTCCTGCGACGTGACGCGACCGTTGAGCAAAGAGTTGTAGGTGGTGGTGTCGTTGCTCGTGGCCACCGAATAGCGATCTGTGAGCAATGCCGTGGACCGTACATCCACGCCATTGGAATCCTGATTCACGGCGACCAGCGGCTGCCCGTTCTCGCCGTACTGATCCAAGAAGAACGTACTGTTGGCGGCGCAGGACGAGGTGTCCGGACAATCGGTTTCAGTGGAGATCTCCACGCCATCCAGCGTGGACGTCAGGCTGTAACCACCGTTGGTGAACTGGGTGACGCAGCTGTCGTATTCGGTGCGCCCTGTTGCCTCATCGACCGTCATGCTGCCGCTGTCGCAAGGCGTTGTGACGGCCGCCTTGCGGCCCGGCGCCGTCAATGCGCCGAATCCCATGGATTTCTGGCTGATGGCGTCACCGCCGAGCAGCGTGGTGGTCAAGGCGATAAAGCCCGCACCTGTGGCGAGCGGATCATCGGCTTGCGCAGCGGACTCCGTATCACCACCACAGCCGATCAGGCTGCAGGCGAGCAGGATGGCCGACACAGGCCGAAACGCAGAATAAGCCACTGTCATGGCAAGAACCCCGTGAACTACCCAAGATATTGACGCCTTGAGCATAGCATCGACGCTAGCGATCCAGCATCGCGGGCACAAAAAAGCGCGCTGGCCCGAAGGCCAGCGCGCGCTTGACTCGAGGGGTCAGCGATTATTCGCCGAATTCGTCCTCAACGTCGTCTTCAGCTTCATCGAATTCGTCTTCGGCTTCATCAGAAGCGTCCGAGTCTTCTTCACCCATGTTGTCGCCAAGTGAAGCGACGAAGTTCGAAAACTCACCGTCGGTCAACGTGGAGTCACCGTCTTCATCAGCGGAATCGAAACGGTCGCGCAACGGCGTACCTTCGGTTTCCAGCTGTGACAGCACACCGTTGCTGTCCTCGTCCATCTGCGAGAACGCTTCATCCGGCGATTCCGTCATGTCGTTGAAGCTGACGCTCGACGACAAGCTGCCCGAGCTGCTGCGTTCGACATTCGGACCGGAGAATTCACCCTCACGGTTGATCTCGGTGGAGACGCCATCACGCGACGCATCGCCAGAGATGCTGCTGCTGCCCTCGTAGCTACGGTTTTCCGTGTCCACAGAGGTTTCGGTGTCCATCGAACCCGTTGCGGCAAGTGCGGCGGTGCTGACCATCAGTGCGGAACTGATCAAAGCGATCTGCGTTTTCATGGTTCGTTCTCTCCAAATCAAATTAGTCGCAGCCTTTCGACTGTCACCAAGTAGGTTGCATGCTGCGTGCCAATCAATTTTTATTAAAAAATCAATAACTTAACGAATGCCACCTGTCACCTTCTGGGAACACCCCCCGTGACACCATATCCAGCGCATATGAAAATCCCCAGATATATCAAGCAGATACCACTGTTGCCGGACAGGGACGGTTTTCGCGCCTCAGCCGAAAGCGGCCCGAACACCGCCAGATGGGACGCATAACCCATCCCCAGCCGTCGGATGTAGTAAATCCAGCCCCCGGTCGTCTCGCGGTGGATCGTCGGCTCCTAGACTGGCGAAGAGCCCTGGTGACAGGGACGACCAAACCATGGAAGGAGTGATGATGATCAGGGGATTCATTACCTGGGCGATTGCCGCATTACTGTCGGGACTGCTTGTGGGTTGCGGTTCCGGCGGGTCGAACGCCGGCAGCGAGACGCCGCCAGTGATGGATACGCAAACGATCTACTCGGTGGCCAAGGGTTGCTATGTGCTTCAC
This sequence comes from Abyssibacter sp., assembly GCA_023146115.1. GTDB lineage: Bacteria > Pseudomonadota > Gammaproteobacteria > Nevskiales > OUC007 > Abyssibacter. The sequence continues at coordinate 58,158 of JAGLCS010000002.1, read as the reverse complement.
GCCGGCGCGGGTTACGTGGCGCTCACCGACACCGGCGACGATTTCACGGTCCGTCCGCAAGCCGCAGCCGCCACCGCCTTTCGCTTCGAGCCAACGGCTTTGGGCTCCTACCTGCTCATGGCGTCGTATGCACGCGCTCCCGGCGAGCTGGGGACGAAAACCCTGCTCGGGATCACCGATCCGGCCGGTGAGCTGCTCGACGGGCTGGGCAATTTCGTTGGTCAGGTGGGCGAGCTGGTCAGCGGCGTTGGCGACATCACCGATATTCTGCTCGACATTGTTGATCCGGGCAGCGGTCCGATTCGCGATGTCGGCGACACCGTGGGTGATGTCGGCGATACCGTGGGCGGCATCGATGTCAATCCGCAGCTGGCGGTTGTTCGTCGTGCCAACGATCTCGCGGTGTGGAACCTCTTGCCAGCCAGCGACGGTCATTTCAGTCTCAGCAACGCCATCACCGGTCAACGGCTGGCGGCGGCCGCGGACCTGCTCGGCCTGACCGACGCGACAGCCGCCGGTATCGACACCGAGTTCGTGCTGGAGCCGGCCAGCGGCTGTGCCGACTATCCGGAAGCCGAACTGAACGCGACATTGCTCGACGAGGACGGTCCTGCGCTTTATCTGCGTGATGTGCCCTTGTTCGCCGACAGCGTGTCCGCCAGCAGTCTGGGCGACGGCGACCTCTACGGCTTTATCGATGCCCACTCCCATATCACCGCCTACGAATTCATCGGCGGTCAGGTGAACTACGGCGATCCGTTTCACAAGTTTGGCGTAGACCACGCGCTGCACGACTGCGCCGTCAATCATGGTCCGCAGGGCACGCTGGGACTGGTAGAAACGGTGACCTCGGGGATCAGCCCGGTGCATCAGACCCGGGGCTGGCCCGACTTTCCGTTCTGGCCCACCCACAATTCATTGCAGCACCATCAGAGCTACTACAAGTGGATCGAACGGGCTTATCTGGGTGGCCTAAGAATTCTGGTCAACCACTTCACTGGTAGCGAAGTGCTGTGCCAGATCAACCCTCAAAAGCAGAACGCCTGTGATTTCGAGGAGAACTGGCGCCTTCAGTACCAGCGTATCCACGAAATGCAGGATTACATCGACGCGCAGAACGGCGGCCCCGGCAAGGGCTGGTTCCGGATCGTCGACAATCCGACCGACGCTCGCTCGGTGGTCGAGGACGGCAAGCTGGCCGTGGTGCTGGGCATCGAGATCTCCAAGCTGTTCAACTGCGGCGAGTTCCTCGGCGTGGCCGAATGCACACGCGAGGAACTGGTGCAGCGACTGGATGCGGCCTACGACATGGGCGTGCGCCACATCTTCCCGATCCACAAGTTCGACAATGCCTTTGGTGGCGTGGTCCCGGACGAAGCCCTGGGCATCGGCACGATTCTCTATGTCGGGAACCTGATCGAGACCGGAACACCCCTACTCTACGAGGCCTGCCCGGCAGAGTTCAGCGACCCGTCCATCGAATCACCGGATTCGGTCAACCCGCTGGGCGTGATCGATCAGTTGCTGCTGCAACTGGAGTACATCAACGGCCAGCTCAGTCAGGCGCTGCCGGTCCCGCCGCTGGTTCCACAGTCGGAACACGGTCTTTGCAACCTGCAGGGCATCACCGACCTGGGTCAGTTCCTGATCGAGGAACTGATGCGGCGCAATATGGTGATCGAGGTCGATCACAGCGCCCGTGCGGTCATTGACCGTATTCTGGAAATCGCGGAAACCAACGGGTACCCCGGCGTGACCAGCAGCCACGACTGGCTTTACTCGGAGGAGTTGCTGGACCGCGTGGTGGCCGATGGCGGCACAATCAGCCGCTTTGCCAGCTCGCGCGCCGCATGGGTGGACAAGCTGCTACGGGCCGGCGAGCGGCCGGCGACGCTACGCGTTGGCGACATCATCCCGACCGGCATGGCCAGCGACGTCAACGGCATCGCATCACTGCCCGGCAACAGCAACCCGGCCGATACCCCGCTCTACCCATTCCTCTCGGTGGACGGACGCGTGGAATTCGACAAGCAGGTCACCGGAGATCATGAGTTCGGGCTCTACGACGGCCGTGGCGTGGCGCATTACGGGCTGTACCCGGACCAGATCGCCGACATGCAGCAGTTCACCGAGGACCGTAGCACCGACGAAGTGAACAACGCATTGCGGGCATTGTTCTCGTCCGCGGAAGGCTATCTGAGAATGTGGGAAGCGACGGACGCCTGGCGACAGTAGCCCGGCGTGGTTACTTGTTCTTGCCGAAGCGTTTGACCTGGCGCTTGCGCTTGCGCTCCTGCCGGGGCGTGAGCGTATTGCGGCGTCCTTCAAAGGGATTGTCACCGCTTTTGAACAGGATCTCGACCGGCGTGGCATACAGGTCGAACGCTTCGCGGAAGCGATTCGAGAGATAACGCTTGTAGTCGGTATTGACGCGGGCGGTCTGGTTGCCGTGAATGACGATCTTCGGGGGCCGGCGGCCGCCTTGATGCGCGTAACGCAGCTTGATCCGGCGGCCATGGACGGCCGGCGGCTGGTGGGCGCGAACGGCGTCTTCCAGCACCTTGGTCAAGGCCGATGTCGTCAGGTTGGCGTTCGCTGAATCCGATGCCCGGACCACCGAGCGCATCAGCTCACCCAGCCCCGAACCACGTAGGGCCGAGATCGTGTGCACCGGTGCGAAATCCAGATACGGCAGCTTGTAGTCCAGCTCTTCGCGAATCTGCTTGCGAACCGCTTCCTCGAGCTTGTCCCACTTGTTGATGGCAACAATGATCGAGCGGCCCTCGGCCGCTGCCAGACCCAGCACACGGGCATCCTGGGCACCGATATCAGAGCGGGCGTCGACGACAACAATCGCCACGTCACTTTGCTCGATCGCCTGGAGCGTCTTCACGCCACTGAACTTCTCGGCGATGCCATCGCGCTTGGAACGCCGCCGCAGACCGGCAGTATCAACCAGACGAAATGTGCGTCCCTGCCAGTCGAAGCCGACTTCAACACTGTCGCGCGTTGCGCCCGGCGCATCGGCCGCCACCACGCGCTCTTCGCCGAGCAGCCGATTAACCAGGGTGGACTTGCCCACATTCGGGCGCCCGATCACGCAAATGCGCGGGATGCCGGGATCGCGCGGAGGCGGCGGCTCACCCTGCCCGAACGCTGGCAGGTGCTCGGCCAAACGCTCGCCCAGCGACACCAGACCGCGGTTGTGTGCCGCGGCGATCGGCAACGGATCGCCCATCCCCAGCGCGTAGAAGTCGGCATTGGCTTCGACCGCGCTGAGTCCTTCGGATTTGTTGACAGCGAGAACCACCGGCCGGTCCTGCCGGCGCAGGCGCCTCGCGATCTCCTGATCGGCGGGGTTCAGGCCAGAGCGCGCGTCGACCAGAAAGACGACGACATCGGCCTCTTCAAGCGCAGCCGTCGCCTGCGCTTCGGTCATTTCGCGGAAGTCAGGATCTTGGTCCGGCCCAATCCCGCCTGTATCGACGACGATGAAGCGCTGGTGTTCGAGACGGCCGATGCCGTACTGGCGATCGCGCGTCAGGCCAGGAAGATCGGCGACCAACGCGTCGCGCGTGCCGGTGAGCTGATTGAATAGCGTGGACTTGCCGACGTTGGGCCGCCCGATCAGGGCCACTACCGGCAGCGCGCCGGATTCTGCCGGTGTGTCAGTCATGGGTACTTGTCAGACTCGATCGCTATGGCTCAACCGGGACGGTTTCCAGCGCCGCCAGCGTGCCATCGGTGGCCAGTACGTACAGCCGCTCGCCTTCGATGCGCGGCGTCGCACGGATCGCGTCACGTGCCGGTCGGCTGCGACCGATCACGCGACCATCGGCCGGCGACAGCACATGCAGATAGCCTTCGTAGTCACCGACGATCAGGTTGCCGCGAAACCACACGGGCTGGGTCAGGCCACGGTACGACAGGTCCGACTGGTCCCAGATCGCGGCACCGGTCACCACATCCAGCGCCCAGACCGTGCCAGCGGCATCGGTGACGTACAGCTGGTCGCCGTTGACCGCCATGCCGGTGTAGCTCTGCAGGTTGCGGCGCCAGATTTCGCGACCGGTTACGGCCGACAGCACGACGAGCTCACCACCATAGCTGGCGGTGAACAGGCGGCCATCATCCAGCAGCAGCTGGGCGTCCACATCGACGATGCGCTCCAGTTCCGAGCGGCCGGTGGGCTCACGGATCAACTGCTCCCAGTCTACGTCGCCGGTACGGGTGTCCAGCGAGATCACATGCCCGGTGTCCAGACCGATGATGGTGTTGCCTCCCCGCACCAGCGGATCGGACAAACCACGTAGCGTCAGTGCGGGCGCGGCGCGGTTGAACTCCCATTCGCGCTCGCCGTTGTCTGCATCCAGACCAAAGACACGACCATCCACCGTGCGCGTCACCACCCGACCGCCCCCTTCGACCGGAGCGGCGAGAACCTCGGCGTCGACCACGGTGCGCCAGCGTTCTTCGCCCGTCACGGTGTCGAAGGCGACCACTTCGCCGTCCAGCGTACCGAGCAGGACCTGACCGTTGCCCAGCCCAGGGCCAGCGACAAACCGGTAGTCGGTGGACTTGGACCACAAGGTGGCGCCGGCACCAGTATCCAGCGCGCGAATCCGCCCCTTGGCGTCGGCGGTAAAGACCCGCGTGTCGACAACCAGCGGTACCAGTGCCGCGAACTTGCCAGCAGAGCCCGCGCCGACGTCCTTGGACCAGGCGCGCTTGAACTTCACTTCCGGCGTTTCGACGTCCGCGAGTTCGGCCGGCTTGTTGGCGACCTCGTTACTCGCGCAGGCAGCCAACAGCACGGCGGCGAGGGTGACGATTCCGATGCGCATCACGATGCCTGCTCGTCCTGTTCGTCCGGCTGGCCCAGTTCCGCCAGCTTGCGATCAACCGCCGAGCGCGTCGGCGCGCGCAGATCCATCGCGGCCAAGGCCGCGGTATAGGCCTCGCGCGCCTGTTCCGTGGCGTCGGTGGTCATCAGAATGTCGCCCTTAAGTTCGAAGAACGCCGCCTCGAAAGCCTGCGGCGGCGTCGCGTCATTGAGCACGCTCAACGCGGTATCCGGGTCGCCCTGGGTCCAGCGCACGCGCGCCAGACGCAGCGATGCCAACGCCCGGGTGGGCGCATCATCAGCGTAGTTTGCAACCCAGCTCAGGGACTCGGCGGCTTCGTCATACCGGGCTTCGTCCGCATAGGCCTTGGCAATCATCAGATGGCCCAGCGCCGCGTAAAGCGTGCCCTTGTACTCGCTCCCCAGCGTATCCGCGCTGCCAGCTGCGGCATCGAGATCACCGGTCTCGATCGCTTGGGTCAGGGCGTTGTATGCACCGGAGGCGGCGAGTGCCTGACCTTCCTGATGCCCGGTCCAGCCCTGCCAGCCGAACACGGCCGCAAGGCCAACGATGACGCCGCCCACCACGGGCTTCCAGTATTCACCAACCCACTCGCGCAGGCGCTGGACCTGCTCTTCGTCTGTTCTCTGTTCCACGTGTCTTCCTGTTTCCTGTCGTGCCTACGCCGCAGCCTCTGAGGCCTGCAAACGCTCACGGAGGGTTCCGGCCAGCGCAGCTTGCGCGACCGCCTGTTGATCGTCTCGAACCCGCAGCGGTTTGACCTGCACGGTTGCCGATTCGACTTCGCTCTCGCCGAGGATGAGCGCGTACTGCGCGCCACTGCGATCCGCGCGCTTGAGCTGCGATTTGAAACTGCCGCCGCCCGCATTCACCACCAGCTTCACGCCCGGCAAGGCATCCCGCAGCCGCTCTGCCAGCACCACGGCTTCGGCCTCGGCGGCCTCACCCAAGGCGGCGAGATAAACATCCGCCACCGGCTGAGCCGTCACACCGCGGGCCTCCATCAACGCCGCTAGCCTCGCGACCCCGATGGCAAATCCGACGGCGGGTGTGGGCTTGCCACCCAGCTGTTCGACCAGGCCGTCATATCGCCCGCCCGAGCAAACAGCGTTCTGCGCACCCAGCTCGGTCGTCGTCCACTCGAACACCGTGCGCGAATAGTAATCCAGTCCGCGAACCAAACGTGGGTTTAGCGTCCACGCAATGCCCAGAGCGTCCAGGCGTTGCGTGAGCGTTTCGAAATGCTGCCGAGATTCATCGTCCCAGTAATCTGGCAATTGGGGTGCGGCCGCCAGCATCGGCTGCATGGCCGGTGTCTTCGAGTCGAGCACGCGCAGCGGATTGGACTCCAGCCGCCGTGTCGCATCCGCATCCAGCACGTCCGCGTGCGCCCGCAGGTAGTCAACCAATGCGTCACGATGCCGCTGCCGACCCGCGCCGTCACCCAACGAATTCAGTTCGAGAGTGAGTGAGTCCGTGACCCCCAGCCGCTGCCAAAGGCGCGCGCTGATGGCGATCAATTCCACGTCGATGTCCGGACCGGCCAGCCCGAAGGCTTCGACGTTGAACTGGTCGAACTGGCGGTACCGGCCTTTCTGTGGACGTTCGTAACGGAACATCGGGCCGGCCAGCCACAGCTTCTGAGGGCCGGCATGGGCCAGCGAATGCTGGATCACCGCACGAACAACTCCGGCCGTGGCTTCGGGTCGCAAGGTCATCGACTCGCCATTGCGGTCGTCGAAGCTGTACATCTCCTTCTCGACGATGTCGGTCACCTCGCCGATGGAACGGGCGAACAGTTCCGTCTTCTCCATCAGCGGCAGCCGAATCTCACGAAACCCGTAGCTTTCGACCACCTCGGCCGCGGCTCGGATCAACTGCGATTGGATATTGCAGGCGTCCGGCAACAAATCCGGCATGCCACGGATGGCTTGAATGGTCACGATGTCGGTTCGGTCAGACGATTGCGGATCAGCTTTTCCAGCGTATCCACGAGTTCTTCGTTGTTGGTCTTGTGCTGTATGGAGCCGTCGATGAAGATCGAGTTCGGCTTGCCGCCAGTCACCCCGACATGTGCCTCACGCGCCTCGCCCGGCCCATTGACCACGCAGCCGATGACGGCGAGGTCCAGCGGGGCATCGATGTCTTCGAGGCGCGATTCCAGTTCGTTCACCGTCTTGATCACGTCGAAGTTCTGACGCGAGCAGGACGGGCACGCAACCAGGTTGATGCCGCGCGTGCGCAGGTGCAGCGACTTGAGCATATCCCAGCCGACCTTCACCTCTTCGACCGGATCGGCAGCCAGCGACACGCGCAGGGTGTCGCCGATCCCATCGGCCAGCAGCATGCCCAACCCGATCGAAGATTTGACCGCGCCCGAGCGTACGCCCCCGGCCTCGGTGATTCCCAAGTGCAACGGCTGCTCGATCTTGGCGGCCAGCTTGCGGTAGGCCTCGACGGTCATGAACACCTCGGAGGCCTTGAGGCTGACCTTGAAATCCGGAAAGTCGTGGCGATCGAGGATGTCGATGTGGCGCATGGCCGATTCGACCAGGGCGTCGGAATTGGGCTCGCCGTACTTCTCCTGCAGCTCCCGCTCCAGCGAGCCGGCGTTCACCCCGATCCGAATCGGAATTTTGTGATCCCGCGCGCAGGCGACCACTTCGCGCACACGGTGCTCGCCACCAATATTGCCCGGATTGATCCGCAGACAATCAGCGCCATTTTTCGCGCTGGCCAGGGCGACCTTCCAGTTGAAGTGAATATCGGCGACCAGCGGCACGTCCACCTGCCGGCGAATCTCGCCAAACGCTTCGGCTGCCTTCAGCGTGGGCACGGAGACACGGACGATGTCCGCGCCGGCCTTCTGGATACGCTGGATCTGTTCGACCGTGGCGTCGACATCCTCGGTCTCGGTGTTGGTCATGCTCTGCACGGAAATCGGCGCATCACCGCCTACCGGCACATTGCCGACATGGATCTGCCGCGACACCCGTCGCGTGATTCTGTGCTTGCTTTGCATCGCCATGAGAAAACTCGATCAGCTGCGTGGCTGAATTCGCTGGCTACTCGACCGTGAAACGCGCGGTGTTGTTCCCGCGCATATGCTGCGACACGTCAACAGACTCGCCCTGAAACGACACATCAACGCCTGGGGCATACCCCAGAAACACCGAAAACGGCCCGGTCTCGTCAATGGCCCGCGTTTCGCCACCCTGGATCAAGCCATTGAGCACGCGTCGCCCGCTGCCATCCTCGACCCGAACCCAGGATGCCTCGTTGAATTCCAACACCAGCGCCGCCGGCACCTGAACCGCTTCGGCCGGTTCCGCCGCGGGTTCGCCTGTTACGCCGGCCTCCGCCGCGGGTTGATCGTCGCTCTGGGCTGTCTCCGGAGCGGCCGCCATGGTCGTTTCCAGCGCCAGGCGGCGCGGGCCTCCCGCGCTGGTCGTCGACCGGTTGCCCGTCGCTGGGCGTTCCGCGCCGGGTGCCGAAGCAGCCGGCTGACGAGCCTGCGCAGCTGGTGGCGATGCTTGTTGCCGCGCCACACTGGGCGGCGTCGACGAGTTGCCTGCAGACACCGGTTCCGGCGCCGCGGATAGCAGCCACCAGCCCACGGCAACGGCGGCAACGATGATCACGAGAAAAATCAGCAGGACCGGCGCGCGGCGCCGCTCACGGAGGGGCTCGTCCTGCAGCAGCACCGGAATCTCGAGCTTGGGCAGCTGGCCGCCAGCATGGGCCTCATACCCGGCGATCACCGCGGCCTCGTCCGCACCGACCACCCGCGCATATTTGCGGTAATAACCGCGCACGTAGACGGGTTCGGACAACAACTCGAAATTGTCATTCTCGATGGCGTCCAGCATCGAACGCGGGAGTTTGGTCTGCACGACCATCTCGTCGAGGCTCAGACCTCGCTCTTCCCGCGCTGCCCGCAGCAATCCGCCCGGTTTGGGTTGCAGCGGTTCCTGCCGCCCGGGTAGATCCATCGGCTCTTCTTCAGCCATTCCGTTCTGATCTCAACAATGAGTACGTTTCTTCGGCTTCGGGAAACTGCTGCTGCAACTGAGTGGCGTATCGACGAGCGGCCGCAACATCCCCCAAGGCACGTTCGGTCCGCACGCCCAACCAGAGGGTCTGCGGACTGTGCGGGGCAGCTTGCGAATAGCGCTGCAAAAACGCCCGGGCGAGAAGATACTCCCCGCGGTCGTACGAGAGCAGCGCGATTTGCGCCAACGCGTTGGGGAACGTGCTGTTCTCCCGAAGCGCGGCGCGGAAATAACCTTCGGCCCGTGCATCCAGCCCCGCTTTCCGGGCACAGACCCCGGCATTGGTCTGCGCCACTTCCGGTGTCCGGTAGCCGGTCACCCGTAACGCACGATCAAAAGCCAGCAAGGCCTCATCGTACCGCGACTGTCCGCAGAGAAACACACCGTAGTTGTTCTGGGTGTCCGGGCTATTCGGAGCCAGCGCAATCGCCCGGCGATAGTGGCGGTCCGCGGACACCCGATCACCCCTGTTCTGATACACAAAGGCGATGCTGGCATGGGCCAGCGCCAGAGAAGGGTCCTGCTCGACCGCCCGTTGCAGCTTGGACAACGCACGGTCGGTTTCACCCTTGCGCATGTAGTCGATACCGAGCTGCGTATTAATGCGAGCCGCTTCGGTGTAATCGGCATCGGATCGGGCATAGGTGCCGTCTGGCGATTCGGTGACGCAGGCGGTCAAGGTTGCGAGCACTACGCCCGCCCATAACCAACCGCGGATGATCCGTTGGCGTGCGATCAAGGTGCGACCCGCACAGGGATGTCCGACAAACGGCGTTGCTGCCGGCTGGCGACGCGGCCGACCAGCTGCCCGCAGGCCGCATCGATGTCATCGCCCCGCGTGCGGCGCGTTGTCACCATCAGCTTGTTGCGCCGAAGAATGTTCGCAAACGCTTCGATACGCTCGGGGCTGGACCGGCGGAACCGGGTCTGAGGAAACGGGTTGAAGGGGATGAGATTAACCTTGGCCGGCATGTGCCGAAGCAGCCGTGCCAGCTCGCGGGCGTTGTCATCACTGTCGTTCACGCCATCGAGCATCACGTACTCGTAGACGATGTGCATCTTGCGATCGCGCTGGGTGTAGCGACCGCAGGCAGCGATCAGGTCGGCGATCGGGTACTTGCGGTTGATCGGCACCAGTTCATTGCGCAGCGCATCGTTCGGAGCATGCAGCGACACTGCCAGGGCGGTGTCGACATCAGCACTGAGTCGATCCATGAACGGCACCAGCCCCGAAGTGCTCACCGTCACCCGGCGCTTGGACAGGCCGAACCCAAGGTCGTCCTGCAATAACCGGATCGCGGTGATCACCTGGTTGTAGTTGGCCAGCGGCTCACCCATGCCCATGAACACGACATTGGAGATCGGCCGCTCCTTGCCCAACTCATCGACCAGGGTGCGGATCGCGAACCAGACCTGGCTGACAATCTCCGCCGCGGTCAGATTGCGCTGCAGGCCCTGCTGCGCGGTGGAACAAAACGCACAGTCCAGTGCGCAGCCCACCTGGGAGGAGATACAAAGCGTGCCGCGGTTCGCTTCGGGGATGTACACGGTTTCGATCGCCCCGCCACTCTCCAGCCGCAGCACCCACTTGCGGGTGCCGTCAGCCGACAGCTGCGCCGCTTCCAGCGCCGGCAACCGAACGTCAGCAATGCCAGGCAGGCGTGCCCGAAATGACTTGCTGACATCGGTCATGTCCTCGAAGGACGTGACCCGTTTCTGATAAAGCCATTGCATCAACTGGCGAGCCCGAAACGCGGGCTCGCCATGTGAATGCACAAACGCTTCCAGGGCCGCGCGATCGAGACCGAACAGGTTCACAGATTGTGCGACCGGGTTGGACATGGCTTATCGCGTACGCAGGCAGACTTCGGTCGTGCTGAAGAAGTAGGCAATTTCTACGGCCGCGGTGTCTGCAGCATCCGAGCCGTGCACGGCGTTCTCATCGATGGATTCCGCATGGTCAGCACGGATCGTGCCGGGCGCAGCGTCCTTCGGGTTCGTCGCGCCCATCAGTTCGCGGTTCTTCGCAATCGCATCCTCGCCTTCCAGCACCTGGATCATCACCGGACCGGAGGTCATGAAATCGACCAGATCCTTGAAGAACGGGCGTTCTGCGTGAACCGCATAAAAGCCTTCGGCTTCCTTGCGGGAGAGATGCTTCATCTTCGCGGCGATGATCCGCAGCCCCGCCTTTTCAAAGCGGCTGTAGATGTCGCCGATCGCGTTCTTACCAACGGCGTCCGGCTTGATGATGGAAATGGTTTGCTCGACGGCCATGCGTGCTCCTACGCGTAACGATATGTATGTGTCAGCGGCTTTAAGGGGCTTGCGATCAGTACGAAGCCACCCTTTTCAGAAAGAAACGCCGTCACGAGGGACGGCGTTAACCCGCTTATTCTAAAGACCGGCGGGGCATGCGGCAATGCAACACGCCCGCGCCCACGACAGCGATCAACTGGCGACGGCAAAGCTCTCGCCGCAGCCACAGTGATCGACCACGTTGGGATTCTCGAAGTGATACATCTGATTCAGCCCATCCCGGCGGAAGTCCAGACGCAATCCCTCGAGCAGTTCCAGATGCTTGCGCGCGATTACCACGGTGGACCCGTAGGCCTCGAAGCTCACGTCGTCCTCACCCACGGCGTCGGCATAATCCAGCGCATAGGCGTAACCGGAGCAACCGGAGGTCCGAACCCCCACACGCAAGCCCAGGCCGTGCCCACGCTTGGCGAGCTGTTCCTGAATGCGGCCGGCGGCCGCCTCGGTAATCTCGATGTTCGTTGTCTTGCTCATACTGTGCTGACCGTCTGTTGCGACTGGTGTTCCTGCGCGCCGACATCCTGCCATCGACGGTAGGCGGCCTGCAGCGCATCCACCGCCATCAACGCCGCCGGCATTTGAATTCTCGCCAAGTGAAGGGCCTCCGCCACGTCAGTGGCGCAGAGCGTCAAGACATCCGCCCCGCCCGTTTCCGCGTACTCGCAAGCCCAGTCTGCCGCGCATAGCGTTGCGGGCGAACCATGGGCCCGAAACCGCGCAGATTCAATGCCGCCATCACAGAATCGCAAGCTGATCTCGACCACGTCGTCACTCGCCGGCGTCGTCGCCCGTGCGGTGGCTTCGGTGATTGGCTCGTCGGCCCCGCGCGCCCAGCGCAAGGTTTCGAAGCGCGCACGTAACGTCTCCATCAAGCAGCCTCCGGCTGCAGCGCCGTCAGCCGCGCGGCCGCGTTGCTGATCTGCGCCACCGCGGCGTCGATCTCGGCGACTGTGGTGGTGCGCCCCAGGCTCAGGCGCAGGCTGGCACGCGCCTCGGCGTCGCTGCGCCCCAGGGCACGCAGGACATAGGAAGACTCCTGCCCGCCCGACGTGCAGGCCGAGCCCTGCGACACCATCAACCCTGGCAGACCGAACAGCAGGCTCTCACCGTTCAGACCCGCGAAGGTCGCATTGAGAATATGCGGCGCCGTGCTCTGTGGCTGACCGTTGCGGATCACGCCCGAAATCCGTGACAACCCCGCCCACAGATGTTCGCGCAGTGCGCGGACCCGGTCCGGCGCATCCGCACAAACCTGCAGGCGGCGCACGGCGGCTGCAAAGCCGACAATCTGGTGCGGCGCAAGCGTGCCCGGGCGCAACCCGCGCTCCTGACCGCCTCCATGCATGAGCGGCCGGAGGCGAACAAGCCCCCGGCGCATCACCAGGGCACCGATGCCTGGCGGCCCGTGGCACTTATGCGCGGACAGGGCTAGCAGATCGATACCCATGGCGTTGATGTCGATGGGCAACCAAGCCAGCGACTGGGCGGCGTCAACGTGAAACAGCGCCGGGTGATCGGCCAGCTGTCGGCCGATCGCGGCAATGTCCTGCACGGCGCCGGTCTCATTGTTGACATGCATCACCGACACCAACCGCGTATCGGCCTGCACCGGAGCAAGCACATCGGCCGCCGCAACCACACCGTCCGCGCCAGGCTTGAGCCAGGTCACGCGCCAGCCGCCGCGCTCCAACTGCCGAATCGGGTCGAGCACGGCCTTGTGCTCGGTGCGGGCCGTGACGATATGTGCCGGAGCCTGCTGCGCAAGCCCGCCGAGGATCGCGAGGTTGTCGGCCTCGGTCGCGCCACTCGTCCAGATCAGCTGCTCCGAGGCGGCGCCTACATGGCCGGCCACTGTGGCTCGCGCCTGCTCGACCCGTTCTGCAGCCAGGCGGCCGGCTGAATGTGCCGATGCCGGATTGGCCAGATGCAGGGCCTGAGCCATCTGCTCCGCGACCACCGGATCGATTGGCGTCGTCGCCGCATGGTCCAGATAAATCGATTGATCGCTCATGCGCCCAACCCCACCGAACGCATCAGCCGGGAGGTCGCCGGATTCAGGCGCTGCAGCTCGGCCAGCAGTGTCTCGATGTCCTCCGCCGTATTTCCAACACCCAGGCTGACACGAATCGCGCCCTTGGCCTCGTCGGGCGGAATATGCATTGCGAGCAGGACATGACTGGGTTCACCCTTGCCGCTGGCACAGGCCGAGCCGGAAGACACCGCACAGCCGGCCTGATCCAGCGCCATCAGCAGGCTTTCGCCGTCGAAGCCGGCCAGTCGGAACTGGGTGGTGTTGCATAGACGCGGCGCAGCCGCGGCAAAGCGGGTGACACCGGGAATCTGGTCCAGCCCGGCATCCAGTTGCTCGCGCAGCTGCTGCAGGGTTGCGATACGGGTCGCCAGCTCGTCTGCGGCCAACACCGCCGCCGCACCGAAACCGGCGATAGCGGGCACATTCTCGGTGCCGCCACGCAAGCCGGCCTCCTGCCCGCCACCGTGCATTTGCCGGTGCAGCACCACCCGTTCGCCCAGCACCAGGGCGCCCACACCCTTGGGACCGTAGAGCTTGTGCGAGGACAGCGACAGCAGATCCACACCCAAATCGTTCCAGACCAGCGGGAGCTTGCCGGCCGCCTGAACCGCATCGCAATGCAGCCACGCGCCGGCGGCATGCACCTGCTTCGCGATGGCGGGAATGTCCTGGATCACGCCCGTTTCGTTATTGGCCAACATGACCGAAACCAGCGCCACGTCGCCGCCCCCCAGTCGACCGTCCAGCCAGGCCAGATCCAGCAGGCCGTCCCGACCCGCCGGAATGCGCTCCATCGGCACCCCTTCGCGCTGGAGCGCCTCAGCACATTCCAGCACCGCGGGGTGTTCGGTTGCGCCGATCAACAGCTTGCGACCCGGTTGGCCGGCCATGACCCCGCGCAGCGCGAGGTTGTCGGCCTCGGTGCCGCCGGTGGTGAACACCACGGCCTCGGCCCGCGCGCCGACCAGTGCGGCAACCTGAGCCCGAGCCTGTTCGACCACATCGCGGGCGTTACGACCGCTGCGGTGCAAGCTGGACGCGTTGGCGTACGTCGCAGCGTAGGTTGGCAGCATCCGCTCCAGCACCCGCGGGTCCAGCGGCGTCGTGGCGTTGTAGTCGAAGTAAAGCGTCATCGTCCCGAATCAGGCTGCGAAGGTCACGACGGATTCACGCACGTCGAGCCGGCCGGCGACCACATCGTCCAGCGAGACGTCGGCCAGAAAGCCCTGCACCTGTTCCGACAAGGCCATCCAAAGACCGTGCGTGCGGCACCGCTCACCGTTGCCGGTGCAGGCAGTCTGCCCCCCGCAGCGCGTGGCATCCATGTCCTCGTCCAGCGCGGCCATTACGGCCGCCACGGAAATCTGGTCAGCCGGACGGGTCAGCGCATAGCCACCACAACGACCGCGGCGGGCGGACAGCAGTTCGGCGCGGCGCAGCGCCGCGAACAACTGCTCCAGATAGGCGACGGACAGATTCTGCCGCTCGGCGATGTCACCGATACAGACGGGTTCCTCGCCGCCATGCTCGGCCAGATCCACCATGGCCATGACCGCGTAGCGGCCGCGCGTCGTGAGTTTCATGATGGCTTGTTCGCCGCCCGCTGCTTGGACGCTTCGACGATGGTCTCGGCCGCCTGCTCGGCTTCATCCCGAGCGAATTCCGGCACGTCCAGCCGCGGCAAATCCTGGGCGTCGACATGCTCGCGCAAGGCCTTGCAAAGCTGTTCGACGCGTCCGTCCAGCACGTGAATGTGGTGCAACATCGACCCGATGGCCTTGGACACCGGGTCCGGCATCTCACGGGTCATGCCGTAGGCGTCAAAGCCCATCTTCTCCGCCATGGCCAGCATTTCGCGCGATGGCTGCTTGCGCTCGCTGACCACGCGGCCGGGGATGCCGACCACCGTCGCGCCGTCTGGCACGTCTGACACGACCACGGCATTGGAGCCGATGCGCGCACCGTCACCCACGTTCAACGGTCCCAACACCTTGGCGCCGGCGCCGATCACCACGTTGTTGCCCAATGACGGATGCCGCTTGCCCGGCGACCAGGACGTGCCACCCAGCGTGACACCGTGATAAAGCGTGCAGTCGTCTCCGACCACCGCGGTTTCACCGATGACGATGCCCATGCCATGGTCGATAAAAAAGCGGCGACCGATCCGCGCACCGGGATGAATCTCGATACCGGTGAACCAGCGACCGAGATGCGACAACACGCGGGCCAGCCATTTCAGGCCATGCCGCCAGCACCAGTGCGCAAGCCGATGCCCCCAAATGGCATGCAAGCCGGGGTAGGCTGTCAAAACCTCGAGCGCATGGCGTGCGGCCGGGTCTCGGTCGAACACGATGCGGATGTCTTCACGCAGGCGTTGGAACATGCTGTTTATTCCGACTGAACTACTAGGGATTATACGCCGTCGATCACGGGTGGCACAGACGCTCCTGCTCGCAGGGGTTATCGGCAGCCTGCAAGCGGCCGACGACGAGGACCTGCTGGAACTCGACCCGCTGACGATCTACGGCGAAACCGACCCCATGTACGAAGCCGAGCGCCGCATCCGCGAAATCGGCAAGACGCTGCCGCAACTCGACACCCGCGCCAACGAGCGGCCCACCGCCGTGGACGAGACCCTGGAAGCGCTGGGCCTGACCGGTGACGGCATCCAGGCCACGCATCCCGACAATCAGCGCCACTGGGCCGAGACGCTGGACAAGCTCCAATCCGACGGAAGCGACGACTAATCGCGTTGCGGAGGCGTGCAGCGCTCGATCTTGGTCAGCACTCCGCGCAGGAGATTCACCTCATCGGAATCCGGCGTGGCTCGGTGAAATAATCGGCGCAGACGCCGCATCAGCAGCCGTGGATTGTCCGGGTTGAGGTACCGCAGGTGGATGAGCGCACGCTCTAGATGCTCGAACAACCCATCCATGGCTGCCTGGGTGGCCGGCGGCACATCGGATGGGGTCTCCACGCCGGGGGCCAGCAGCGTTTGGCGCAGCTCGTATGCCATCACCTGCACGGCCATCGCGAGATTCAGCGAGCTGTATTCGGGATTCGCCGGCACGTGAATCAGCCGCTGGCAAAGATCCAGCTCGGCGTTGGTCAATCCGGTCTTTTCCCGCCCGAAGAGCAAGGCGATACGGCTGTCATCCGGCAGGGTCGCGATGCGCGTGGCGGTCTCTCGTGGCGTGTCGGCCGGCACCGTGATCGCCCGCAGGCGCGCACTGGCGCCCATCACCAGATTGCAGTCGGCGATGGCGTCTTCGACCCGCTCGACCACCAGTGCCCGCTCCAGCACATCGCCGGCACCGGAAGCCCTCGCCACGGCCTTGTCGCTGGGGAACTCTCGCGGGTCCACCAGTGCCAGATCGGACAGGCCCATGGTTTTCATCGCACGCGCCGCGGCGCCGATATTGCCGGAATCAGTGGTGCCGACCAGGACGATGCGAATGGCGCTCAGGTCTCGCATGGCTGTTCCCGTGATAATCTCGCGCCGCCCAGCGTCCCCGGTTTTCGGGTCGTTTTCCGTTCTTTACAAGACACTAACGATGCACCCATTGCTAAACATTGCAGTTGGCGCGGCCCGTTCGGCCGGCAACCTGATCATGCGGCACTACGATCGCGTGGACGAATTACGTGTGCACACCAAGCAGCGTAACGATTTCGTGACCGAGGTCGATCGCTCCGCCGAGGCGCGCATTATCGAGCATATTCACCGGGCAAACCCCAACCACGCCATTCTCGGCGAGGAAACCGGCGCCAGTGGTGACGATGAAGTCGTCTGGATCATCGATCCGCTAGACGGAACGACCAATTTTCTGCACCAGTTTCCGCAGTTCGCGGTGTCCATCGGCATTCAGGTCCGCGGCAAGCTGGAACACGGCGTGGTCTACAACCCGTATTCGCAGGAGCTGTACACCGCCTCGCGCGGTGCCGGCGCGGCCCTTGACGGCCGCCGCATTCGCGTGAGCCGCGCCAACAGCCTGGAAGGCGCCCTGATCGGCACCGGCTTTCCGTTTCGCGACGATCAGGACGTCGACGGCTACATCGCGATGTTCTCGGAGATCATGCGCAAGACCGCCGGCGTACGCCGCGCCGGCGCCGCCGCGCTAGACCTGGCCTTTGTGGCCGCCGGCCGGCTCGACGGTTTCTGGGAACTGGGGCTGAAGCCCTGGGACATGGCCGCCGGCATTGTGCTGGTGCGTGAAGCCGGCGGCATGGTCGGCGAGATGTCCGGGCGCGGCGACCCCATGAACAGCGGCAACATTGTCGTTGGCAACCCCAAGGTCTACGAGGCGCTGGGCGGCACCATCATGCGCCATCTGCGCACCAAGAAGCCGAGCTGAGCGCCGTCGGAACGCGCTGGAGACCGGGCCCGGTTCAGAACAGGTTGAAGTCCTTGCGCAGGCCGATCCGGACATTCGACTGATCATGCTGCAGATCGTCGCTGGTGCGGCGATCGAAGTCCTGATTCAGTGACTGGGTTTCCCATTCCGCGGTCAGGAAGAACTGCCATGGCAGTTCGATCGCGGTGCTGAGCGTGGCCCGGAAGCCCTGCGGCTCGCCGAGATCGATCCAGCCGGCGCCGATGCCGATTTCCCAGTATTCGTCGATGTACGCCCGCAACTCGCCGGTGATCGAGTAGCCGTCTTCGGTGATCTCGTCGTCGTCCCCGAAGGTGTATTCCTCGTAGTTGAGACGGCCGTTGAACGACAGACGCCCCACCCCACTCTCGCCGATAAAATATTTGCCCAGTCCGATACGGGTTGACGACACGCCCACGCCGCCGTCGTCGTACTCGCCATCGGTGTAGCGCCCTGCAATGAACATCGCCTCGACCGGACCGAACTTGCGAACGGCCAGAGACACATCGTAGGTCACACCGTCTGCGTCACCCGTCAGGTCCACGGCTTCGGGCTGATCCAGGCCGGAACCGGAGGTCTCGAAATCCAGTTGGGTGTAGCTGACGCCGACCGTGGTGTAGACGATGGAGGTCTCCGCTGCCGCTGGCAGCGCCGTGAGGCTTGCCACAGTGGCCAGCAGGGCCGGCAAGATAATCGATCGCATGGTGTCTCCCTGACGCACGTGAACAGCCGGTCTCCGCCGGCCGATGCGGGTGAGCATACCGCCCCGTTGGAGCCGCTGCATCACCTGCATCACGGACCCTACAAGCCAAGTTGCCGGGCAGCGAGGTCTTTCATCACTTCCGACGCCCCGCCACCTATCGACAAGACTTTGGTCTCGCGAAAAATGCGCTCGGACCGGCACCCACGCAGGTAACCGGCACCCCCAAGAATCTGCACCGCCTCGCCGGCGACCTGCTCCAGCATCGCCGTCGCGCCATTCTTGAGCATGCAAAGCTCGGCAATGGGTGCCTCACCCTGCTCACAACGCCAGGCGAGTTCATTCAGATGCGCCCGCTGGCTGGCGATCGCGGTGAGCATGTCAACGAGCTTGTGCCGAATCACCTGTCGCTGGCTTAGCGGCCGGCCAAAGGTCTCGCGTTGCCGCGCCCAGTCGAGGGCCTCGTCGTAGGCGCACTGCGCCAGCCCTACCGCCTGCGCTGCAAGCGCCAGCCGCTCACCGTTGAAGTTGCGCATGATGCCGAGAAAGCCGGCGTTTTCCTGACCGATCAGGCAATCGGCCGGCACCCGGCAATCCTCGAAATAAAGTGTCGCGGTATCCGAGCAGCGCCAGCCCATCTTGTCCAGCGACGTGCGGCCGAGCCCCGGCACATCGCCGGGAACGGCAAACAGCGAAATGCCCTGCATGCCTGCGTCACCCGTTCGCGCGGCCACGGTCATCCAGTGGGCCCGCATACCGCTGGTGATGAACGTCTTGCTACCGTTGAGCACGTAGTGGTCGCCATCACGCCGGGCGTGGGTTTTCAGGTTCGCCACGTCAGAGCCGCCCGAAGGTTCGGTGATGGCCAGGGCCGAGACCTTGCGGCCTGCCAGCACGTCGGGCAATACACGCCGCTTGAGCGCGTCGCTGCCCAGCGCCACGATCGGCGGCAAACCAATGCCCAGCGATAGCAGCGACGCGATCAAGCCCCCGGAGCCGGCACGGCACAGCTCATCGATGACGATCAGGGGATAAAAGCTGTCGGGCGTTTCCAAACCGCCATAGGCTTCGGGAAAGCCGACGCCGAGCAAGCCAACATCCGCGGCCTGCTCGTGCAACGACAGCGGCAGTTCGCCGTCAGCCTCCCACGCATCGATTTGCGGAACGATCTGCTCGGCGGTGAAGCGCCGGACCTGCTCGCGGAACGCCCGGTGCTCGTCGGTCTCCCAGAATGCGGACATCATGTCTCCTCTCGATCGCGGCGACCGCGTGCGGTCGGCCAGTTATGGTGATCGATATTCGAGCATGCGCCTATAACGAACGCGAGCCGATGGTCCAGACAGACCACCGGCTCGCGGTGTGGCGGCGACGGTGCGCCACCTAAGACTGCCGCGACTAGACCACCGCGCCATCCGCCGGGCGGTCATCGTCATCGCTGGGCGGCATCACGTCCTCACGCGATACGCCCAGGGCAATGGACACCGGGCTCGCGACGTAAACCGACGAGTAGGTGCCGACCACCACACCCACGATCAACGCGGTCGAGAATCCGGCCATGACCTCACCGCCAATCAAGCGCAGTGCGATCAGGGCCAGCAGCGTCGTCAGGCTGGTCACCAGCGTCCGTGACAGGTTCTCGTTCACCGAGCGATTAATCGTCGCCTTGGCATCACCCGCGGCAGCACGCCGGAAATTCTCACGGCAGCGGTCGAACACGACGATGGTGTCGTTGAGCGAGTAGCCGATCACGGCCAACACCGCCGCGAGCACGGTCAGGTCGAATTCCAGATGGAGGAAAGAGAAGAATCCCAGCGTGATGATCACGTCATGCCCCAGCGCAGCCACGGCGCCGGTCGAGAACTTCCAGTGAAACCGGAACCAGACATAGGCAAAGATCAGCAGCAACGCGATGATGGTTGCCAACGAACCATCGACGGTGAGCTCCTCACCCACCTGCGGGCCGACAAACTCCACCCGGCGCAGGTCCGGTCGCGCGCCGTCCGCCCGCAGCGCCTTGAGCACCTCTGTCGACAGGTCAGCGTTGCTCTCCCCGTCGCGCGGGGCGAGGCGGATCATCACATCATTGCGGGCACCGAAGTACTGCACGATAGCGTCACCAAAACCGCCATCGGCCAGCTGACCACGAATCGCATCCAGATCCGCCGCTTCGGGATAACCGACTTCGACGATGACGCCACCGGTGAAATCGATACCGAAATTCAGCTGGCGTGTCGCCAGCGAGACGATGGAGGCGATGATCAGTACGGCCGAGATCAGCAGCGCAAGCTTGCGCTGGGCCATGAAGTCGAAATTCGGCGTTTGGCTGAAAAATTTCATGGCTTAGATCGGGAGCTTGGAGAGTCGGCGACCGCCGAACAGTGCATTGACCAGCACGCGTGTGCCGAAGATTGCCGTGAACATGGACGAAATGATGCCGATCGACAATGTCACCGCGAAGCCCTTAACCGGCCCGGTGCCGAAGATGAACAGCACCACAGCCGCGATCAACGTGGTGATGTTGGCATCGGCGATGGTCGAGAACGCCTTGTCGTAACCGCCGGCAATGGCTTCCTGCGGCTTGGCGCCCGCTTTCAGTTCCTCGCGGATGCGCTGAAAGATCAGCACGTTGGCATCCACCGCCATGCCCACCGTCAGCAACATGCCGGCGATGCCGGGCAAGGTCAGCGTGGCCTGCAGCATGGACAACACGGCGACGATCATCACGACGTTGAGCAGTAGCGCAGCGTTGGCGATCAGGCCGAACACTTTGTAGTACATGGCCATGAACAACACGACCAGGGCGAATCCGAGAATGGTCGCGTTACGGCCCTGCTCCACGTTGTCCTGTCCGAGGCTGGGTCCGATGGTCCGTTCCTCGACGATGGCAATCGGAGCGGCCAGCGCGCCGGCACGCAGCAGCAGCGCCAGGTCGTGGGCTTCCTTGCTGGTCAGGCCGGTCGTCTGGAAGCGCTTACCGAACACGCCGCGAATCGTCGCCACGGAAATGATTTCCTCGATCTGCTCGCGATCGAACTGCGGCTCACCGTTCTCGTCGTAGGTTGTCGTGATGATCGTCTCTTTGTAGAGCACGGCCATCGGGTTGCCCACGTTCTTTTCGGTGAATTCGAACATGCGCTTGGCCGCGCGACCATCGAGCGTCACCGACACGGCCGGCGTGCCGCTTTCCTGATCCACAGTCGCTGCCGCGTCCACCAACTCGTTGCCGGTGGCAATGATGTCGCGCTTGAGCAAATAGGGCCGGTCGGTGTCACGCTCGAAGAACAGCTGCGTGCCCGCCGGGGCGATGCCGGTGCGGGCTGCGCGATCCGGGTCGCCTTCCAGCGCGACAGCCCGGTATTCCAGCGTCGCTGTCGCACCGAGCACGTCCTTGATGCGTGTGGTGTCCTGCACGCCCGGCAGCTGCACCAGAATGCGGCTGGCGCCCTGGCGCTGCACCACAGGCTCGGCGACGCCCAGCTGGTTGACACGACTGCGCAAGGTGGTGAGGTTTTGCTTGACCGCGAAGTCCAGAATTCGCTGTTCTTCTTCCTCGGTCAGGGCCAGCACCAGTGCGTTGCTCGACTGATTGGCATCTTCGACCGACAGCTCCCGATACTCTCGGTTCAGCGTCGACTGGGCCTCGTCCAGGGTTGCGGCATCTCGAAACGCGATGATCAGCGAGCCATCCTCGATCTTGCGCGAGGTGTAGCGCAGGTCACGCGCCCGCAAGAACGCCGGTATTTCCTGCAGATAACGCTCCATCGCGGTCTCGCGGACCGACTGGGCATCGACTTCCAGCAGGAAGTGCACGCCACCACGCAGATCCAGCCCTAGCGACATCGGCTCGGCGCCCAGGCCGACGAGCCAGCCAGGTGTGCGCGGCGCCAAGCTGAGAGCGACCACGTAGTCACGCCCCAGCACCTCTCGCAGACTTTCGGCCGCCGCAAGCTGAGCGGTGTCGTCGGGCATGCGGGCCAGCAGCTGCCCGTCGACGATGGCGACCGACAGCGCTTCGATATCGGCCCGGGAGAGGATGGCATCCACGCGAGACACGAAGGACTCGTCCAGCACGTCCCCGGAATCCGAAGACACCTGGATTGCCGGATCCTCGCCGAAGAGATTCGGCAGCGCGAACAGCACGCCCACCACCACAACGGCGGTGAGCAGCAACCACCGCCACAGGCTGTTTCGATTCATCAGACGGACTTCAGCGAGCCCTTGGGCAACACGCTGGAGACAGACTGGCGCTGCACCGTGATGACCACACCCTCGGACACCTGCAGCTTGATGTACTCATCGCCCATTTCGGCCACGGCGCCGGCAACACCGCCTGCGGTGATGACCTCATCGCCCTTGGACAGGCTGGCGATCAGTTGCTTGTGCTCTTTGTTTCGCTTCATCTGAGGACGGATCAGCATGAAGTAGAACAACACGATCAGACCGACCAGCGGGAGCAGCTGAACGAAGGCGTTGGGGCCGGCACCGGCGCCCTGCTGGGCGTGTGCGGCGGAGATCAGAAAATCCATATTTCCGAGTTCTTGGGTAGGCGAAAGGCGGCGTAGTATGCCAGAACACCCAACCATGCTCCTGCCCCGTGACCGAACCCGTCCTCATCGTGTTCTGCACCTGCCCCGACTCCGCCAGTGCCGAGGCCATCGCGCGGCAACTGGTGGGCGAACATCTCGCTGCCTGCGTCAATGTGTTGCCCGCCATCCGCTCGGTCTATCGCTGGGCAGGACAAGTCGAATGCGACGACGAGGCCCTGCTCTGGATCAAGACCACACAAGCCGCCTACTCGGCGCTAGAATCCACCATCCGTCAGATTCATCCGTACGAACTCCCCGAAATCATCGCGGTCGAATCGGCCCGCGGCCTTCCTGACTATCTGCAATGGGTTCACGACTCTTCATCAGCATCGCGTTGATCAGCTTCAGCGCGCTGTCGGCGGCGAATGACTTTGGCGCGGACAGCCAGGCTGCGTTTCTGTCCGCAGATCAGGCATTCGTGGCAGACGTCTGGATGGACGGCGAGCAAGCGACCGTCGCCTGGCAGATCGCGCCCGGCTACTATCTCTACGGTCATGCCCTGGCGTTCGAGCTGGATGGGGCGACCTTGCAGGCCAGCATCCCGGCCGGCGAACCCTACCGGGATGAACACTTTGGTGATGTCTCAATCTACCGCGACCAATTGTTCGTGGCGCTGCCGCCGGAGGCTGCGCGCGGCACCCTGACAGTTCACTATCAGGGCTGCGCCGATGCCGGCCTGTGCTATCCCCCCACGCAACGCAGTTTCACTTTGCCGCCACCATGAAAACCTGGATCGTCCTGCTCGTGATCGCGGTCATCGCTGCTGCTGGCGGCTTCGCGCTGCAACAATCCATGCAGGCGCCCGACGCCCTGCCAGCACAGGCCGCCCTACCCAGTTTCAGCATTGCCGACCTTGGCGGCGAGCCGGTCACGCCAGACGACTTTCCGGGTAAAACGGTGCTGATCAACTTCTGGGCCACCTGGTGCCCACCCTGCCGAGACGAGATTCCCGAACTCATTGCACTTCAGGACAAGTACGGCGAGGATCATTTGCAGATCCTGGGTATTGCGCTGGACGACCGAGCGCGCGTTGCCGAATATGCAGCCCGGATCGGCATGAACTACCCGGTGCTGGTGGTCGAAGGGGCAGACGGCTTCGACCTGATGGATGCCTACGGGGCGCAGATCGGCGGCTTGCCGTTCAATGTCATGATTCACCCCGATGGCCGCGTGGCCTTGCGCCATGAAGGGGCCGTCACCGGCGACGAGATCGAGTCACGACTGAAACTGCCCACCGGCATGTAGGAAATTTGCGGCGATTGTCTGCGAAATTCGCCATATCTCCCTGAAAAGGGTTCACATCGCATTCCCGCTCAGGCACACTCGATGCAAATTGCTCGGGGGTGCACGTGGCCACGTTGCTACTGCTTAATGGTCCAAATCTGAATCTGCTCGGCTCTCGCGAGCCTGGGATTTATGGTGACCAGTCCCTTGATCAGCTGGAAGCCTCGCTGATTGATGAGGCGACGCAGGCTGGGCACGCCCTGGCGACGTTCCAGAGCAACCACGAAGGCGAGCTCATCGACCGCATCCATGCCGCCGTGCGCGAGGGGGTCGACTTCCTCCTGATCAACCCCGCGGCGCTGACCCATACCAGCATCGCGTTGCGCGACGCCTTGCTCGCCGTGGGCATTCCGTTCATCGAGATACACCTGTCGAACGTTCACGCCCGTGAAGCGTTCCGGCATACAAGCTTTCTTTCCGATATCGCGGTTGGTGTGATCGCCGGGCTGGGGCCGATTGGCTACAGCCTGGCGCTGCGCGCCGCCATCGTCCAGTTGAAGACTGCCAACCCCAAGGGCTGACATGGATATTCGCAAGGTCAAGAAACTGATCGAGTTGTTGGAGGAATCCAACCTCGCCGAGCTGGAAATCACCGAAGGTGAAGAGTCGGTGCGCATTAGCCGCTACTCCACCACCCAGGCCGCGCCTGCCGTGCATATGCCGGCGATGCAGGCCGCCCCGGTCGCGCCAGCAGCCGCGCCTGAAGCCGCTTCAGCGCCGGCCGCGGAGCCCGCCGTGGCCACCGGCCACATGGTCAAGGCCCCGATGGTCGGCACGTTCTACCGCTCCCCATCACCCAGCGCCCCGTCCTTTGTCGAGGTCGGGCAAACGGTGCAGGTTGGGCAGACGCTCTGCATCATTGAGGCGATGAAGATGATGAATCAGATCGAGGCGGACCGGTCCGGCGTGATCCGTGAAGCGCTGGCCGAGAACGAGCAGCCGGTGGAGTTCGACCAGCCTCTGTTCGTCATCGAGTAATGATAGAGAAGCTACTGATCGCCAACCGCGGGGAAATCGCGCTGCGCATCTTGCGCGCGTGCCGCGAGCTCGGCATCCAGCCGGTGGCCGCCTATTCCACGGCCGACCGGGATCTCAAGCATGTGCTGCTCGCCGATGAAGCGGTCTGCATTGGCCCGGCCAGTGCGACCGGGAGCTATCTGAACATGGCTGCGCTGATGAGCGCCGCCGAAGTCACCAATTGCACGGCCATCCACCCCGGCTATGGGTTCCTGTCGGAGAATGCGGATTTCGCCGAATCCGTCGAACGCTCCGGGTTCATCTTCGTCGGGCCGACCGCTGACGTCATCCGCACGATGGGCGACAAGACGGCGGCCATCGCCGAGATGCAGGCGGCAGGCGTGCCTTGCGTGCCGGGCTCTGATGGCGTGCTGCCGGAGGACGAGGACCAGATCAAGACGATCGCGGAGCGCGTGGGCTACCCGGTGTTGATCAAGGCCGCCGCAGGTGGCGGCGGTCGTGGCATGCACGTGGTGCAGAGTGAGGCGGCGCTGATCTCCTCAGTAAACCTGGCCCGCCAGGAAGCCCAGGCGGCGTTCGGCAATGGCGCGGTGTTCCTGGAGAAATTCCTGCAGACACCCCGTCACATCGAGTTTCAGGTGCTGGCAGACAATCATGGCAACGTCGTGCATCTCGGTGAACGCGACTGTTCGCTGCAGCGCCGCCACCAGAAGGTGGTCGAAGAATGCCCGGCACCCGGCATCACCGACGCCCAACGCAAGGAGATCGGCTTTCTTTGCACCGAGGCCTGCAAGCGCATCGGTTATCGGGGCGCGGGCACCTTCGAGTTTCTCTACGAGAACGGGTCGTTCTACTTCATCGAGATGAACACCCGCATTCAGGTCGAGCATCCGGTCACCGAAATGGTGTCGGGCGTGGACTTGGTCCGCGCACAGTTACGCGTGGCCTCCGGCGAACCGCTGGGCTTCACCCAGGACGACATCCGCATGCGCGGGCATGCCATCGAATGCCGAGTCAACGCCGAACACCCGCGATCCTTCGTGCCCTCGCCCGGCGAGATTCGGATGTACCACCCGCCCGGCGGTCCCGGGATCCGCGTCGACTCGCATCTGTACTCGGGGTATCGCGTACCTCCGCATTACGATTCCATGGTCGGCAAGCTCATCGCGCATGGTGACTCGCGTGAATCCGCCCTCGCCCGCGTGCGTCAGGCGCTATCCGAGATGGTCGTGGAAGGAATCCAGACCAACCTCGAACTGCATGAGCAGATCATGCGCGATCCCGGCTTCGTCGCTGGCGGCGTCCACATCCACCACCTCGAAACGCTGTTGCGCCAGTGGCAGGACTAGGCACGTCGCGCGGCTGGCTGGAGATCACCGCAACCGGCGCCGACGCCGAAGCCCTGGAAGATGCGTTACTGGACGCCGGCGCGCTGGCCGTCACGCTGACGGATGCGGCTGATGTGCCGATTCTGGAACCCGAGTTGGGCACCCATCCCACCTGGCCAAGCACCTGCGTGACCGGCCTGTTCGGCGCCGACGCCGACGAAAGCCAAGTGCTGGAGAGTGTGCGCACGCTGATCCCCGAGACCGAGATCGGCCCCTGGTCGGCCTCCCGATTGGAAGATCGGCAATGGGTCCGCGCCTGGCTGGATCACTACCACCCGATGACGTTCGGCGAACGCCTGTGGATTTGCCCCACCGGCCGCGAAGCGGATATCCCGGCCGACGCCGTCGCGGTCCACCTGGATCCTGGCTTGGCCTTCGGCACCGGCACGCATTCCACGACCGCCCTGTGTCTGCGCTGGCTGGACGGCATGGCTTGCGAAGGCACGAGCGTGCTGGACATGGGGTGTGGGTCCGGCGTGCTGGCCGTCGCCGCGGCACGGCTGGGTGCCTCCCGGATCGATGGCGTGGATATCGATCCTCAGGCCGTGCAGGCCACCCGCGACAACGCGCAGCGCAATGCGGTGACGGTGCAGGCCTGGTTGCCTAAGGATGCCCCGACGGACAGCCGCTACGACATCGTGATCGCCAATATTCTGGCGGCGCCACTGATCACCATGGCGCCCGCGTTGGCCGCACGCCTCCGCCCTGGGGGACACCTGGTGCTGGCTGGTTTGCTCGAATCCCAGGCCGAGGATGTCATCGCGGCCTATGCGCCCTACCTGCCGCTGCGCATTGGTGCGGTGCACGATGGCTGGGCGCGCTTGCAAGGTCACATCGACAAATGAGCGCCAAGACGCTGACCTGCCTACGCATTCTTCGCATGGGCCTCGCCCTGTAAAAACCACTGGCCGGATCACGCTTGCGCTCACCATCTGCAGCGCTATGATCCGCCGTCTTTTCCGCAATGACCCTCAGATGCCGAGCGGGGAGTTCGGCACGCCCTTTGCGGGTTGTTGCACTCCTTGATTCATCGCCTGCTGAGAACTGCCCGACCGCTTTGGCTCCATGAAAAACGGCTCCGCACCTCTCCGACCGCTGCGTGAACACGTGGCGGATAGCCTGGCTCACTACCTGGGCCAGTTGAACGGCCACGCGCCTTGCGACCTCTACCAGATCGTACTCGACCAGGTGGAGGCACCCCTGCTCCAGGCCGTGCTCGAATACTCCGAGGGCAATCAGTCGCGTGCAGCCGAAATCCTCGGCCTGAATCGGGGCACCCTGCGCAAAAAACTCAAGGCACACGGACTCCATCAATGACCTTAGCGCCCACTGTTGTGCGGCGCGCCCTGCTCAGTGTTTCCGACAAGACCGGCATCGTCGATCTGGCCCGGGAACTCGCAGCGCGCGATATCCAAATCCTCAGCACCGGCGGTACCGCCCGGACGATTCGGGAGGCCGGCTTGCCGGTGACCGACGTGTCCGAGGTCACCGGGTTCCCCGAGATCATGGATGGCCGCGTCAAGACGCTGCATCCCAAGATTCACGGCGGCATTCTCGGCCGGCGTGGTCAGGATGACGCCGTCATGGCGGAGCACGGCATCACCGGCATCGATCTGGTCGTGCTGAACCTCTACCCCTTCGAGCAGACGATCGCGCGACCGGGCGTTAGCGATGTCGATGCCATCGAGAACATCGACATCGGGGGGCCCGCCATGCTGCGCGCGGCCGCCAAGAACCATGCGCATGTCACCGTGGTCGTCGACCCTGCCGACTACGCGGCATTAATCGAATCCCTGCCTGCGGGCGGACCCGACCAAGCCATGCGCCGCGCTCTGGCCGCCAAGGCCTTCGCCCTGACGGCGCGCTACGACGGCGCGATCGCCGGGTACCTGACCCGCGACGCGGGCGACGATGCCCAGACCGAACTGCCGAGCACGCTGACGCTGCAGTTCGAGCGCGTGCAACCGATGCGCTACGGCGAGAACCCGCACCAGTTCGCGGCGTTTTACCGCGAGCGCCATGCACCGGGCGGCACGCTCGCCACGGCCAAGCAACTCCAGGGCAAGCCCCTGTCCTTCAACAACGTCGCCGACTGCGACGCGGCTGTCGCCTGTGTACAGGCGTTCGACAGCGCGACGCCGGCCTGCGTCATCGTCAAGCACGCCAACCCCTGCGGGGTGGCCGTGGCGGGAACACAGGCAGACGCGTACGAGGCAGCGTATGCCACCGACAGCACCTCGGCCTTCGGCGGGATCATCGCGTTCAATCAAACCGTCGACGCGCCGATGATCGAGACCATCCTCGACCGCCAGTTCGTCGAAGTCATTGCCGCGCCAGGCTTCACCGCCGCAGCAGTGGACGTACTCACGCGCAAGAAGAATGTTCGCGCGCTGGCGCTGGGCGAGGCCGCACCCCAAGCCGCCGCCATGGACTACAAGCGCGTGGCCGGCGGATTGCTGGTGCAAAGCCTGGACAGCGCCGGCTCGCAGACTGACTGGAGCGTCGCCACCGATCTGCAGCCCGACGCCGACACCTTCCGGGATCTCGGCTTCGCCTGGACCGTGGCCCGGTTCGTGAAATCCAACGCCATTGTCTACGCGCGCGGCGCCCGGACCATCGGCATCGGCGCGGGGCAGATGAGTCGGGTCGACAGCGCGCGGTTGGGCGTGGACAAGGCCGCCCGCGCCGAACTGACCGTGCAAGGTGCGGTGATGGCCTCCGATGCCTTCTTCCCATTTCGCGACAGCATCGACGCGGCGGCAGCCGCAGGCGTCCAGGCGATCATCCAGCCGGGTGGCTCGATCCGGGACGATGAAGTCATCGGCGCGGCCAACGAGCACGGCATCGCCATGGTGCTCACGGGGCGTCGTCACTTCCGTCACTGACGCATTCGGAGCACCGGCGTCATGCGCGCTGAACGGGGACTGACAACCACCGGGGTGGTGGCGTAGCCTGAACGGTGACTGTCACCCTAGCGAGGCCCCCCATGGCTCGATTGCACACCCTTCTGATCGGCAGCGTGCTGGCCGTTGCCTGTACCGCCTCATTCGCCGCCACGACCACCGGCTCGCGTATCGACCGTGAGTCCGGCGAGGCCTGTGGCGCACACAACGTCAAGGTCATCACTCGAGATGATCTCGAACGTTCGGGCGCCCTCACCGTGGCTCAAGCCATCCAGCGCGCGCCGCGCCGCGCCGATACGGCGCTGCCGGAATGCCGGGACAAGCCGAAAAGCGACGCAACGGACGCCGAGGCGGCCACCGGCTGAACAGGCCGGCGGCCTAGCTCAGGCAGCGGTCGCCAGCGAGGCGCCGGCCTTCGAACCCGCCTTGGCTTCCGGCTCGCAGGAGGTATGGCGCAGGACACGCCCCATCTGCTCCAGGCCGAGCGTGTCGCCGTGCTGAGCACCGGACCAGGCCACCTTGCCGGCGATGAGCGTAAGCGTCACGACGCCGTCGGAGCGATTGACCATCTGGTCGTTCTGGAAGGCATCGCGATGAATGCGGCGCGTATGCGCGTCGGAGTCATAGGCCTGCAGCGCCGCGGGATCGACCAGAATCACGTCCGCCTGCTCGCCGACGTCCAGCCGGCCGGCGCGCACCCCGAAGAAATCAGCCGGGTCCCGCGTCAGCCGTTTAACATGCCAGGCGACCCGATCCAGCCCATCTTGCTGAGCCATTTGCAGCCCCCGCAGGTTGGCGTCGTAAAAGGCCATGTTGGTCAGATGCGCGCCCGAATCGTTGAAGCCGGGCAGCACCAGCGGATTGAACAGCAAGTCCTTGACCACGGCGGGGTCACGATTGGCCGAAACCACGTACCAGCGCAGGTCGAGGTCGTATGTGCGGAACAGATGCAACATGAAGTCGGCTTCGCTGCCGATGGGCGCCGGAAAGGCTGCGAACACATCGGCCTCGGCCTGAGACCGCGCACCTTCCTGGCTGGCTTGCCAGCGCGCTAGGCGGTCAAAGACCTCCTGAAATGTCGTGCCCTTCCACAGGGCGTCGACATCGCCGGGCACCTGCACGAACACCATGTCTTCCAGGCGGCGCCCGAAGGCCATGCGTTCGCGCTGGAGACGGCGCGCGAGATTCGCGAGGTTGAAACCGGACTTGCCGTAGTTCCACATCTTGCGGAAGCGACCCTGAAACGCGGGATCGTTCAGCAGCCGCATGCGCGCGTCACGATCATCCAGATCCGGCTCGTTGAGCTCGCGCAGCTCGTCGATTTCTTCCGCCAGCGGATTGATCGGACCATCCCAGTAGACCTTGAACGGTGCCGCCAGCGCCTGAAAGCGGAAGTGCCCCTTCAGCAACCTGGAGTTGAGCAGCCGGCTCAGCAAACGCCCGAGCTTGGCGATGCCTTTGTTGGTGGCGATGTCCAAGGCCGCCACGGCGGTGATCTTTAACGGTTTCCCGAACAAGCGGCCGCTGGTCAGCAGGAAGTTACGCAGCACCTGTGGCGGGCTGTCCTTGGGCGGCGTCGCCTGCCAGACGCGGTCATGACGGCGCACGACATGCGTGAGTCGTTTCAGCTCCTTGTAGCTGCCCCACTGGCTCGGGATCTTCGTCCGTCGATGCGGGTCGTTGGCGAGGTAGTGAAACGGTAGCGCGTCCGTGGAAAAGCCCGGATAACCCTCGTGCATCGCCCGCTCGATCAGCGACTCCATGCGCGCGAGTTCAGCCTCCGTCGGGTAACGCGTGACCGACTCGCGCAGCCCCATGACCTCGGCGCGCAGCATCGAGTGCGGCAGCAACGGAACCACATTGGGACCCAGCGGCAGGGCATCGAAGTGCGACAGGTAGCCCGCGGAATCGCTCCAACGCACCTGATCGACCACCCGGGTTAACACCGACTTGGGAATGTTCTCGACACGCGCAAAGCAGTCGACAATCGGATCCTCGCCATTGCGCCGCTGCGAACCGAAGGCCAGCCCCAGCGAACAGTTACCGAAGACCACGGTCGTCGTGCCATGGCGGACGGCTTCCGGCAAGCCGGGCGCGAGCTCGACCTCCAGGTCAAAATGCGTGTGGATATCCAGCAGACCCGGCATCAGCCACCGGCCGTCGGCGTCGATGACCACCTCGGCCTGCTCGGCTGGCAGTTCCGCACCGCGGGCGGCGATGCGCCCATTGAGGATGGCCAGATCTTCGCGTGTGGGCGCAACACCAGTGCCGTCAAACACCAGCGCATTGCGAATCAGGGTATCCCAGCGTGCCGTCTCACTCATGAGGGTCTCCTTGCCTCAGACTGCTGAAGGTACGGAATGCACTCTAGCGCCCCCATGCCTGGGCTGCTGTCGTAGATTCGGCCCAGCGACCCCGTGCACGCTGACCGTCAGCCGGCATACATCGCCTCGATCTCAGCAGCATATTTTTCCGTAATCACGCGGCGCTTTTTCTTCATTGTCGGCGTCAACTCGCCGCCTTCAACGGAAAAGTCCTCCGCCAACAGGGTGAACTGCTTGATCCCCTGCACCCGCGCCAGTCGCGTATTCGCGTCATCGATCTGACTGCGGAACCAGCTGACGAACAACGGACAGGCCGTAGCCTCGGCCGGCGTTCGGGCCGGGCTGCCCGCCGCACGCGTCGCCGTGCCCAGCGTTTCCGGATTGAGTGTGAACAAGGCGGACATGAACTTGCGGCGGTCACCAATGACCGCCACCTGGCTGACGCCCGGGATGCCGGCGAGCTGGCCCTCCAGCATCTGCGGGCTCACATTCTCACCCCCGGCCGTGATGATCAGCTCCTTCTTGCGATCGGTGATGTAGACGAAGCCGTCATCGTCCATGTGACCCACGTCGCCCGTGTGCAGCCAGCCATCGCCGTCGATGGTCTCAGCCGTGGCCTCGGGATTCTTGTAGTAGCCCAACGCCACCTGCGGACCGCGCAGCAGGATCTCGCCGTCCTCCGCAATGGACACTTCCGTCCCCGGCAGCGCCCGGCCGATCGAGCCGGAGCGGTTCGACCCCGGCATGGACAAGGTACCGCCACCGGTGGATTCCGACTGCCCGTAGACCTCGAGAATGGTGATGCCGAGCGATGCAAAAAAATCGACGGTGCTCTGCGCGATGGGCGCTGCGCCGGTCATCGCATAAAAGCATCGATCCAGGCCCAGCGCCGCCTTGAGCTTGGAGAAGATCAGCCGTTCAGCCAGCGGATAGGTCCAGGGTCTGCGTGCGCCCGTCTGATCAGCCTGAGCCGATGCGCGCCCAACCCCCCGAGCCCATTGCAACAGGTGCTTCTTGACGCCGGTCGCCTCGGCCATGCCGGCCTCTAGCTTGGCCTGGATCTTCTCCCAGACCCGTGGGACGGCGACAAAGAAATGCGGTCGCACCTCCTTGAGATTGTCGCCCAGCGCATCCAGCGATTCGGCGAACCACACGGTCTGACCGGCAGCAAGCGAGACATGCAGGGTCACGTTCTGCTCGGCGATGTGGCAGAGCGGCAGATAACTGATGACCTCATGACCCCGCTCGATGCCCACGGCGTCGCGCGCGGCCTCGCCGGTAAAGGTCAGGTTGCGATGCGACATCATCACGCCCTTGGGATTCCCGGTGGTTCCCGAGGTGTAGATCAGCGTGGCCAGGTCGTTGGGCTTCAACGCATTGATCCGGTGTTGCAAGCTGTCTTCGGTGACCTGATCGGCATAGGTCTGCAGCGCCCCCCAGGTCAGCACGCCCGGCGCGTCGGATTCGCCACCGATCAGCACGATCGTCTTCAGCTTCGGCAATTGGTCGCGGACTGCCAGCACTTTCGCCAGCTGCGCTTCGGAGTCGACCAGAACCATGGACGAGTCGCTGTGGTCGATGACGTAGGCGCATTGCTCGGGGCTGGACGTCACGTAAAGTCCGGCCGGCACCGCCCCCGCCGCGACAGCACCCAGGTAGGCCGTCACCCAGTGCTCGCTGTTACCCGCCAGCAGCGCGAAGCCGTCGCCAGGCTCCAACCCGGCGCCGATCAGGGCCCGGGCCGTGCGGCGCACATTCCGGCGATATTCGGTCCACGATGTGGCCTGCCAGACGCCATTCACCTTGGTTTTGAGCGCCGGAAGATCGCCACAACGGGCGGCGGTCTCCTCG
Organism: Abyssibacter sp.; assembly: GCA_023146115.1. Taxonomy (GTDB): domain Bacteria; phylum Pseudomonadota; class Gammaproteobacteria; order Nevskiales; family OUC007; genus Abyssibacter. The sequence continues at coordinate 24,506 of JAGLCS010000002.1, read as the reverse complement.
AACACCTGCATCACGGTTCGACTCATGCTTGTCTCCACCTCTAGTTGTTGGCGGTCGTGCATGCCGCCTTGTTGTGCAATGTCACCCGAGCCTTGGGCGGGGTCAATCCTGGCGGATTATTCCGGCGCCTCGGCCCCCGGCTTGGCGATCGCCCGCCAGATCAACTCGAACAGGGCATCGGCCCGCGCCGCCAAGGGTTCTCGCATGCCGCGACTCAGCCATTGTGAAATCACCCGCGCGGCCACCCCGTAAAAAACATCCAGCAAATCCCGCTCGTCCACTTCGTCGGTCAGCACGCCGGCCGCCCGCCCCTCCGTCAGCACCTGGATGAATACGTGCGTGAACTGCGGCTGGCGTAGCGCTGGCTCCCGGCTCCAGGCGTTGAAGTAAATCGCGTTCTGCATCAACAGGCCGACCTTGGGATTGCGGTCGTAGAAGTCCAGCAGCACCCAGAACACCTTGCGCAACCGGTCCTTGTAAGTCTGGATGCCCTGCAGGTGGTCCAGCATGCGCTCGGTCACCTGCGCCATCCAGTGATCCAGTCCCGAGTACAGCAGCGCCTCCTTGCTGCCGTAATACTTGTAGAGGGTCTGCAGGCTCACCCGCGCCTCGCGGGCGATTTCGGCCATGCCGACCTTGTGAAATTCCCGCGTGGAAAAGACGTTGAGCAGGGCCTCTTCGATACGTTCGCGTGTCCTGGGGGCCAGGCCGCTGAGATCTGGAATCGCATTATCTGGCGTCATGGTAATAAACATTACCTGATTGACCCTGGCGACACCAGATACGCGCTTGTCGCGCATTGCAATTCGCTAGCGTATGGCATAGCTTTCGCCCAGCTCATCTATGCGGCTGGCGCCAACTCGCGACGAGCCACATGGGTAATCAATATTACCATTCGGCCGAGCATAGCTCGTGGAGATCCCCATGACCGACGCCTACGTGTTCGACGCCTTGCGCACGCCTCGCGGCAAAGGCAAGAAAGACGGCTCCCTGCACCAGATCGCACCTGTCGATCTGCTCAAGAACGTGATGGTGGAGTTGCGTGACCGCCATGCGCTGGACACCAGCCAGGTCGACGATGTGGTGCTGGGCTGCGTCACCCCGGTGGGCGAACAGGGCGCCGACATTGCCCGCACCGCGGTGATCTACGCCGGTTGGGACGAATCAGTGCCCGGTGTCACCCAATCCCGCTTCTGCGCTTCGGGCCTCGAATCGGTGAATCTGGCCGCGATGAAGGTGAAATCAGGCGAGGAGCATCTGGTCGTCGCCGGCGGCGTTGAATCGATGAGCCGCTGGCCGATGGGTTCCGATGGCGGCGCCATGGTCATGGACCCACGCGTCAACGCCAAGATGGATTTCGTGCCGCAGGGCATTAGCGCCGATCTAATCGCCACGCTGGAGGACTTTTCAAGGGAGGACGTCGATGCCTTCGCGGTTGAATCCCAGCGTCGCGCGGCCGCCGCCCAGGAGGCCGGCCACTTCAAGCGGTCGGTCGTGCCGGTCACGGACGATGTGGGCCTGACCGTACTGGATCACGATGAAACCATCCGCGGCACCACGACGGTCGACACCCTCTCCGGCCTGAAACCGTCCTTCCAGCAAATGGGGGTGATGGGTTTCGACGCCACGGCGCTGCGCAAGTACCCGACCATCGAGTCCATTCGGCACGTGCACCACGCCGGCAATTCGTCGGGCATTGTCGACGGCGCCTCGGTGGTGCTGATCGGCTCCAAAGACAAGGGCAGCGAACTCGGATTGAAACCCCGCGCCCGCATTGTCTCCACCGCGGTGGTCGGCACCGAACCGACCATCATGCTGACCGGCCCTGGCCCGGCATCACTGAAGGCGCTGAAGAAGGCCGGCATGACCCCGCAGGACATTGACCTGTACGAGATCAACGAAGCCTTTGCTGCGGTCGTGCTGCGCGCCATTCGCGATCTGGACATCGACCCGGCGACCGTCAATGTCAATGGCGGCTCCATCGCCATGGGCCATCCCTTGGGTGCCACCGGCGCGATTCTGCTGGGCACGCTCATCGACGAACTGGAGCGGCAAGACAAGTCCACGGGGCTGATCACCTTGTGCGTCGGCGGCGGCATGGGCATCGCCACCGTCATTGAACGCGTCTGATCCGATTGCCGACCACGCCGTGCGTCGCGCGGACGGCGTGACTTCGACCGACCCCATAAAAGCATCCAACGGAGGCGAACCGTCATGGTGGCCAACCTGAACGACAATCCCGAGTCCCCCATCCGCTATGAGGTCGATGCCGATGGCATCGCCGTGATCACGCTGGACATGCCCGGCCGCTCGCAGAACGTACTCAACGAGACGCTGACCGAACCGTTCCAGGCGGTTGTCGAGCAGGCCTACGGCGACGACACCGTCAAAGGTTTGGTGATCACGTCAGGCAAGCGGGATTTTCTCGCCGGCGCCGACATCGACGGGCTGTACCAGATGACCGACCCAGCCGAGGTCGTGGCCATGTCCGACGGCTTCAAGGCGCTGCTACGACAGCTGGAGACCGGTGGCAAGCCGGTGGTCTGCGCGCTCAATGGCTCGGCGCTGGGCGGCGGCCTGGAGATGGCCCTGGCCTGCCATCACCGCATTGCGCTGAACAATCCCAAGGCGAAGTTCGGCTTGGTCGAAGTCAAGCTGGGGCTACTGCCCGGCGGTGGCGGCACCCAGCGGCTGCCGCGCCTGATCGGCATTCAAACCGCCCTGCCCCTGCTGATGGAAGGCAAGGAGTTGCGTGTCGATGCCGCCAAGGCACAGGGCCTGATCGATGAAGTGGCCGACACCCCGGACGAGCTGATCACCAAGGCCAAGGCCTGGGCGAAGGTTAATCCGAAGGCGGCGCAACCCTGGGATGAGAAGAAGTTCAAATACCCCGGCGGGGACGCCAAGCATCCCGCCGTGGCGCAGATGCTGGCGATCGCACCGTCGATGCTGCGGGCCAAAACCCACGGCAACTTCCCCGCCACGCTGCACATCATGGCCAGCGTCGTCGAAGGCTCGCTGGTCGATTTCGAAAACGCACTCAAGATCGAATCCCGCTATTTCGCGGCCTGCGTCGTGTCGCCGGAAGCGAAAAACATGATCACCACGCTGTGGTATCAGCTCAATCACATCAACAAAGGCGGCTCACGACCCGACGGTTATGACCGCGCGCGCTTCTCCAAGGTCGGCATTCTCGGCGCGGGGATGATGGGCTCGGCCATCGCCTTCGTCAGCGCCAAGGCCGGCTTTGATGTCGTGCTCAAGGACGTGTCGCAAGACGGCGCGGACAAGGGCAAGGCGTACTCCGAATCACTGGTGAAAAAAGCGGTCTCCAAAGGCCGCATGAGCAAGGAGGACGGCGCAACACTGCTGGACAAGATCCTCCCCACCGGCGATGTGCAAGACCTGACCGGCTGCGACCTGATCGTCGAAGCCGTGTTCGAGGACCGGGGGCTGAAAGCCAAGGTGACGCAGGAGACGGAGGCGGTGATGGACGCGAGCGGTGTGTTCGCGTCCAACACCTCCACCTTACCGATCACCGGCCTGGCGGAGCCATCGGCGCGCCCGGATCAGTTCGTCGGGCTGCACTTCTTCTCGCCCGCCGACAAGATGCCGCTGGTGGAGATCATCAAGGGTGAACAGACCAGCCCCGAGACACTGGCCCGCGCCTTCGACTACGTCCAGCAGATCAAGAAGACCCCGATCGTGGTCAACGATTCGCGCGGCTTTTACACCTCGCGCGTGTTCTCCACCTACATCATGGAAGGCATCGCGTTACTGACCGATGGCCAACATCCACGCCGCATCGAGGTCGCCGGGCTCAAGTCCGGTATGCCGGTCGGCCCGCTGGCCTTGCACGATGAGGTCTCGCTCTCGCTGTCGCTGCACATCATGGATCAGACGCGCAAGGACCTGGAGGCCGCCGGCAAGCCTGTGCCGGAGCAACCCGGCTATGCGCTGATCCGCAAGATGGTTTCGGAACTGGATCGCCCCGGCAAAAAGGCCGGCCGCGGCTTTTACGATTATCCCGACGGTGGCAAAAAGCAGCTCTGGTCAGGACTCGCAGAACACTGGCCGGTGGCGGCCGAGCAGATCCCTGAATCCGAGATCATCGAGCGCATGCTGCTAACCCAGGCCAACGAGACTGTTCGCTGCCTGGAGGAAGGCGTGCTCGAGTCGGTCTGGGACGCCAACATCGGCGCCATCTTCGGCTGGGGTTTCGCGCCATTCCAGGGCGGCCCGCTGCAATACCTCAATGCCTATGGCCTGGACAAGGCGGTGGTACGCCTGCGCGAGTTCGCCGAGCGATATGGCGAACGGTTCACACCGGCCGAACGGCTGGTCGCAATGGCCGATGCCGGCCAGAGCTTCGAGCGCGTCCCCGGCTAGCCCCATTCCCTAAACCTCTGCGTTGGTGTTCTCACCAAGGAGTTAACAATGTTCCACTCGATCATGATGGGCATGAAGAATGCCGGGATGCTGCCTCGGCTGTCGGACACCGAACGCCAGGCGCTGGAAGCCGGCGATGTCTGGGCAGAAGGCGAATTCTTCGGCGGAAATCCGGACTTCAAGAAACTGATGAGCGAGGCCTATAACCAGCTCACCGCGGAAGAGCAGGCGTTCATGGATGGCCCCTGCGAAGAGCTGATCCAGATGTGTGACCCCTGGGAGATGTCACGCACCCGGCAGGTTCCGGATGCCATCTTCAACTACATGGCGGACAACGGTTTCTTCGCCCTGCTCATCCCGAAAAAGTACGGCGGCAAGGGTTTTTCCGTGCTTGCCCGCTCGACGATCATGGCCAAGATCCAGGCCGCCGGCGGCGCCGTCGCGGCCATTGTGGTGATTCCCAACTCGCTCGGGGCTGCCGAACTCACCGAGAAATACGGCACCCAGGAGCAGAAGGACCACTACCTGCCCCGTCTGGCCAAGGGTGAATACATCCCCTGCTTCGGCCTGACCGAACTCACCGCAGGTTCCGACGCCGCCTCGATCAAGGCCGACGGCGTGGTTTTCCGCGACGACGATGGTCATCTGAAGGCGCGGATGAGTTTCTCCAAGCGCTATATCACGCTGGCACCCATCGCCAACCTGATCTCGCTGGCTGTACGCCTGCGCGACCCCGACAATCTGCTCGGCAAAGGCGAGGATCTGGGCATCACGGTCATGTTGCTGCACAAGGGCATGGACGGGTTGTCCATTGGGCTGCGCCACGATCCGATGGGCGTGAGCTTTCACAACGGCCCAATTTACGGCGAGAACGTCGTCGCCCCGCTGGCCAACACCATCGGCGGCATCGACTACGTCGGCAAGGGCTGGAAGATGCTGATGGAATCGCTGGCCGGTGGGCGGGCGATCTCGCTGCCGGCGTCTGCCGTAGGCGGCGCGCGCATGCTGGCCTCCGTGACCGGCGCCTACTCCATGGTCCGTGAGCAGTTCAATATGCCGATTGGCCTGATGGAAGGCCCGCAGGCCAAGGTCGCACGACTCGCCGGCCTGCAATATCTAATGGAGGCGGCCCGCGTGTATTCCTGCTCCGCGGTGGACGCGGGACATGAGCCACCGGTGGTCTCGGCCATTCTGAAACAGCAACTCACGGAATTGATGCGCTCGCTGTCCATCGATGCGATGGATGTCATGGCAGGCGCGGCCATACAGCGGGGACCGAACAATATCGTCTCCGATGCCTACATCGCCGCGCCGATCAACATCACCGTCGAGGGCGCCAATATCCTGACCCGCACGCTGATCATCTACGGCCAGGGCGCGAATCGCTCGCATCCCTATGCCCGCAAGCTGGTCGAGTCGGTGGAGACGGAAGACACCACCCGCTTTCGCAGCGCACTGGTCGGCTGGGTGGGCGGCATGGTCGTCAACTTCGGCCGCAGCATCGCCCGCTACCTGACCCGTGGCTTTACCGCCGGCTCACCGGTCTCCGGCGAAACGGCGACCTACTATCGCCGGCTCGGGTGGGCTTCCACCCGGTTCGCGATCCTGTCCGATCTGGCGATGATCTTCATGGGCGCCAAGCTCAAGGCCAAGGGCAACTTCACCGGTCGCCTGGCCGATGTGCTGTCGTGGATATTCCTCTGCACCGCGACCTTGCGCCGCTTCGAGGCCGAGGGCCGACGCGCCGAAGACCTGCCCATGGTGCACTACGCGCTGAACTACGGGCTCAAGGAGATTCAGGACGGTTTTGAAGGCGTTTACGCCAACTTCGAAGCCCCGGTCGTGGGCTGGTGGTTCAAGTCGGTGGGTGGCTGGTTGTTGCGGCTGAACCCGATTGGCAAAGGCGTGACAGACAACCTGCTGGCGCCGGCAGCCGCGGTCGTGCAGACCCCCGATGCACGTCTGGATGCCCAGCAGGCGGGGTTGTTCGTGCCGCAGGATATCGAGCGCGGCGCCGGCCGGCTTTATCACGCGTTCCGTCTGCTGCACGCCGTTCGGCCCGTTCACGCCAAGATCATCGCGGCGAGCAAGGCCAAGATGCTGCCCAAGGGCCACCCGGCTGAGCTGATCGACCTCGCGCTGGAAAAGCAGGTGATCTCCTCCGACGAGGCCGAGCAGGCCCGCACCGCACGCCGCGTTCAGCTGGATTCCTGGGCGGTCGATGAGTTCACGCCGGAGGAGTATGTGCGCATCGGCTCGTCAACCGATGTCACCGAAGGCTTCATCGGCAAGGAAGCCCCTCGCCCGAAGTTGGTGGCCTCCGGCCAGGCCTAGCCTGATCGTTGGTCCTGCGCCCCGGCCTGCCCTGTCAGGCCGGGGCGCTTTTCGTTGCCTGCGCGTTTTCATTCCGGTGCGGGTTCGCTACGCTCAGCAACTCGTGATCACTTGGGACTAGCGATGAAACGCGGAGCATGGATAGCCATCGGCCTCGGGGCGACAGCCCTGATCGCCATTCTGGTGCTGGTTCAGTTCGGCGCCAAGCTGAGCAAGGGAGCACCTGAAGAAACCATCGCCGAAGCCCCGGCCCCGAAACCACCGGAGCCTAAGTATCCAATCGATGAGCCGAGACAGCCGGCGCGCGACACCACCACCGACACCGCGGCCGGTACCGACGAGGCTGCGTCCGAGCCACCACCTCTGCCCACGCTGGCGGACAGCGACCAGGCATTCCGCGACGCGGTCGACGAAGCCGCAGGCCCGACGGCCATCGAACGCTTTCTCGTTCCGGACTCGGTGATCCGCAAGGCCGTGGTCAGCATCGACAATCTGGACAGCGATCCGGTCTCACGCCGCTTTCGTCCGGTGGTGGAGGTGGAAGGCAGCGTGCCGGTGGTCCGTAGCGGCGACTCCATCCATCTCGATCCGGCCAACTTCAAACGCTACGAGCCCTGGGTCAGCGGCTTTATCAGCCTGGCACCAGACACGCTCGTCGACACCTACTCACGCTATTACCCGCTGTTCCAGGAAAGCTACCAGGACCTGGGCTATCCGGACGGCTATTTCAACGACCGCGTGGTGCAGGTGATCGACCACCTGCTCGCCACACCGGACATCGATGGCCCGATCACGCTCAAGCAGCCAAAGGTGTTCTTCGAGTTCGCCGATCCGAGACTGGAACGGCTGTCCTGGGGTCAGAAGGCCTTGATTCGGATGGGGCCGGACAACGCCGATGCCGTCAAAAAACAGCTGCGCGCGATTCGCGACGAACTGCTGTCTCGCGCCAGCGGCGAGTGAGCCGTCAGGCGGCCAGTTCGGCGATCAACTCGTCGCTGGCCCCCTGAGCCGAAAGCGCCGACTGGAGTGCCTCTTTCCACTCGGCGTTGGCATCTTCCAGCACCGAAGCGATGCGCTGGCGGCTGTCGGGCGACATCAACATCACCGCATCGGCCATCATCGGCCATAGCGCCTGTTGCTGGGCGGCCGAGAACGCACCTCGGATGACATCCTCAGATTGGGCCGCGATCAGGTTCGCCATACGCCCGCGCAAGGTGTCGGATGTGCCGTCCACCATCGCCAGGGCCTGGGGCCAAAGCGATTCGGCCTGAGCCGCAACGAGCGCCTGACCCAGGCGTTCATCGTCCATACCGGCGATGATGGTCTCCAGCCGCGTCTTGCTTTCAATATAAAACCCGATGCGTAGCAGGTCGGAAGGCGCATCGATCGCATCCATAACCGCCGCGACGACAGCATCGCTCAGCGCATCGGCGAACTGCGCCATGACGATGTGTTCGCCATTGCGCTGCAGTTCTTTGGCCACGTCGACCACCCGGGCTGCGGGCATGGCGCGAATAATCGGCCCGCTCCGGCCGGGGTCCAGCGACAGGCAGACGGACGCGAGAAACGGCACCGGCAGTTTGTCGGCCAGTGCCAGCGCCTGCTTCGGTTCCATTTCACTGGCCACTCGCCCGGACAAGGTCGGACCGATGAATTTCTGTGTGAACTGGGCTGACAACCCTGTAGGCAACAAGCGCGTGGCGCTGGCCAGCTTGGCGAACAGACCCCGGTGCCGGCCGAACAAGGCGTTGGAGGCGACAGCGCGTGCCGCACGCAGTTCGGATTCTTCGCAGGCGGCCAATGCACCGAGATCCGAGGCATCACAACCGAGCACCCGGGCGAGCTTGATGCGCTCGGCTTGCTGTAGCAGCGTACTCATCGTTCAAACAGCTTTTTCACCGGCCCGCGCAGCAGCCTTGGCATGGCATCCAACATGCCCTCCATCGCCTGCTGGAGCTGACGTGCCTGTTGCGCCTGGGCAGCCTGCAACAGGCTCGCCAGGGTCTGCTGCGCATCGGCACCAAGACCAGCCAGCCGATCGAGATCGGGCTCGCTGACCGAGGCTGCCATCAGCGCGTTTCGGGTTGTCTCGTTCATGCAATCACTGAATCAGTCGGTGTATTAGAAATTGAACACGGCGTAGACGTTGTAGAAGTCACGGTCCTGTTCCAGGTTGTAATCGCCGCCGCCCATGTACCACTGGTAGGTTGCGCCCAGCGACAGGCTTTGCCCGATCTTGAACAGGTTGTTGAACGTGAGTGCCTTGCGCCGTTCCGTGAAATTCAGAATCGGTGACGGCGTCTGGCCCTTCACGTCATGGAACCACAACAGCTGTGGTTCATAGGTCACGCCCCGGAGCACTTCGTTGTACGTCAGCCTCAGCAGTGAGCGATAACCCCAGGCGAACTCCGTGGGTATGCCATCGCGCATCTGCGTCGGGTTCAACGTGAGCGTGCGATCCACGCCGTCAGGCACCTCGCCAGTGCCGTCTGCGCCCCAGGTGGGGTGGGTGAAGTCACCCGTGCCCAGAAACGCCAGTTCGCTGGGATCCGGCATGTCGTGGTGATACCAGAATCCGCCTTCCAGCAGGAACAGCACGGAGTCCGCACCGAACGGGTTGCTCGACCAGATCCGCAGGCCTGCCAGCGATAGCTGCGACGCGTCGATCCGCTCGTAGCCGGCAATGTACTGATTCGGTTGCACCGTGATGTCGCGGTACTGGGTGAGCAGATCCGGCACCGCCGATCTCGCGCCCGGTACGGTCAGACCGATGCCGCCGACTCCGATCGGAATGTCTTCTTCGGGAAAGGCCGGCTGCAATGCCGCAAACACCACGTCCGCCAGGTTCACCTGCACGGGCAAATTCCGGCGGTGGGACAACTCGCCGGAGAAGGCCCAGTTTCCGATGTTCGTATTGAATGACAGGCCGAACATGTCGATGTCTTCGGGGTACTCCACCTGTAGCGCCATGGTGTCGACCGGCAGCGGTTCCAGCCCAAGCCCGGTGACATTGATCGAGCCATTGAAGCCGTTACAGGCCACCAGCGCGGTTGCGACATTGCCGGGCACAGCCGCATCCCGCGTGCAGGACTGGTCGGCCGCGTAGGCGCTCACAACCGGCAGGCGGCTGTGGTAATGCAGGTAGTAAAAACCCAGTTCGGTGCCGTTGTTCAGGTTGCTGGCGAAGTACGACAGGCGCAGGCCGAACTGCCCCTGGTTGCGTGCCTCGTTCTCCGGACGCACGGCCGCGGTTCGCGTCGAACTGGAGACCAACCCCGCGCCGGTCGCTGGCGGTGTGTACTGCCGATCCGGATCGTCGTTGAACTGACCCAGCGTGATCATCGCGTAGTCGGTCCCGCCGATCAGATCGTTGGTCGATAGAAAGCTGCCGGGCGACTGGATGCGCACCGGCACGTGTTCGAACTGGTAGACGAATTCCGCGGCGAGGCTGTCGGTCAATGCGGTCTGGAACACGGCCATGCCGGCGGGCTGGTTCACCTGCCCGAGTTCGAAACCCGGAAACCCGGCGATGGTGGCATCCAGCGGGTTGAGCTCATTGACGCTATTGAACAGGGTCAGTGTAGCTTCGCCCCAGGGTACGACCTGGCGGCCGATCTGCACTGAGATCTCGCGGTCGAAAATATTGAAGTAGCGTTGGATATACAGTTCGCGCAGTTCGATATCCGATGCAAAATCGCGTTCCACGTACGCCGGTCGCGGCACGGACGCTTCCTGCCAACGGTCGTCAAAATGTGTCTCGTCAAAATCGACGTTCTCGGGATCGTAGAACGCCAACGCCGACGCCTTGAACTTGAAACCGGCCCAGTAGGCCGTGAGTTCCGGTGTGGCGTAGGTAGTCGCCGAGACGATATCGCCCTTGTCGTAGTTGATGTTGCCGTCGTCCAGGTTCACACCTGAATACAGGCCACGCGCATCGACAAGCTCCTGGTTTGGCTCGGGGTCTCCGGCGAATGACATGCAGTCATGCTCGACGCAGAGCTCCGGGTTGTTGGCGAGCTTGGAGATTAATCCCGGGTCTCGTTCCTGGGCACGCCACACCAACCCGCTGGTCAGCCGAGTATTCAGGTCGAACTCGACCGGACCTATCTCCCCGCTCACCGCATGTGCAGCGCCACCACTGAAAATCAGGGTGAATAACACCAACCGTCTAAGCATCTTCTCCTCCAACTTTGTCCGCATCCCTGTGGTCGCGGTGGCGTAATCGGCGAACAAGTACGCAGCCCGTTCGCTCAAGCCGGTAATATTGGCTTTGAAAACCAACGCACCGCAATGGCTTTGCCGACGCGGGTGACAGGACACTCTGATCAATTCGCCATTTTGACGTGCCGCTCAACCAGCAAAGCCCGACAACAAACAGCGCATTCGCATTGCGCTCCGGTTGCTATCGGATCTGGGACAAGGAGAACGATGGGGCAATTCTCTGTGACTCTGCGCAGCAGGGGGCCGGTGCGGCCCCTAAGGGCTGCCAGCTGCGTCACCATGGCAGGCGGCACTGCGGCGAAATAAATGTCAACAGATCCTAGCTACCACGACTCGAATGCCCTGACGCGCCAGGTCTACCAGGCCATGGAGCGCGCCGGCATTGATGCCGAGGCCTTCATGGCAGAACTGGGGCTAAGCCCCGAAGCCATCGAGCAGCGCGACCGCCGAACCCTGCACGAACGCATTCCCCACTTCTGGGAACGCCTGGAGCAGGAAACCGGCGACACCAACATCGGGCTACATGTCGGCCGGTTTCTGCCGACCTTTGGCGGCGAGGTGCTGGAGTATTTGTTTCTGTCGAGCATGACCTTCGGCGAGGGGCTGGATCGCGCGTTGCGTTATCAGGCGCTGCTGTCCGGCGCCGCAATGGGAAGTCTCTCCCTGGACGGTGAAACCGCGATTCTGACCATCGATTCCGCGTTGCCCGCCGTGAATGCCAATCGCCATCTCTACGAATGCCTGAGCCAGGGCATCATCGGATTCTTTCGCAGCGTGACCGACGGCAGCTTCACCCCGCGGCGGATCGATTTCGCCGCCCCGGCGCCGGAGTCCTCCGCCGAAGCGGAGCAGTATCTGCAATGTGACCTGGCTTACGACAGCCCGCACAATTGCATTCGTTTCGATGTCGCCGTGCTCGATCGACCCTCTCCCCACGCCGAGCCGCGCCTGGTGGAGCTGCATGAGCGGGTCGCCGAGGATCGCCTCAAGGAACTTGACGCCACCGACTTCGTGATCGCCGCGCGCCGCGCCATTGCTCGCGAGCTGGAGCGCGGCACGCCCAGCCTTGCCCAGGTGGCCGAGCGTCTGCATGTGCCCCAGCGCGAACTGCGCAGTCGGCTCGCCGCCGCAGACACGAGCTTCAACAAGGAGCTGGACCGCTACCGGGAGCGGCTGGCCTGCCGGCTGCTCTATCGCACGAACCAATCCATCGACGAGATTGTCTACCTGACCGGATTCTCGGAACCCAGCACGTTTTACCGAGCCTTCCGACGCTGGCGGGACGAAACCCCGATCCAGTACCGGCAACGCATGCGGCAACGCGGAAAATCACCTGCCCCTGCGGCTTGACCGAGCCAGACCGGCGTGTTGGTCACTCACGCCATAACGTTTACAGTGATCGCTGTTATGCTGAATTTGGCGTGCCATCCGTAGCATGCCGTCACCAAGTCACATGGAGGAGCCATGCGCCGATTGACTGCTCTGACCGCAGCCGCGGTCTCTTTACCCGTTCTGGCCGGCGTTAGCGCCGACGAGGCCGCAAAACTCGGTAACGAGTTGACCCCGATCGGCGCTATTAGCGCCGGAAACGAAGCCGGCACGATCCCCGCCTGGATTGGTCAGGAACTGTTCTCGCAAGAGGTCCAGGATCTCAGCCGCGACGAACTGGAACAATGGCGCAAGAAAGACCCGAAAAAGATCGAGGATCTGGTCTTTGACGAAATCGAGCGCAACGCCGACAAGTTTGACAAGAACCCGCTGGAATCGACGCTGACGATTACCAAGGCAAACTACAAGCAGCATGCGAGCAAGCTCACGGTCGGCCATCAGAAAATGTTCGAGCTGTATGACGACTACAAGATGATCGTCTACCCGACCGTACGCACGGCCTTCTTCCCGGAAGAAATCTACGAAGCCACCAAGGCCAATGCCACCAGCGCCACGCTGGAAGGCACGGACTCGGTCAAGAATGCCAAGCTGGGTTTTCCCTTCCCGATCCCCAAGCAGGGCGCGGAAGTGATCTGGAACCACAAGACCAAATTCCGCGGCTCCGCCGTCAAGCGCTACAACAACCAGGCCATCGTCGCGCAGGACGGTGACTTCAAGATCTCGAAGCTCGTCGAGGACGTGAAGTTCAAGTACGCGAACCTCAACGACCAGAGTGATGATTCCAACAAACTGATCGCCTACTACCTGCAGGAAGTCGTTTCGCCGCCACGCGTCGCCGGCCAGGTTACGCTGGTGCATGAAACCGCCGACCAATCCTCCGGTGGCCGCAACGCCTGGCTTTACGATCCGGGCATCGGCCGCACGCGCCGCGCGCCGAACGTGGGTTACGACAACCCTTCACTGGGCTCCGATGGCGAGCAGTTCAACGATCAGATTGACGTGTTCAACGGCGCGCTCGACCGCTACACCTGGAAGCTGCTCGGCAAGAAGGAAATGTACATTCCGTACAACTCCGGCCAGATGAACAGCCCGCTGCTCAAGTACGACGATATTCTGGGCAAGGGGCATATCAATCAGGACTACGCCCGCTATGAGTTGCATCGCGTCTGGGTGGTGGAAGCCACACTGCGGGACGGCCAGCGACATCAGTTCAAGAAGCGCACCTTCTATGTCGATGAAGACTCCTTTTCCATCGCCGTGGTCGATTGCTACGACAACCGCGACCAGCTCTGGAAGCTTCAGGAAGCGCATCTGACGACCTTCCCGTTCGTGCCCACCACATCGGGTTCGCCGGAACTGATCTACGATCTGCAGACCGGTCGCTATTTCGCTACCGCGATGACCAACGAAGATCAGATCTCCGACTTCGATGTGAGCTACGAAGACCGCATGTTCCTGCCTCAAGGACTGGCTCGCGTCGCGGGCCGCCGTTAATGATGCTGCGCGGACTGACTGCGTCCGTGCTGATCAGTTGCCTCGCCACGTTCAACGTGGCGCAGGCTTCTGAAGCCGAGACGACGAACGACCCACGGATGAAGCCGGCGGAGGCGATGCCGCTCGCCGCGCAGCGCATTCTGGTCGGGCTGACCCAAGCCAACAACGGCTATCTGGCCGTCGGCATGCGCGGCCATATCCTGCGCTCCGACGACGGCAAGCAATGGGAGCAGGTCGCCAGCCCGGTGCGTTCGATGCTGGTGACGCTGGATTTTCCCACCCAGCAGGTCGGCTACATCGGTGGCCACGATGGTGCCATTCTCAAATCCACCGATGGCGGTGAACAATGGTCGTTGCAGCATTTCGATGGCGAAGCGCGCCGGCCGGCCATTGTTTACGACCTGATGTTCGATGACGAACAGACCGGATTCGCTGTCGGCAGCTACGGGCTGATGCTGAAGACGACCGATGGTGGCGAGCAATGGAATCGGGTCGAATCCGACATCGAGTTCCTCGGCTTTCACAACAGCCAGATCGTACGGGTCTCGGAGACGTTGCTGCTCATCGTCGGCGAAAAGGGGCTGGCGGCCCGCTCCGCCGACGGCGGTGAAACCTGGGAGATGCTGGTCTCGCCCTATACCGGTTCGTTCTTCGGCGCGATCCCCGATGGTCAGGGTGGCGCCGTGGTCTACGGCATGCGCGGGCGGCTGTACAAGATCCCTGACGTCGCGAGTGTCGAGACCCAGAGCCCAATGGACTACGACCCCTTCATGGCGGCCAATGTCGAAGAATCCGAAGCGATTCGTGCCATGGGTTGGGAGCGGCTGGAGACTCCGACCAACGAGTCGTTCTTCGGCGCCACAACCATGCCGGACGGGTCCATCACGTTGGTGGGCAATGCTGGGCTGATCATGACAGGTGATCCGCAAAACGCGGCCTGGACGGTCCAGAGAAACCCGAATGGCGACACACTGGCCGGGGTGCTTCCGGTTGACGGCGCACTGTTGACCGTTGGCCGCCAGGGCGTCGAGTGGCACTGATCGCCCGCAGGCAGCACTTAAAAAGAACAAGCACGACGCGGCTCGGGGAGCCACGACACTAACTAGACGGTGCATCACCCGCATCCACAGGGAGACGAACCCATGGCCTCGGAAGGCTCTTCGCTCACCAATTCGCCCGTCGCACGGGCCATTCTCAACGTCGTCGAACCGGTGGTGTTTGGTCGCCCGGCGATCACCCTGTTCGTCCTCGTCGCCCTGACGCTGTTCTTCGGCTACCACGCTGCCAAGATCCAGCCCGATGCGGGCTACGAAAAGACCATTCCGATGGAACACCCCTACATGGGCGCGTTCCAGGAGTACTACAGCGAATTCGGTGGCGCCAATCTGGTGCTCGTCGCCCTGATGCAAGCCGACGGCGAGATCTACAACGAAAAGTTCCTGTCGACGCTTAAGCAGGTCACCGACGACGTCTTCTTCCTGCCCAACATCGACAGGCCCCGGGTGATGAGCCTGTTCACCCCGAACGTGCGCTTCGTCGAGATCACCGAGCAGGGCTTCGAAGGCGGCGACGTGATTCCGTCGGACTATGCGCCGTCGGAACCGATGTTCCGCACCATCAAATCCAACGTCGGCAAAGCCCAGGTCATTGGCCGCCTGGTGTCGGAAGATGAAAAGGGCGCGCTGGTCGTCTCGGAACTGCTGGAAGTCGATCCGCAGACCGGCGAGCAGGTCGATTACACCCATGTCGCACACCTGCTGGAAACCATTCGCGGGCGCATCGAAAGCCCGACGGTCTGGGAGTTCAAGCTCAAGCAGGCCAGTGGCGACATGGAGGCCGGGACCGTGGTTGGTCGCACCTACCAGGAACCGGGCAAGCTGGTCCGTTGGTTCGGCGAGCAAACCGTCACCCTGCCGCAGACATCCGGCGAGACCCAGACCGCCACGTTCGACAACCGCGATCTGCAGATCGTCGCGATGGACAACCCGGAGTACAACCCGAACATCAAGGTGCACATCGTCGGCTTCGCCAAGGTCGTCGGCGACATCACCGATGCCACCCTGGAGGTCGTGGGTTTCTTTGGCCTCGCGCTGTTGATGACCTCCCTGCTCCTGTGGCTTTACACCGGCTCGCTGAAGATGGCCTTCCTGCCGATGGGTTGCTCGGTGGTCGCGGTCATCTGGGAATTCGGCCTGTTGTCGCTGTTCGGCCTGGGCCTGGACCCGTTTGCGATCCTCGTGCCGTTCCTGGTGCTCGCCGTTTCCGTGTCGCATGGCGTGCAGTACGTCAACGCCTGGGTCGGCGAGGTCGGCGCCGGGCGCAGCAGCTTCGATGCCTCGCTGGAAACCTTCCGCAGGCTCGCCATTCCCGGCACCGTGGCCCTGATCACGGATGTGGCCGGTTTTGCGACGATCGCGCTGATCAACATCCAGATCATCCAGGAGATGAGCGCCAATGCCGCGTTCGGCGTGGCAGCCATCATCATCACCAACAAGATTCTGATGCCAGCCTGGCTGACCTATATGCGCATCGGCGATCTGGAAGCCTTTGAGCGCAAACAGCAGGTCCGAGAAAATCTGCTGGCCCCCACCTGGAAGTTCGTGGCGAAGATCACCCGTCCGATCCCCGCGCTTTGCGCCATCGGCATCGCCGTGCTGCTGCTGGGCTGGGCCTTTTACATGTACCCCAAGCTCCAGGTCGGCGACGCCCTCGAAGGTACGCCCGAACTCCGGCCGGACTCCCGCTTCAATCAGGATGCCCGCGCCATCGGCCACAACTTTTCCATCGGCATCGACATTCTCAAGGTCATCGCCGAAACCGAGGCCGACGGCTGCGTGGATTTTCGCGTCGTCGAGGAGATCGATCGCTTTGCCTGGCGAATGGATAACATCGAAGGCGTCGCCTCTACGTTGTCGGTGCTCGACTACGCCAAGATGGTCTACCGGGGCCTGAACGAGGCGCGACTATCCGCCGAAGTACTGCCCCGCAATCAGTATTCGCTGGCGCAGTCGACCGCGTTGGTGCCAACCACCTCCGGCCTGCTCAACGGCGATTGCTCCGCCATGGCTGTCTTCATCTTCACCGAGGATCACCGCGCCGAGACCATCACCCGCATCGTCGATGCGGTGAAGCAATACGAGGAGGAAACCGCTGACACCGACCGCGTGAGCTTCCGGCTCGCCACCGGCAATGTCGGGGTGATGGCGGCAACCAATGAGGTGGTCGAGGACCAGGAGCTGATGGTGGTGTTCTGGGTCTACGTGGTGGTCATCGGATTCATCTGGCTATCGTTCCGCAACCTCTCCTCGGTGCTGTCCATCGTCCTGCCGCTGTCGCTGGTCTCGATGATGGCCTACGGCGTCATGGCCTATTTGGGAATCGGCCTGAAAGTCGCGACCCTGCCCGTGGTCGCGTTGGCCGTCGGCATCGGAGTCGACTACGGCATCTACATCTACGCCACGCTGGAAGATGGTGTGAAGAATGGGAAGCCCATCGAACAGGCGCTCTACGAAACCCTGGGGAAAACCGGCAAGGCGGTGGTGTTCACGGGAATTGCGCTCGGCCTGTCGGTCGCGACTTGGCTGTTTTCGGCCCTGCAGTTCCAGGCCGACATGGGCATATTGCTGGTCTTCATGTTCACCGCGAACATGTTCGGCGCGATTCTCCTGCTACCCGCCATCGCCCGATTCACCATGCGCCGGCCCCAGACCGACTGATCGTGACCGCCCCATCGGAGCCCGTCGCCGACGGGGCGGTGTCAGCCCAGCGCGGCTAGAATCATTGAAATGACTGCACTTTATGACTGTGGCGCCTTCATCCATGACGGGCGCCGCTTGGCCTACGAATTAATCGGGCCGAAAGACGGCGCGCCGGTGCTGCTAATGCACGGCATTCTGATTGATTCCCTGCTGAACCGGGATCTGGCGTCGGCCTTGGCAGAAGCGGGTTATCGCGTCGCCCTGCTCGACTTGCTGGGACACGGACGCAGCGAAAAGCCCGGCCGCGCACAGGAATTGCGCATTGATGCTTTCGGCGAGCAGGCGATTGCCCTGCTGGACCAGCTTGGCTGGTCACACGCCGTGGTCGGCGGCGTGTCCTTGGGTGCGATCACCGCCTTGCACGCAGCGGTTCGCGCACCAGAGCGGATCAGTGGACTGTTTCTGGAGATGCCGGTCATGGAGCGGGCCGCGCCGGCGGCCGCATTGATGCTGGTGCCGCTGATGGTCGGCGTCCGTTACGGGGCCAAGCCGTGGCGCGCCTGGTCCCGGATGCTGCGTCGCCTCCCCACGCCCCGTCAAGGGATCTGGCAAAGCGTGCTGAACACGGTGTCCCAGGACCCTGACACGATGGCCGCGATCATTCACGGCGTCCTGGTCGGCCCGGTTGTCCCGCCGCTGCGCGAGCGACTGCGACTGGCCGCGCCGACGTTGGTGATCGGCCACGCAGGTGATTGGCTGCACAACCTGAAGGATGCACGCGCACTGTCGCAAGAATTGCCCAATGCCGAATTCATCGTGGCCAGATCGCCATTTGAACTGCGCACCCGGCCCACGCGACTAATGCCCGACATTCTCCGTTTCCTGCAGCGTACCCAGCACGAATCGGCGGTCGCCACGCCCTCTCGGGCGTAGCGACGCAGCACCCTGATCAACCTGCGGGCTGGATCGTACCTTCCAGATAAAGCGTGGAGCGCTGAGGGTTGGTGAGCAGATACGTCTGCTCGGAACCGACCGTCCGGCTCAGTAGCTCGGGCGTGCCAGGCAGGAACAACGGACGCTTGAAAGACACGTCCAACGAACAGGCGCCCTCGATCGCTTCACCGCCGCTGCGCGCGACACAGCTTGCGAACGACCACATGCCGTGGGCGATCGCCCGCTTGAACCCGAACAGCTTCGCGGCCAGCGGGTGCATGTGGATGGGGTTCACGTCGCCGGCCACCACGCCGTAGCGGCGCCCGATATTGCCGGGTGCCTTCCACTGGTCAACCACGGCAAAATCATCCCAGGCGGGGGGTTCCCAGCCCTTGCTGCCGCCGCCCGATTTCTTGGCCGGATCGCGGATCAGGTTGGTGCTGGTGCTCTCCCAGACGCATTGCTCATCGGTGTCGAGAATCCGCGTTTGCAGATCGAACTCCAGCCCCTTGTCCACCGGGCGATGACCTTCGACAGCCACATGAACGGCGAGCGGCTCGTTCTCATGCAATGCGCGATACTGGTGGACGGCATTGCGCATGTGCACTGCGCCCAGCAGTTTCAGCGGGAAGGCGTCATGCGTGAGCACCGCCATGTGCAACGGCGCCGCCATGATATGCGGGAAGGTGACCGGCAGCAGGCCGTTGGCGTCGAAGCCGCAAAGCTTGCGGTACTTGTTCACCGTGCGGGTGGAGGCCGGCGCAGGCGCCAGATGCGCCTCCAGGCGAGGAATGTCCTGTCCGCTGCGCAACCGCACGGCACCGGGCTTGGCAGCCTTGGCGAAGCTCACCCAAACGGAGGGCGGCGCGTCGTACTGTAGATTTGCAGCAGCCATGATCAGGCTCCGATGAGGCTTTGGCCGCAGACGCGGATGGTCTGACCGGTGATGCCCACGGCACCGGGCGTGGTCAGGAACTTAATCAACTCCGCAACATCTTCGGGCTGACCGCCCTGCGACAACGAATTCATCCGGCGGCCTGCCTCACGGATCATGAACGGCATTTCGGCCGTCATCCGCGTTTCAATGAAACCGGGCGCCACGGCATTCACCGTGATACCGCGACCCGCCTGCTCGCCCGACTGCGCGGCGACATAACCAATCAATCCGGCCTTGGTCGCGCCGTAGTTCGTCTGGCCCATGTTGCCGGCGATGCCCCCGATCGAGGACAGGCAGACAATGCGCCCGCCGTCATTGATGATCTTGTCACCGAGCAGCACCTCATCGATTGCCAGAATGGCGCCGAGGTTAATCGACAGCACCATGTCCCACAGGTGCTCTTTCATATTCGCCAGCGTCTTGTCACGCGTGACACCCGCGTTGTGGACCACAATATCCACGCCGCCATGCTGCTCCTTGAAGTAGGTCGCGATCTTCTGCGGAGCGTCGGGATCGGTGATGTCCATCGGCAATGCCGCACCGCCGATCTTGGCGACCGTGGTGTTGAGCGTTTCTTCATCGGCCGGGATATCGAGACAAACCACATGAGCCCCTTCGGCCGCCAGACGCTCGGCAGTGGCGGCACCGATGCCGCGTGCGCCGCCGGTCACCAGCGCGACCTTGCCCTTCAGCACGCCCGATAGCGGCACGGAGGACGGAGCGCTCACCACGGCGCTCACATGCACCGGCTGGGCATCGACGTAAGCCGAATGACCGCTGAGGAAGAACCGCAACGGTGCCGCCAGACGGTCTTCAGCGCCCTTGGCCACGTGAATCAGGTTTGCCGTGGCGCCACGCTTGCCGATTTCCTTACCGACCGAGCGCACGAAACCTTCGGTGGCGCGGGCCGTGGCCACGGCCTGGGGAGTCGCGCCTTCGGCAGGCTCGCTCGCCAGCACGACGACACGACCGTTGGGCGCGATCTGACGCATGACCGGATGGAAGAAGCTATACAGATGCTTGAGCCCATCGATGCCCTCCATGTCGGTCGCATCGAGCACCAATCCATTGTACTTGGCGCCATCGGCGGCCTGGGCAGCCAGCGTCGCACCGGCCGCGTCCAGGTCAGCCCTGACCGCCTTGGCAACAACCCCATCGGTAACGGTACCGACCAGGACCTGCAGTCCTGCCAGCGGCTGGTCTGCGTACTGCTTGCCGCCACGGCTCAACCCGACCGGCGTGGGCAGGCCCACGGATTTGATGACATTGCGAAGTGTGGGCTGGCTGGCCAGCTTCACGAGGTAATCACTCATTGATCACTCCATCGGATTCGAAGAAAAGTATGGGGCGGACCGACGGGCGCGCGACGCGCGGCCTCTCATCGATTCCATTTGCAGGCCATCCTGCATGTTGCGGCGCACGATAACGAAAATACCCCCCCGCGGCCATTGGCCTGGCCGGAGCAGACCGGCACGCGGTCTGGCCAATCGGACACTCACGGGCGGGGCACTCCAGACGACCCGTCACCGCGGAAGGTGCGCCCCGCCGCCCGGCCATTGGCGCAATCGGGCAAAGCGTTCTACGCTATGGCCCCACTACGGGTACCACATCGTACATTCGGAAACCGGGCGTCTCACCGACCTCGGCTTTCGTCGTGATCGCGAGCACGCCGCCGAGCCCGCGATTCCGGATCCGCCAAGTCGAAGCGGCCGGACTGGCCGGTACCACCATACCAACCGACAACGACGTTAGAAGGGGGACGCATGGGTCAGTCTTTGACCATAAAGAATAATTACGTATCCGCGCCCAGTGCACCGGTGCAACATGATCGCGACCCGGTCGCGATGCTGTTCCACTGGGCGGAGACACGTCCCAAATCAATTTATCTGCGCCAGCCGATCAACAGCGTATGGCGTGAATACACCTGGGCTGAAGTCGCCGATCAGGTTCGCCGCATGGCGGCAGCGCTGCAGGCGTTGGGCCTGAAGCCAGGCGAAACGGTTGCGCTAACCGGCAAGAACACCGCCCACTGGGTGATGGCGGATCTTGCCGTGGGCATGGCGGGCGGCATCTCCGTCGGCATCTACCCGAACCAGGCGGCCGAAACCACCCGGTACGTGCTGGAACACAGCGAAACCAAATTCCTGTTTTTCGGTCCGTTGATGGATGCGCCGCAACTCGCCGAAGGCATTCCGGAGTCGGTCAAGACCATCGGCCTGCCGTATCCGGAAGTGCCGGAGACCGATCATGGCTGGGACGCGCTGATCAAAGAACACGCACCCTTACAGGACTGGGAGCCGAACGACCCGGACAGCGTGCATACGATGATTTACACATCGGGCACGACGGGCAACCCCAAGGGCGTCATGCTCAGCACGCGCTCGGCGCGGGAGACCATGGGCGGCGTCATCAATCGACTCGAGTTCCGTGACGACGAACGCTTCTTCTCCTACCTGCCGCTTGCGCATATTTTCGAGCGCGGTGTTGTGGAACTCTGCAGTCTTTACGTCGGTGCGGAAATCTCCTTCATGGAGTCGCTGGACAAGCTGGCTTCTCAGCTCGCCGAGGTCGCCCCCACCCGTTTTTATGGCGTGCCGGTGGTCTACGGGCGTATCCAGTCCGGCATTCTCGAAAAGCTGCCACAGAAGAAAATGGATCGCCTGCTGCGCATCCCGATTCTCTCCGGATTGATCCGCAAAAAGGTGATCTCGGGGCTGGGGCTTCAGAACGCGCGAATGGTTGTCTCCGGGGCGGCACCAATGCCGGAAGCCATGATCAGCTGGTTCGCCAAGCTGGGCGTGACCATTTGCCAGGGCTACGGCATGAGCGAGAACTCCGCGTATTGCACGACCAATACACCAGCGGAGAACCGCATCGGCTCGGTCGGCCGGCCGATGCCGGGCGTCGAGATCAAGATCGACGACCAAACCGAAGAGGTATTGGCACGTTCGGCGGCGACCATGCTCGGCTACTACAAGAACGAAGAAAAAACCGCCGAAACGATGACTGACGGCTGGCTGCACACCGGCGACAAGGGCCGTATCGACAAGGACGGCTTCCTGTACATCACCGGCCGTATCAAGGATGCGTTCAAGACATCCAAGGGCAAGTACGTCGATCCTGCGCCGATCGAAGACAAGCTTGCCACCGACGGGGCGATCGACCAGATCTGCCTGATCGGCAGCGGCATGAAACTGCCCGTGGGCATCGTCAGAATTGACAGCGAAGACCCTGATGCAGACATCGCAAAGCGTCTCGCCGGCAAGGTCGAGACACTGAACAAGACACTCGAGCCACACGAACGTGTGTCCAAGCTGTTCCTCACCCGCGAGGAATGGAGTGTCGAAGATGGCCTCATCACACCGACCATGAAGATCAAGCGGCCGCAGCTAGAAGACCGCTACCGGGATCAAGTCGAAGCCATGCTCGGCCACGACGACAAGGTCGTCTGGTTCTAGCAAGACGAATGCGAGCCGGGACGGTATCCCGGCTCGCCGAAACAACGGTGGCGAATGCCTGCGTTCGCTGACACACTCCACCGTACACAATCAAAATCTAACTGGGGACAAACCCGTGACCCGACGGGTCGCGAGAGGAGACACACATGCCAAGCACTCTTCAGCGGGCCTGCGCGCTCGCATTGCTCGTACCACTCAGCGTCACCGCAAAGGTATCGTCCGATGAGGCCGCCCGGCTCAAGGACGGCGGTGATCTGACGCCGCTAGGCGCCGAAAAAGCCGGTAACGCCGACGGCTCCATTCCTGCCTGGGGTGGTGGTCTGCCCAGCAGCGAAGCGCCAGACAGATACGACGGTTTCGGCACACGGCTCTACAACCCTTGGCCGGACGATGAGCCGATCGCCGAAATCACCAGCGCCAACCTGTCGAAGTACCGCGACCAGCTGTCGCCCGGCCAGCTGGCGCTATTCAAGAAATTCGACGACTTCAAAATGCCCCTGTACGCGACACGCCGTCGCAATGGCGCGCCTGACTTCGTCTATGAAGCCACATTCGAGAACGCCACCCGCGCCTCACTGGGCGCCAACGGCGAAGCGCTAATCGACGCCATCATCGGCATCCCGTTCCCTATCCCGCAATCTGGCCGCGAGGTGATCTGGAACCACAAGACGCGTTTCCGTGGAATGTCCGGCAGCCGCTGGAACGTCCAGGCCGCGGTCACGTCCTCCGGCGCATACAACCTGGTGAAGCTGCACGAGGACTTCAAGTTCAACTACAGCCTGAAGGAAGCGACACCGGATTCGCTCAAGAACGTGCTGATCTACTTCATGCAGGAGATCCGAGACCCGGCACGCCTGGCCGGAACATTCCTGCTCGTCCACGAAACCATGGACCAGGTCAAGGAACCACGGCGGGCCTGGCTGTACAACCCAGGTCAGCGGCGTTTGCGGCGTGCGCCGAATGTCGGCTACGACAACCCAGGCACCGGCTCTGACGGGCTGCGGACCAACGATCAGCTCGACAGCTACAACGGCGCGATGGATCGCTACACCTGGAAGCTGATCGGCAAACGCGAAATGATCATCCCGTACAACGCCTACAAGATTCACGACGACGAGTACGAGTACGAGGACGTCCTGGGCCGCGGTCACATCAACCAGGACCTGACTCGCTACGAGAAGCACCGCGTCTGGGTTGTGGAAGCGAACGTGCGCGACGGCACAAGCCACATCTACGACAAGCGCATCTTCTACGTGGATGAAGACACCTGGACCGTTGTTCACCAGGACATCTACGACAAGCGCGGCCAACTCTGGCGTGTACACGAACAGCACACGCTGCCGTCCTACGGCGTGAGTGAACAGTTCGGCGAGGCGCAGGGCTTCTCGGCCCCGGCCATCGAAGTCGCCTATGACATTCTCAACAGCCGTTATCTCGCATTCTCGATGAACAACGAGGAAGACGAGGCGCGGGAGCGGAATTTTGACAACGACCATTTCACACCAGCGAATGTGAAGCGGCTGGCGCGACGGTAGACCAATCGGTCGAATGCATCGAGCCCGGACAGGCGGTGAGCCTGTTCGGGCTTTTTTGTTGCTAGCAGGGTCTCAACTGGCGGGTTTCGCCCCGCCGGGCGAGCCCCTTTTCTTTGCT
>JAGLCS010000192.1 GCA_023146115.1 Abyssibacter sp. | reverse complement strand
CGAAATGTCGGACCAGCCGCTCGCGCCAAGAATGGCGCGAATTCGTTCCGGTTGGGACAGGCCGAACTGGCCAGGCATGGTCGGATCGCGTGGCGGCAGTTCCGGCAGCCAGGACACCGCCGCGCGCTCGGCAGCCGTCATGAAGGGATTGTCTTCGGGCCGTCTCCAGCAGACGAAATGCAGACGGCCGCCGATCTTCACGCCGTGCCGCAAATTCGAGAACGCCGTGACAGGGTCGGCAAAGAACATCACGCCGAAGCGCGAGAAAATCACGTCACGCAGCCCATCTTCGAAGGGATGAGTCTGGGCGTCCGCATGGATGAACTCGACGTTCATACCCGATTGCGCCGCCCTGGCCTGGGCGGCCTGCACCATAGGCCCGGACACATCCACCCCCACGCACCGGGCCGGCTCGCCCAGGCGTTCGGCCACAGCCAGCGTGGTCGCCCCGGTACCGCAGCCCACATCCAGCACCTCTCGAGCCGGCTCCGCCAGTACATGCTCGGTCAGCCGCTGCTCAATGGGCCGGAACATCTGATCGAGCAATGCCTGCGATTGCACCCAGGCCTCACCACCCACACCGTTCCAGAGTTGCTGCTGTTGCTGCCGCGATGTCGCAGTCATGACGCCCTCTTGTTGCTCAATCCGAAACCGATGGGCAGTCTGCAACTTCAAGTCAACTTGAAGTCAAGTCATGCGTGATCTGGACATCTCGGAGGTCGCCCGGCAGGCCGGCATCCCGCCGTCAACGCTGCGCTACTACGAAGACAAGGGGCTTATCCGATCCGTCGGACGTCGGGGATTGCGGCGCCAATTCGACCCGGCCGTTCTGGAACAGCTCGCGCTGATTGGTCTAGGCCGCATAGCCGGCTTTTCACTGAACGAGATTGCTCAGATGTTCGGGGCTGACGGCCAACCTGCGATCAACCGCGATCAACTCGCAGCCAAGGCGGAGGAGCTCGACACGACGATTCGCCGCCTGACGACCATGCGCGACGGCCTGCGTCACGCCGCCGCCTGCCCCGCCCCCAGCCACATGGAATGCCCAAAGTTCAGGAGAATCCTGCGGAGCGCCGGGCGACGAAAGCAGTGACCCACCCAGACCACCCCCCAACAACGCCTCGAAGTACCGGCGCCAAAGCCGAATGTGGGACCATCTCACGATCCCCCTGCTCCTAAATCACCCGCACATGCTCAGAGTCGCCATCACCCTGGAAGGCCGGACCATCGAAGACATCGACAAGGCACTGGACGAGGCTCGCCGCCAGGTCCTCAACGGTGACCGCTCCGGCTCGGATGCCAGCGAAAGCGGCGCCTTCAAGTTTCAAGTCACCGGTCAGGAAGAAACCTAATGCCCGCCATTCAGTGCAGCCCGCAAGTGGAGGCGCTGCGCAGCGCCGTCACCACACGTCGCTCGATCCGCCAGTTCACCGAAGAACCCATTCCCGAAGATGTCCTGCAAGACTGTCTCGACATGGCCTTGCTCGCGCCGAACAGTTCCAACCTGCAGATGTGGAATTTTTATCGGGTCACCACACCCGACAAGCGAGCACAGCTCGTCAAAGCCTGCATGAGCCAAAAGGCCGCAAAAACCGCGGCAGAGCTGATCGTCTGCACCGGGCACACACGTAACTGGCGGCGACACGCCAAGGAGATTCTCGTGCAGTGGCCGGGAGGCAACCCGCCCAAGGTCGTGCAGCAGTATTACGGAGGACTGGCGCAGTTCATGTACGGCACGGTCCCGCTGGACATGCTGGGACTCGGCGCCCGCGCAAAGAAGACCGTGCGCGACGCCATAGGCCTGGTCCGGCCGATGATGCGCACCCCCAACACCGGTACCGACATGCAGCTCTGGGCGGCCAAGTCAGTCGCCCTGGCCTGCGAAAACCTGATGCTGGCGCTGCGCGCCTATGACTTCGACAGCTGCCCGATGGAAGGCTTCGACGAAGACCGGGTCCGGCGAATCTGCGGCTACGGCCGGCATGAATTCACCGTCATGGTCATCGCTGCCGGCCGCCGGCACGAAAAAGGGATATATCACGAACAGATACGCTTCGACCGCACCCGGTTCGTGCATGAAATCTGATGGAATGGATCACATGATCGAGATTTCGACTCGATATTCGCCGCTGCACAAGATTGATACACTTTCCCGACGCGGGTGCCTGTGGGCATGCGCGTGAGTATGACCCTTCATTCACCCAAAGCAGTTCGGTATTTGCCCAAGCGTTGCGGCGACAACGGTGATCAACCGGACAGGATTCTATTGTGCTGACAATCAAGACATCTCGCTGGGCGCTGTTCGCGTCTTGCCTCGCGCTGCTTTCAACCGGCTGCTCCTTGCACAGACCTGTTCTGCAACCCGATACCAGGGCGTCCATCGACAGCACGGACGTAACGCTGATTATCGAACAGGAAGAGATCATCGCCACATTCCGGAGTGCAAACAGTTCAGCCGCGATGATGCAGTTCGGCCTCATCGGCGCGGTGATCGGCGCATCGCTTGACGCGGCCGGGGACAAGAAATCTGCGGCTCGCGCCGAGAGCCGGGTTACCCAAGTGCGCAACGCCCTGTTGGGCTTCGAGTTCGACGCAATGATGGAGGCGGCCCTCGACAGATCGCTGGCAGGCAGCGGCTGGATCAATGCCACTCGCCCGGCGCTCGTGACGACGACTCAAGCCTCGGATGATCTCGACGCTCGGCTCAAGGCCGGGACGTCGGATACGCACCTGTTCACTAACGTGCGCTACCTCATCAACGATCAGTTGAGTTCGGTGACTGTCGAGCTGCAAGCGATGCTGCTGCCGCAGTCGCCTGCGTTTCAGACGGTTTCGGGAAAGCAGTTGGCAGGCCCACCCTACGCCCAGCAAAGCAATGCGCTTTACGGCAATACAATCCGGCACTCGGCGTATTTTGATGACATTGGCTTCGAGGCTCGGAAGGCCGCCTGGGTGGCCGACGATGGAGCGTTGCTGAAAACGGCGCTGATCGCCGGTATCGAAGAAGTCACAACCGTATTGCTGGCCGACCTGCAAAACCCCAAAAAAGACATCAATCGAAAAGCAAAGCTGCAATTCTCGGATCCGACGCGCGAGATACCGCCCACGGTCATCGCACGTGAACTGAGGGAGATCGGCGATGCCACACGCGTCCGTTGGTCAAATGGTCACCTTTCGACCTTCATCCCCGCACACGCGCTGGCGCAACAGGCGGCCGCACAAACCGATTAAGTCGCCGTGCCTATTTTCAGAATTCGCCCAGGCCGCGGCCTGCTCGGCGCTGCTGTTGTGTTCGGCCTCGCAGCTTGTGCCTCGCCGAAAACGCTCACCGACGTGCAAGTGACCCCCACCCAGAATCACGCGATATTTTCCGAGAATTGGAGCGATAGCGCCCCCGCCGAGCTGGCGGCGTGCAAGTTTCAGCTAGTTGCGCTCACTGATGCGCGGCGCAATCGGAGCGACATTGGCGTGCATGGCAGTAGGCGCTACGTGCTGGACAGTCCGCTGGGCTGGGTACGCGAAACCTTGCTGGCTATACCGACCGTCTCTGACGAGACCGGACGTCCGACGCAGGGGGAGTTACTCCGGCTTGGCGTGCAGGGACATTCGAAAACCACCAGTCGCACAATCACGATCGCCATCCGGCTTCGGATCGAATCCTCAGAAAGGGACACCGTGCTGGTTGCCCGGGGCTCGGATACGTCGGTGAACTGGGCTGGCGAGGCAGAGGAGATCAACGAGTCTCTTGATCGCGCTGCCAGCGACCTTCAGCAGCAGGTGCTGCGCGAGATCCGCCAGTTGCCGGACTGCATGGGCCAAAGCCCAACCGCCAAGCTCTATGATGCTCCCG
>JAGLCS010000191.1 GCA_023146115.1 Abyssibacter sp. | reverse complement strand
GCCACGGTCTCACCCAGCTGGCGCGCCTGTGGAGCGTTGTGCTGGGCGCGAATATGCTCGGCGCGCTGCTGTTCGCCATGGCAGTTTGCTACGGCGATGCGTTTTCCGCGGAGCGGTTGGCGCATTTCGAAAAAGTCGCTCTCAAGGGCATCAGTGAGGACTGGTGGACCACCTTCGCCGGCGCCATTTTTGCCGGCTGGCTCATCGCCCTGATGGTCTGGCTGATGCCGTTCGCCGAGACCGGCCGCATCTGGATCATCATCATCGTGACCTACATGGTTGGCCTGGGTGGCTTCGGTCACATCATCGCCGGTTCGGTCGAAACGCTTTATCTCGTCGTCGGCGGCAAACTGGGTGTCGGCGCTTGGCTGGGCAGTTTCTTCGTGCCGGTGCTGCTGGGTAACGTCATTGGCGGCGTGAGCCTGGTGGCGGCGGTGAACTCGGCGCAGGTGAAGGTCGAGGCTTAGGGGTGATGGACGGACCGGTCGCGCAAGCGCTGACCACCTAGTCTGGTCTGCAAGCCCACGCATGCCGTATGGCGTTCGGGCTTTGTGGTCTGAAGCGTATCGGAGGCAGGGGGTTCGTGGTTAAGATGCTCGCCACGGTCTGGGTTAGATAGATACAGGGTGACGCCGGATGATGGAATGGGAACACACGCGCCGCGTTGCGCTGACAGATGATCACCTGCTGCCGTTGATCAACGTGGTGTTCCTGCTGCTGATTTTCTTCATGCTGGTGGGCGCGATCGCCGTGCCGGAGCGGCTGGATGTGTTGCCGCCGTCGTCGGTTTCCGCATTCCGCCCCAATGAGGTCGGGATGGATATCGTGATCGATCAGCACGGCGATGTGCTGCTGGACGATGAGATCGTCACGATGGAGCGGCTGGTGTCAACGCTATCGGGTGAAGAAGCGCCCGATCGGATTCGACTGAAAGCCGATGCCAATCTGGAAGCCAACGGGATTCTTGATGTGCTGGATATCCTGCGGGATGCCGGCGTGGCGCATGTGCAGTTGGTGACGGTCTCCAAGCGCTAACAACCAAGATATGGTTTCTGAACGCAACAGGCCGGCAGATGCCGGCCTGTTGCGTATACCAAAGTCGCTGCTGCGAATCAGAGAATCGTCGGATTCGGCGCGTCGCCGTATACGGCTTTCGGGTCGAAGCTTTTCTCCGACTCCTCGAACTTCAGATCACCGCTGCCCTGACCAATCGGGATGGACCGGTAGAAGCAGGAGCGGTAGCCAACGTGGCAAGAGGCGTCGCCCGGAATCGTGACGCGCAGCCAGACGGCATCCTGATCATCATCAATGCGGATCTCGGTGACGGTCTGGACTAGGCCGCTGGTTGCACCCTTGTGCCACAACACCTGACGCGAACGGCTCCAGTAATGTGCCTCGCCGGTCTCGATGGTCTTGCGCAGTGCTTCAGCGTTCATGTAGCCGAGCATTAGCACCTCGCCGGATTCGTGCGCGGTGGTGATGCAGGGGATCAGTCCATCCGCGTCGAATTTGGGGGCCAGTTCCTGGCCTTCCTCGACCTGTTCGATGGTCTTGCGTTCAGAGAATTCGATGCTCATGCGTCGCTTTACATGTCGTTCGGAGTAGGGCGGATCATCTGCATGAAGCGATCATGCAGGCGCGAGTCTTCCTTGAAGCGGCCGGTGAAGCGCGAGGTGATCGTGAACACGCCTGGCTTACGGATGCCCCGCGTGGTCATGCACTGGTGGGCGGCATCGACCAGCACGGCGACGCCGGCCGGCTTGAGCACCTCTTCCAGCACGTTGGAGATCTGTGCCGTCATCGTCTCTTGCGTCTGCAGGCGGCGGGCGTAGATTTCGATGACGCGGGCCAGCTTGCTAATGCCCACGACCCGGTTCACCGGCAGGTAGGCAATGTGCACACGGCCGATGATCGGCACCATGTGGTGTTCGCAATGCGATTCGAGGCGAATGTCGCGGAGCATGACCATGTCGTCATAGCCGTCGACCTCTTCGAAGGTGCGCGACAGGATTTCGCGCGGGTCTTCCTTGTACCCGGCGTAGAATTCTTCGTAGGCGCGGACCACACGGCCGGGCGTATCGAGCAGCCCCTCACGCGTTGGATCATCGCCGGTCCAGGCAATCAGGGTGCGAACCGCAGCTTCGGCTTCTTCGCGTGTCGGACGCGCAATGGCGTCGTTCTTGGTCTCAACTGCCACGTTGGCAGGAGTAGCACTGGCATCCATCAAGATTCTCCGCAGGGCGGGAAGGGCGGCATCGGCCCCCGCTGATATGCGTAACCAAGTAGTGGGTTACGAACCAATAATTATGTCATAGGACGGGTATTCAAGGCCCAAGTGGTTACAATCGCGAGCCGCAAACCCCGTAATTTCATAAGGTCATGCAGATCCACAATTCGCTCACGCGGCAGAAAGAGCCGTTCGAGCCGCTGAATCCCGAGCACGTCACGATCTATGTCTGCGGGCCCACGGTGTACAGCTACGCGCACATCGGCAACGCGCGTCCAGCCGTGGTGTTCGATGTGCTCGCGCGGCTGTTGCGGGTGCTCTACAAGCGCGTGACCTTTGTCCGCAACATCACTGATATCGACGACAAGATCAACGCTGCCGCCGCCGAGGCCGGTGTCGAGATCGGCGTGATCACATCGCAGTACGAACAGGCGTATCTGGACGACCTCGCCGCGCTGGGTGTCCGGCCCGCCGATCGCACGCCGCGCGTCACCGAACATGTCGATGACATCATTGGCGCGGTCCGGGATCTCATCCGCAGCGGCCATGCCTACGAGGCAGAGGGCCATGTGCTGTTCGATGTGAGCAGCTACCCGGAGTACGGCCGCCTGTCCGGCCGAGATCGCCGCGAAATGATCGCGGGTGCCAGGGTCGAGATTGCGCCCTATAAGCGGGACCCGGCGGATTTCGTGTTGTGGAAGCCGTCCACCGACGAGCAGCCCGGCTGGAATAGTCCCTGGGGCCGTGGCCGCCCCGGCTGGCATATCGAGTGCTCGGCCATGGCGTCCTGCCACCTGGGCGAGACCATCGATATCCACGCCGGCGGCATGGACTTGCAGTTCCCTCATCATGAAAACGAAATCGCACAATCGGTGTGCTGGCATGGCGGCAAGGAATACGCCCGCTACTGGATGCACAACGGTCTGCTGAATCTTGATGGCCAGAAGATGGCGAAGTCGGTTGGCAACGTCGTGCGGATTCGTGACGTGCTGGCTCAGGTGCCGGGCGAGGTCGCCCGTTATGTCTTGCTGTCGGCCCACTATCGTCAGCCGCTGGACTGGACCGACGATGTGCTGGCCCAGGCCCGATCCACGCTGGATCGTGTCTACCGTGCGCTGGCGAGCCTGTCGGACATCGAAGCCACCGACTTCGAACCCACCGTCGAGTTCATGGACGCGCTGGAAGATGATCTGAACACCCCGCGTGCCTTGGCCGAGGTGGCAGAACTGGTTCGTGCGGCGAACAAGGCTGAATCGGACAAGGACAAGGGCGCGATCAAGGGGCAACTACTGGCTTGCGGTGAGCTGCTGGGCCTGTTCCAGACCGATCCGGCAGCCTGGTTTGGCGCCGGCGAAGACGGCGAGGCGGACGAGATCGACGCGCTGGTGGCCGAGCGCCAGGCTGCTCGAGCCCGCAAGGATTACGGCGAGGCAGACCGCATTCGCGATCAGCTCACCGAACGGGGCATCGTGATCGAAGACAGCGCCGATGGCGTGCGCTGGCGGCGCACCGGCTGACCCGGCGCCCGCGATCAGGCAGCGGCGAACCGTAGCCGCTGTCCGCCATCCGGGCGGATCACGGTCTGGCCGTCAAACGCCAGCGCTCCATTCACCCAGGTCGAGTCGATGCGCCCGCGGAATGTCGTGCCCGTGTACGGCGACCAGCCGCAGTGGTACAGGATGGATTCCGGAGTGACGGTCGTCGTCGCATCGGGATTCGCCAGGGTCAGGTCGGCGTAGTAGCCCTCGCGTAGATAGCCACGCTCCTGCACGCCGTAGCAAAGCGCCGGTGCGTGGCAGGCCTTGTGGACCATGGTCGTCAGCGGTAGCCAGCCGGCGTTCACGTGATCCAGCAGCGAGACCAGCGAGGTCTGCACCAGCGGCAACCCCGCAGGCGCCTTGGGGTACGGCTGTGCCTTTTCTTCCCGCGTATGCGGTGCGTGGTCGGTGGCGATCACGTCCAGGCGATCATCCAGCAGGGCTTGGCGCAGCGCGGCGCGGTCGGTGCCGGACTTGATCGCCGGGTTGCACTTGATCAGGTTGCCCAGCGCCGGGTAGTCGGCGTCCGAGAACCACAGATGATGGACGCAGGCTTCGGCGGTGATGCGCTTGGATTCCACCGGCCCGCGATCGAACAGCTCCATCTCGCGCGCGGTGGTCAGGTGCAGCACATGCAGGCGCGCACCGTGTTCCTTGGCGAGCCCGACCGCCATCGAGGATGACAGCCAGCAGGCCTCGGCCGAGCGGATGGCCGGGTGCGCTTCGGCGGTGAGTGCGTCGCCATAGCGTTCGGCGGCCTGCGCCTCGTTGCTGAGAATGGTCGGCGTGTCTTCGCAATGGGTCGCGATCAGGCCCGGCGCGTCGCGGAAGATGGCGGCCAGGGCGTCCTGGTTGTCGACCAGCATGTTGCCGGTGGAAGCGCCCATGAACACCTTCACGCCGCAGGCTTCATCGATCTTCAGTGCGCGGATTTCGTCGATATTGTTGTTGGTGGCGCCGAGGTAGAACGCGTAGTTCGCAGCCACGCGGCCGGCCGCACGGTCGTATTTGTCGGCGACCGCCTGGCGCGTGGTCGTGGTCGGGTTGGTGTTCGGCATGTCCATGAAGCTGGTCGTGCCGCCTGCCACCGCCGCGACGGATTCGCTGGCCATGTTGGCCTTGTGCGGAGCGCCTGGCTCACGGAAATGGACCTGATCATCGATCATCCCCGGCATCAGGATTCGCCCCTGGGCGTCGACGACGGTCATGGACGCGTCCGCGGTGATGGAGGTGGCGATCTTGCTGATCCGCTCACCATCGATGAGTACATCGCCTTCCTGCGTGGTGCCTTCGTTGACCAGCAGCGCGTTGGTAATCAGCGTCTTTGCCATGACTCGGGTTTTCCGGGTGGGGTCGTGGCCGCTATCATACCCGCCGTCCTTTCTGCGACCGACTTTCGTGCTCCTAGCCCTTTTGCGAACGATCGTCCTCACCCGGACGCGAACGTTGGCCCCAGCTGCCTAACGGCGGCTGGCTGCGCCTTCATTTGAACCACTGCTGATCGACCTGATCGTTTTCTATCGTTCCAAAGGACTCATCCATGTCTATTTCCATTCGACTGCCTGACGGCTCCGAGCGCGCGTTTGATGCGCCCCCGACTGGCGCCGATGTTGCGCTGTCGATTGGTGCGGGGCTGGCCAAGGCCGCGCTGGCCGTGAAGGTTGATGGCGAGATGCGTGATCTGGCGCGCACAATCGGCCACGACGCCAACATCGAGATCATCACCGCCAAATCCCCCGAGGCGCTGGAGTTGCTGCGCCACGACGCCGCACATGTGATGGCCGAGGCCGTGCAGGAGCTGTATCCGGATACCCAGGTCACGATCGGGCCGGCCATCGAGAACGGCTTCTACTACGACTTCGCGCGCGACGAGCCCTTCAAGCCGGAAGACCTGGAGAAGATCGAGGCGAAGATGCGCGAGATCGTCCAGCGCGACGAGACGATTACCCGCGAGGTCTGGGACCGGGACGAGGCCATTGCCTGGTTTCGCGAACAGGGCGAGGCGTACAAGGCCGAGATCATCGCCGACCTGCCCCAGGGCGAGCCCATTTCCGTCTACCGGCAGGGCGGGTTCGTCGATCTCTGCCGCGGGCCGCATCTGCCGTCCACCGGCAAGCTGGGCAAGGCCTTCAAGCTGATGAAGCTGGCCGGCGCGTACTGGCGGGGTGATTCCAACAACGCGATGCTCCAGCGCATCTATGGCACGGCCTGGACCCATGAAAAGGAACTCAAGGCCTATCTGACGCAGCTGGAAGAAGCCGAAAAGCGCGACCACCGCCGTCTGGGTAAGCAGCTGGATCTGTTCCACATTCAGGACGAGGCGGTGGGTCAGGTGTTCTGGCACCCCAAGGGCTACACGCTGTTCCGGCAGTTGGAGGCCTATGTGCGCGAGAAGATCGAGGCGCGTGACTACGTGGAGGTCAAGACGCCGCTGCTGATGGA
>JAGLCS010000190.1 GCA_023146115.1 Abyssibacter sp. | reverse complement strand
AGATCACGGCCGAAGGCGGTGGCGCCTATCTGCCGCTGGTCAGCCAGGCACCGTTCTTCCAAGGCCCGCTGGGGCAGGTGCGGTTGTTCGCCGGCGGCCCGGTACAGCGGTTGGTCAGCTGCACCATTGTCGTGCCGCCGATCGGGTTGGATTCGCATATGTTGTTCGCCTTCACCGCGGATGACAGCCCGGCGCCGCATTTCACTGTGGATTCGGTGCGCAACGGCGAGGACTATGCCTTTCACCTGGATCTGATCCCGCGCGTCGATCTCGCGGTGAGCCTGGCGTACATGGACCAGGTTTTCGTGCCGCTCACCGAGGAATTCGAGCGGCATCGCGAGCTGGATGGCCTGACGCGCGCGCAACTCGATCCGCGCCAGCTTGCCGTGATGTCGCCGTGGATGCTGGTCAACCGCGCCAGCGAAACCGCGTTCAAGGCGACTTTCGACTCGGTCAACCGGTACCTGGCGCATTGGCTCTCACTGGTGGAGAACGGCGTTGATGCGAGCGGCGTAAGCAGTGAGCAGATCGCTGCGCGTGACGCCGGCCACCGCGCGGTGATCTTCAACCCGGCCGTCGACAAGGTCTGGAATCAGATCACCCCGCTGCTCGGCGCCGACTCCGTGCAGACCATCATCGGGTTGCTCCGCGGCCAGCCGGCCTGAATCGAACTGACAAGGCCGCCATTTGCGCCGGTCCGAGAATGCCATGACCAAACTGACCGCCGAGTACCTGATTGACGACCTCACCCCGGCCGAGCGCCAGCGCGCCGAGCGGGTCGAGGCCATTCTTCCGACGCTCAAGGCGCGGGCCGAAGCCATGGATCACGACGGCTTTCTTGATCCGGCGAACGTTCGCACGCTGAGCGAATCCGGCTTGCTGGGGCTGGTCGTGCCGGAGGCCTACGGCGGCCTTGGCGGCGGCCTGCGCGACTGGGCGGCAGCGGCATTTGCCATGGGCACGGTCTGTCCGTCCACGGCGCTTTGCTACTTCTTCCACAACACATCGGCATCGCGCGGTACGCTGGCATTGGCAGCCATGGAAGCCGGCAAGTTCACCGAGGAGGAGGCACCCGTGGTGCAGGCCTTCTCCGAAAAGTTACTGCGGCTCATGGGGGCCGACGGGCAGTGGATGGCGAATTTCGCCTCCGAAGACGTCAAGTCGGAAAAAGCTGCGATCACCATCCAGACCACCGCATCCAAGGTCGATGGTGGCTGGCTGCTCAACGGCAGCAAGTCCTTCGGCTGCACGACGGGTGTGGCGGACATGTATCTCGTCACCGCCAGCCTGGAAGGCGTCGACGACGCCAGTGGGCTTTGCAACTATATTGTCCGCCGCGATGCCCAGGGCCAGCGCGGCCGGATGAAGTGGGACGCGTTGGGCATGCGCGGCACTGCGACCGAGGGGCTGGTGCTGGAGAACGTGTTCGTCGCGGACGATGACGCGCTGGCGGTTCGCGGCGCTTTCGCCCGTAGCTGCGAAATGAGCCGGACGTCCTTCGTCGGAAATCAGGTTGCTGCTTCGGTGATTTATCTGGGCGGTGCCTACGCGGCTTATGACGCGGCCATGCACCAGGTGACAACCCGCAAATTCGCGGACACCGGGCGGCCGATCGGCACCGGCGAATTCCAGCAGCAACTCATCGGCACCATGTACGCTGATTTGCAGACTGCGATTCTGTGGGCGCAGCGGCAGGTGGCGCTGGAGTCGAATCCGAATCCGCCGATTCCGAAGGCCGAGATCAACGCCTTCTGGCGCACCTGCAAGGGCCAGATCGCCGAGTATTCCTTCAAGGTTGCGCAGAGTGCACTGAAGATGATGGGCACGTCAGGCACTGGCTTCTCCATGCCCGCTTCGCGCGCGATTCGTGACCTCGCAATGGGTTTGGTTCAGGCCTTCCCGGCAGAGCGAGGGCGCCTCCAAACCGCGCAATTCTTGGT
Organism: Abyssibacter sp.; assembly: GCA_023146115.1. Classification (GTDB taxonomy): domain Bacteria; phylum Pseudomonadota; class Gammaproteobacteria; order Nevskiales; family OUC007; genus Abyssibacter. The sequence continues at coordinate 3,597 of JAGLCS010000190.1, read as the reverse complement.
TGAGGGTGCGGAACAGCTGGGCTTCGGGGTCGTCGGCAAGTCATGAGCCTGCTGAACTACATCGATGGTCGCTGGGAAGCGCCGGCGATCGAGATGGATGAATCCGTGCGGGATGCCAGCACCGGCGAGGTGCTGTTCTGGCAGCGTAGTAGCACGGCCGATCAGATCGAACGGGCACTGAAGGCCGCGGATGCCGCTCATGCCAGCGGTGTCTGGATGGCGATGTCGCCGCAGGCTCGCGCCGACAAGCTCAACGCCATCGCCGATGAAATGCTGGGTCGTGATCACGCGATCGCCGTTGCTGATGCGCGGGCCACCGGCGTGATCGTCGCGCTTACCGACAAGTTCGCGCAGATCTGCGCCGGCGCGTTTCGCCAAGCAGCCGAGTTGTGCCTGAACCCACCCCAGCCGACGCCACGTGAAGGATCGTACGGGCCGCTGGCAATCGAGCGCCTGCCGCTTGGTCCGGCTGCGATCATCGCGCCCTGGAATGCCCCCTCCGGCATTGCCGCGCACAAGGCTGCTTCGGCACTTGCCGCCGGTTGTCCCGTGTTGCTCAAGCCCTCGGAATGGGCGCCGATGTCGGCTCAGCTGATGACCGAGGCGGCCGCTTCAGTCGGCCTGCCGAACGGTCTATGGCAGTTACTGCATGGCGACGGTGCCGTGGGTGCGGCGCTGACGAGCGATACCCGCGTGCGGGCTGTGTCCTTCACCGGCGGCTTGCAGGGCGGGCGCGCTGTCGCCGCCGCCTGCGCCGATGGCATCAAGCCGGCGCAGTTGGAGCTGGGCGGTAACAACCCGCTAGTCGTGCTGAAGGATGCCGATCTGGACGCCGCTGCCGATGGTGTGGTGACGGCCCTGATTACGCTGAACGGTCAGTGGTGCCGGGCGCTAGGGCGATTGCTCGTGCATCAGACGGTTTGCGATGCGTTGCTGGACCGCGTCCGCGAGCGGCTTGCCACGGTGCGTCTCGGCAATGCGATGGATGCGGAGTCGCAGATGGGTCCGCTGGTGTCCCAGCGCCATCATGCGCTGGTCCAGACGCATGTGGCCCAGCTGCTCGCGCAGGGTGGTCAGGTGCTGACGTCCACTGCCGTCCCTGATCTGCCTGGTTGGTTTGTTGCTCCGACGCTGGTCACCGGGCTTGATCCGGAGCAGACGCTGGAGGAAATCTTTGGTCCGGTGGCAACGGTGCATTGCTTTGAATCGGATGACGAGGCCGTTCATTTGGCGAACCAAACTCCCTTTGGTTTGGCCGCCTACGTGTTCGGTGAAGAGAATCACGCTTGGTCGATCGCGAATCGGCTGCGCGCTGGGTTGATCAAGCTGAACGCCGTCAGCATGCTGAACCTGCACCCGCAGGCGCCGCGCCCCGCCTGGGGACTATCCGGGCTGGGAGACGAAGGCACAGTGGAGACCTTCGAATTCTTCCGGGGCACGCGGGTCATCGGTGTGGCCGGTCGTACGGCCGTTGCGAGCGACACCGTTGCTGAGGCCCAAGCCGGGTGAGCGACCTGACGCAGGGCCAGTTGCTGATCGACGGGCAATGGCGCGAGGCAGGCAGGGGTCAGCGTTTTGACGTGCTGGCCCCGGCTTCGGAATCCGTGCTGGGGTCGGCGGCTCAAGCCGACGAACCGGATGTGGCGCGGGCCGTTACCGCCGCTCGCAAGGGATTTGCCCAGTGGTCTTCACTGGCGCCCAAGCTGCGCGAGGCAGCCCTGTTGCGCGCCGCGGACTGGATTGAACAGCACGGCCTGGCGCAGTGGCTGGATCTGCTGATTGACGAATCCGGCTCTACCATCAGCAAGGCCCGCGGCGAGATTGCGTACTCGGTTGATCTGCTGCGCATCGCCGCCGGCGAAGCCCGCCGGCTCTATGGCGATACTTTTCCTAACGATGATCCGCAGCGCGTCTCCATGGTGTTTCGTGAGCCGCTGGGTGTGGTCGCCATCGTCTCGCCGTACAACGCGCCGCTGGCGCTGCTGGTCAAGATGGTCGCGTTTCCGCTGGCGGCGGGGAACGCGGTGGTCATCAAGCCATCGGAAGAAACGCCCCTGATCGCGCTGGCCTTCGCTAGGGCCTTGCTGGAGGCCGGCATCCCCGCCGCCGCCGTCAATGTCGTCACCGGGTTCGGCGCCGAATGCGGCGCGCCGCTGGTCAGTCATCCGGAGATCGACGGCATCGCACTCACCGGTTCCACGGCCACCGGCCAGCGGATCGGGGCTGCCGCAATGCAGCGCATGCTGCGTACGCAACTGGAGCTGGGCGGCAAGAGCGCATTGCTTGTGCTGCGGGACGTGGACGTCGACAAGGCCGCGACGATCGCTGCCACAGGCATGTTCAGTCACGCAGGTCAGATCTGTATGGCGAACTCGCGGATCGTCGTCGAGGCGCCGGCTTACGACGCGTTTCTCAAGGCCTTCAAGGCTGCCTGCGAGTCGCTGCATCTGGGCGATCTGCGTGATCCGGACACAGCCTACGGGCCGCTGATCAACCGCCGCGCGCTGGAGAAGGTGCAGCAGCATCAGCGCAACGCGACGGAGCGGGGGACCGAACTGCTGACAGGCGGATCGGTCGTCCGAGGGCTGACCTACGCACCGACCGTGTTGCTGGAGCCGCCGCGGGACTGTTCGGCCTGGCGCGATGAGTCCTTCGGGCCGATCACGTCCGTGGTGAAGGCCAATGATCTGGACGACGCTATCGCCATCGCCAACGACTCGGAATTCGGCCTTTCCGCCGGGGTGCTCACGCACAACGCGCAATGGGGTTTTCGGGCTGCCCGCGGCATTCGCAGTGGTTCCGTCCACATCGGCATGCACAGCTTTCAGAGCAATGCGCTAGCTCCGATTGGTGGCCTCGGCTTGTCGGGGATAGGCCGTTCGGGTGGCCGGTACAGCATCGAAGAATTCACTGAGTTGAAGTGGGTGTCGCTGGAGTTGGGTTGCGATGATCCGGCGTAGCTACGTCGATCTACCCAGTGGGCAGGTGCATCTTCGGCGCGCGGGTACGCCAGATTCGCCCACGCTGGTGTTGCTGCATCAAACGCCTAGCACCTCAGCCATGTACACACTATTAATGCAGGTATTGGCAAACCATTTCGATGTGATCGCGTTGGATACACCAGGATTTGGTGGTTCCGATGCCGTTTCGAATCCGTTTTCCATCGCTGTGGCCGCGTCGGCCTTGGCAGATGCCATCGATGCGCTTGTGGACGGACCTTGCGACTGGTTTGGCCATCACACGGGTGCCGCGCTGGCGTTGCAGGTGGCTACCGATCGGCCGGCGCAGGTTCGTCGCTTGGCGCTATCCGGCCCCTGTCTATTGAACGCCGAGATGAAAGCCGAGTTGCCTCGACGAGCGGCACCCGTGTCCCGCGAGCCGGAAGGTCAGCACCTGGCCACACTTTGGAGGCGGATGCAGGCCAAGGACCCGGAAGCTGACGCGGGGATTTTGGAGCGCGAGACCGTCGCGGCCGCACTAGCCGGCGCGAACTACCCTGAGGCCTACAAGGCCGTGACGGCGGTGGATACGGCGGCGCAATTGGCCGCGCTAAGCTGCCCGACGCTGGTGTTCGCGGGAACGGATGATCCGCTGTTA
>JAGLCS010000019.1 GCA_023146115.1 Abyssibacter sp. | reverse complement strand
GGATCCAAGGCGCTGCCTACCGTGACGAGAGGCTCGTCGCTTCACCCACGGATCAAAAAGCGCAGCTTGTTCACCACCCGTGTCAGTCCCTGCGCCTGGGCCAGCGAGCTTGCGGTGTTGCCACTGGCATCGGCCAGCGCCGGGTCGGCGCCGTGGGCTACCAGCTGTTCAATCATCGCTTCGCGGCCGAACAGCGCCGCGATCATCAGGGCCGTCTGGCCATTCAGGTTGCGGTGATTGACGGAGCACGGGGTTTGCTCCAGCAACCACTCGGCCATCGCCTCGTGACCACGAAACGCCACGCCCATCAGGGCATTGCTGCCCCGCTCGTCTGTCGCGCAGGGGTTGGCGCCACCAGCCAGCAGCGCCGTGGCCGCCGCGGTGTGGGCGTGGTAGGTGGCGAGGATGAAGGGGGTGTAGCCGCTGGCCGTTTGCACGTTGGCATCGACACCGGCATCCATTAGCTGACTGATCACGGCGGCGTCGCCGCCTCGAGCTGCGTCGAGCAGCGCCGCTTCGAGATCATCGCCGGCCTGCAACAGTGACGGCAGGATCAGCAGTGTGATCACGTACAGGCAGCGGACCCGGAATCTCAGGGTTTGAAGCGTTTTCATGCGGTGCTCTCCAGCTGCGAACTGCGGCGCCGTTGGCCGGCGCCGCAGTTCGGTTGGCTTCAGTCGTTGTAGGACGCTGCAAGTTGCTTGACGCGGCTCATGTCGGCCTTGGCGATCTTGCCGACCCGCTGCCCGTAGTCCGCATCCGCCTTGTAGAGATACGAGGTGATGATGTCACGGATCTCCTGGTTCTCGACGGCCGCCAGGTCGCCCCCGAATGCTTCGACCAGTGCCGTGCGGTAGCCTCGGCTGAAGGATCGATACAGCTCACCGGCCTGCTTGAAGTTCTGCGTCTTGCTGAACGGAATCTGCTGAGTCGTGCCCTTGAGCGCGTACTGGCAGCTCTTGTAGCCGGCGTCGGTGGTCGCGTACCCCGCTTCACCGGCCCGGCGTGTGGGGAAGTAGTTCACGCTGCGCGACATGGGCTTGGAGTAGCCGGCGCCGTCCTGCACGCTGACCGCATGCGTTTCGACGCGCGGGCGGTTCGGTTCCAGTTGCAGGTGGTTGACGCCGAGGCGGTAGCGCTGGGTGTCGGCGTAGGAGAACAGGCGCCCCTGCAACATCCGGTCTTCCGACGGTTCGATTCCCGGAATCATGTTGCTGGGTGCGAACGCGGCCTGCTCGGTCCACTGGAAGAAGTTGTCGGGGACTTCGTTAAGCACCATTTCGCCGACCTTGCGCGCCGGCACGAGGTTTTCGGGCCAGATCTTGGTCGTATCCAGCGGATTGAAGGCGAAATCGTCGACCTGATCCAGCTCGATGGTCTGGATATAGAGATCCCAGATCGGGAAATTGCCGGCTTCGATGTTCTGGTACAGATCGTTCGTCAGGTGGTTGAAATCCGCGGCCTGAACCTTGGCCGCCTGCGCTGGCGTCAGGCCGGTCTGGCCCTGTCGCGATTTCCAGGTGAACTTCACGTACTTGGCCGAACAGTCGTCGGTGACGAACTTGAAGGCGTGCACGCCGGAGCCGTCCATCTCGCGCAGGCTGGCGGGAATGCCCAGCGGTGAGTACAGCAGCGTGAGCATGTGGGTGGCTTCGGGCTTGAACGAGAAGAAGTCCAGGTAGCGATTCGGGTCCTGCACGTTGCTCACCGGGTCTGGCTTCAGGCTGTGGACCATGTCCGGAAACTGCTTGGCATCGCGGATGAAGAACACCGGGAAGTTGTTGCCGACGATGTCCCAGTTGCCCTGCTCGGTGTAGAACTTCACCGCGAAGCCACGCGGGTCGCGCAGGCTTTCCGGCGAGCCCTTGGAATTGATCACCGACGAGAATCGCACCAGCACCGGCGTCTGCTTGCCGGCGGCCTGGAATGGCGCTGCTCGCGTGATCTCAGATAGATCGGCCGTGGCCTTGAAATACCCCTTCGCGCCGGTGCCACGCGGGTGGACGACCCGCTCGGGAATCCGCTCGCGATCGAAGGCCGCCAGCTTCTCGATCAACTGGTGGTCCTGCAGCAGCGTCGGGCCCAGCGGCCCGGCCGTTTCCGAATTCAGGTTGTCGCCAACCGGTGCGCCGGTCGCCCGGGTCAGTTGCTCGGCGGACGCCACGGACGCGGCGAATAGGCTGGCGGTGAGTGCGGCCGCCGTGATGGCTCTGAGTCTGAACATTCTGGTGCTCCTGTCGGCCGGCCCTGTGGCGGCCGCTCGTGAATAAGAGAGTCGGGGAGGCGCGCATAAGCCACCCAACCGATGAATGTCAGACTATTGATCGGTATTATCGATGTACAATGGGATGTTCCAATCCAAATGATCGGTTCGACCGATAGCTCGCCATGAATCTTCGAGACATGCAGTACCTGGTCGCCGTCGCGGAGTTGCGCAGCTTCAGTGGGGCTGCGCAGCAATGCCACGTGAGCCAGTCCACCCTGAGTGGGCAGATCAAGCGCCTGGAAGAGTGGCTGGGCGTGCAGATCTTCGAACGGACCAACAAGCGGGTGATGCCCACCGATGTGGGCGAAACCATTATTCGCTCCGCGAGCCGGATTGTTCGCGAGGTCGAGTCGATCCGCGACGCGGCCGAAAGCGCCCAGGACCCGTTCGCCAGCAAGTTCCGCATTGGTGCTTTCCCGACGCTCGCCACCTACTTCTACTGTGATCTGGTGTCGGTGGTGAAGGCCGAGCTACCGCGGCTGCGGCTGGTTCTGGTCGAGGACAAGACGGCCGCGCTCGTGCAGAAGCTCAAGGACGGCGACCTCGATGCTGCCCTGCTGGCGCTGCCGGTCCACGATGATTCCCTCGTCTGCCAGCCGCTGTTTGAGGAGCCCTTTTATCTGGCGGTGCCGGATGACCACCCACTGGCTGACCACGAACAGGTGGATCAGTCGACGCTGGGGCGCCACACCCTGTTGTTGCTGGAGGAGGGCCACTGTCTGCGTGATCAGGCGCTGGACATCTGCCGCCATCACGATGCGGGCGAGCAGCAGGATTTGCGTGCGACCGGTCTGGAAACCCTGAGACACATGGTCCGCGCCGGCACCGGCATCACGCTGTTTCCGGAGATCGCGATCCGCGCCGGCGAGACGGGCATTCGCTATCTGCCATTCGTGCCGCCCGCGCCGACCCGCAGGATCGGCCTGTTCTACCGCAAGACCAGCGCCACCCGTGAGGTCGTGCAGCGCATGGACGCGCTGCTGCGCGCCATGACGGCGGAGCGCGCCACCGGCTGATTGCCCGCCAGAACGACAAAGGCCGGAGAAACCCCGGCCTTTGTCGTTCTGCGTGTTGAGTTCAGATCACCAGATCTGCACCCGGTCTTCCGGGTCTTTCCACATGCCGTCGCCGGCACGGGTGTTGAAGGCTTTGTGGAACGCGGGGACATTCTCCAGCGTGCCGTTGGCGCGGTACTCGCTCGGCGAATGCGGATCGGACTTGATCCGTTCGATCAGCGCCTCGTCGCGGAACTTGCGCGCCCAAACCTGCGCCCAGCCGATGAACAGGCGCTGGTCGCCGGTCAGCCGGTCGATGACCGGAGCCGGACGATCGCCCAGTGCCAGATGGTAGGCCTCGTAGGCAATGCTCAGGCCGCCGAGATCGCCGATGTTCTCGCCCAGGGTGAGCTGGCCATTGACGTGATAACCCGGCAGCGGCTCGTAGGCGTCGTACTGGTCGATCAGCTTGGTGGTGAGCTGCTCGAAGGCCTGACGGTCGGTGTCCGTCCACCAGTTGTTCAGATTGCCTTCGCCGTCGAACTTGGAGCCCTGGTCATCAAAGCCGTGGCCGATCTCATGACCGATCACCGCGCCGATGCCGCCGTAGTTCACGGCATCCTCAGCTTCCAAGTCGAAGAACGGCGGCTGCAGAATGGCGGCCGGGAACACGATCTCGTTGGCGACCGGATTGTAGTAGGCGTTCACCGTCTGTGGCGTCATGTGCCACTCGTCCTCGTCCACCGGGCCGCCGAGCTTGGCGATCTCGCGCTGGGATTCGACCAGGTTGGAGCGGATGACATTGCCGAACAGATCGTCCGCCTTGACCTCCAGCGCCGAGTAATCCTTCCACTTGTCCGGATAGCCGATCTTGGGACGGAAGGTCGCAAGCTTCTTGAGCGCCTCGACCTTGGTCTCGTCGGTCATCCAGTCCAACTCATTGATCGACTGCTCGTAGGCCAGCATCAGGTTACCGACCAGTCGCTCCATGCGTGCCTTGGCGATGGGCGGGAAATGCTTCTTGACGTAGAGCCGCCCCAGCACTTCACCCAGCGAGCCTTCGACACTGCTCACACCGCGCTTCCAACGCGGCCGGTTTTCCGGCGTGCCCCGCAGCGTGGTGCCGTAGAAGGCGAAGTTCTGATCGACAAAATCGTCCGACAGAATGCCCGCATAGGAATCGATGAGCTTCCACTTGAGATAGGCCTTCCAGGTGCCCAGATCCGTGTCGGTGATCAGCGTGTTCGAGGCTTCGAAAAAGCTCGGCTGACTGACCACGACGGCATCGATCTCGATACCCATATCGCCCAGGAACCTGCCCCAATCGAAATCGGGTGTCAGGTCGGCCAGTTCGCTGACGGTGACCTTGTTGTAGGTCTTGGAAATATCGCGGCTCTCCACCTTGGTCCACTGGGCGCGTGCCAGCGCGGTTTCCAGCTCGAAGATGGCCTGCGCCTTGGCTGCGGCATCATCAATCTGCGCCAGCGTCAGCATGGCCTCGATGTGTTCAAGGTAGGCGGCGCGGATTTTCGCGAAGGCCTCGGTCTCCTCGAGGTAATAGTCACGGTCGGGCAGGCCGGTGCCGGACTGGGCGAAGTACATGGTGTACTGATCGGAGTTCTTGGCGTCCTGGTAGATGTAGGCGCCGTAAATGCCGCCGATGCCCACCAGTTGGTGATGTGCCCACAGGGCCGGGAAATCGTCGGCTGAGGTCAGCGCATCGATCTTCGCGAACTCCTCGGCCAGCGGCTGCGCGCCCAGCGCATTGACGGTCTCGACATCCATGAAGCTGGCGTAGAAATCACCGATCTTCTGTTCGTCGGAGCCGGCCTTGGTCTCGGTAGCCGCCGCGGTCTCGATGAGGTCGCGCAGCTGCTGCTCCGCCTGATCGGCGAGCACGCTGAATGCGCCGTAATTCGAGCGATCGGACGGGATCTCGGTTTCGTCCAACCAGGTGCCGTTGACCCAGCGGTAGAAGTCCTGCTGCGGCTGCACTGTTTCGTCGAAATGATCATGCAGCACGCCGGAGGCCAGAGGTGCTTCCGGTTGCTCTGTCTCCACGGAATCGCCGAACGGAAAATGCGAACAGGCGGTTACGCCCAACACGGCGCCGCCTACTAGAAGGTGTTTGATCACTAGGAAATCTCTGAAATGAACCCGCGCAGGCTAGCAGATACGCGCCAAATCACGGAAAAATCGCCAGTTGCGCCGTACGTCGGCGATCAACTGCCCTTGTAGGGCAGGATGGTCGGAATCCCGAAAAGGGTCGCAGCGCGGCTCAGCAGAGTGCGTCCAAGCCTTCGTCCAGGTAGGCGAGCAGCCGCTGCATATGTGGCAGCGTGCGGCGGCAGCCGATCAGACCGAACTCGAGGTTGTCGGCATAGCTGTTCAGGGTGATGTTCAGCGCGGCGCCGTCGATGGGGATCGATACCGGGTAAACCCCCTCGACCGCCGCGCCGTTCCAGAACATGGGGTTCTTTGGGCCGGGCACGTTGGAGATGATCACGTTAAACGCCTGCCATCCCGGATTGATGCCCAGCGCGATATTGGCGCCATGCGCGGCCATCACGGTGCTCATGTAGGCGAGGATCTCGCCTTGCGAAAGCCGGGCGAAACGCTCCTTGCTGTGATTGACCGAGCGTACGGTCATGTCCAACCGCTCGAGCGGATCATCCAGGTGCGTCGCCAGGTTCGCCAGGATCATCGCCACCTGATTGCCGCCGTCGGAATCATCACGCCGCACCGAGACGGGCACCATGGCGATCAGCGGCTTGTCGGGCAGATCACCGAGTTGCAGCAGGTAGCGCCGCAGTGCGGAGCCGCACATGGCGAGCACGATGTCGTTGATCGTGGCCTGATGCCGGGTCGCCGCCTGCCGGATGCGGTCCAGCCCGTACGACTGGGCGGCGAAGCGGCGGCTGCCCGATATTCGCTGGTTGAAGAGGCTGCGGGGCGCCTGGAAAACCGAAACGTAGTCGGGGTCGGACTTGCGGGCCCGAATCGAGCGCAAGACCTCGGTAGCGACCGTCTTCGCCGATCCCGCATGCCGGCGAAATTGTGATGCGGCGTCGACCAGGGCGGTCAGCGCGGACCCATGGGTGTCGCCTGATTCCGCCCGCCGTTCACGTGGCGGCAGCGCCCAGGGTGCGACGAGCTCGGCGGCTGGGTCTTCCGACGTCACACGTTGCATGAGCCGCATGGCCGCCACGCCATCCACGAGGGCGTGGTGCACCTTGATGTACAGGGCAATCCGCCCATCCTGCACACCCTCTATGACATAGGCCTCCCACAGCGGCTTGCTGCGATCGAGCAGGCTGGAATGCAGCTTGGACACCAGCGCCAGGAGTTCGCGAATCCGCCCCGGCTCGGGCAGCGACAGGTGGTAGACATGGGCCTCCAGATCGAAGTCTTCGTCCTGGGTCCAGCACCACACACCCGCACGGCGTTGCAAACGCTGGTTGAACGGCGCCTCGGCCTGTTTGAATTGCAGCATGTCGGCAATGAGCCGCTGCGCGTAATCGGCCCCGGCATCGGTCGGCGGCCGGGCGAGAATCAAGCCGCCGACATGCATGGGCTGGTTACGGCGCTCCAGCAGCAGGAAGCCGAGGTCCATCGGGTTAACCGGCGTCATAGCCGGCAGCCACCGGCGGCGATGGCCTCGGCGACACGTTCGGTCAGCCGCTCGTAGCCCTTGTCGCGATCCAGCAGCACATAAAGCGGATCGGTGACCGACACCGGATCGAAACCATCGGTTTTCAGATCGACCTTGCGGTATTTTAAGGTGCCGGTTGTGTCCTGCTCCTCGCGCAGGCGGATGAACACCGGGACCGCATAGGGTGGCAGGGTTTCGCAAAGGCCCCGCGCCAGACCGGCGCCGTCGAAGGCATGCCCCGCCGCCAGCGTCACGGCGGCCATGCCGGCGCGGCCATCGTGTCCCGGCACTTGCACGCCGTAGACGACGCCATGTTCGATGCCCGGCAACTGGGCGAGCGCGCCCTCGACTTCGCCGGTGGCGACGTTCTCCCCCTTCCAGCGGAAGGTGTCGCCGGTGCGGTCGACAAACTGGATATGGCGCAGGCCCTGATCCCGAACCAGGTCACCGGTGTTCAGCCAGCAATCGCCGTTGCGGAACACGTTGCGCAGCAACTTGCCTTCCGTGGCCTTGGCGTCGGTGTAGCCGTCGAATGGGCGGCGATTGGTCACCTTGCTGATCAGCAGGCCGACATCCCCGCGGCGTACGCGCTGCATGCGACTCTTGCCCCCCTGGCGGATCGGCGCGTCGGCGTCGGTGTCGTAGGTGACGATGGCGAATGCCATGGGGGTGAAGCCGGCGGTGCGGTCCACCCCGAACGCGTTGATGAAGGCAATGTTCGATTCGCTGGCACCGTAGAACTCGTAGATGCGATCGATCCCGAACCGTTGCTGAAAGGCGTCCCAGATTTCCGGCCGCAAGCCGTTGCCGGTGATCAGTCGCACCGCGTGATCCTGGTCACGACCGCTCGCGGGCTGGTTGAGCAGATACCGCAGCAGTTCACCGATGTAGCAGAACCCGGTGGCACCGTTGTCGCGAACCCGGTCCCAGAACCGAGAGGCGCTGAACTTGCGATCCAGCGCCAGGCAGGCTCCGGCCGCCAGCACGCTGCTCCACGACACCGTGAGCGCGTTGTTGTGATAAAGCGGCAGGCAGACGTAGAACACATCATCGCCGCGCAGGCGCAGCGTGGCATTGCCCACGCCTCCCATCGCCGACAGCCAGCGGTAATGGGTCATGACCGATGCCTTCGGCAGGCCGGTGGTGCCCGAGGTGAAGATGTAAAAGCAGGGCTGGTCGGCACGCACGGACGATGTCGATGCCGGATTCGTGCTTGGCTGACGGCCGGCGAGGCGGTCCAGATCGTCCCACCCGGCCGGAGGCGGCGCGCCATCGTCGCCTCCGTGCCAGAACCGGGTGCAGGCGTCTGCATTGGTGGCAAATCCCGAGGATTCCAGTGCCTCCTGGCATTCGGCGCTCAGAATCAGCGCGGCCGGCTTCACCAGGTCGATGCTGTGTGCCAGCACCTCGCCACGCTGATTATGGTTCAGCAGGCCGGCGACGGCCCCGAGCTTCAGCGTGGCCGCGACGCAGACCAAGGCTTCGGGCCGATTCTCCATCAGGATTGCGACCGTCTGACCGGAACGAATTCCAGCCTGCGCCAGTGCGTGGGCAATGCGGTTGGCCCAGGCGTTGAACTCCGCGTAGGTCCAAGTCCGGCCTTCGAAACGCAGCGCAGGGGCATCGGGTGTCTTTTTTGCCCATCGCTCGATCACCGATCCGATCGACTGGTGGCTGCCGGGCCGCACCGTGGCCAGCCGGTACAGGCCGCGTGCCACCGATGGTGCATCCGGCACGCCCCGGATCACGCCCCGGGCAATGTCGGTCAGCCCGACCCGCTTGGTATCGCTCATCGTCGTCTCTCGCTGCTGCGGGGTTGCCCCGTTTGTTATGTGTCGCAGGGTAGCGATATCTGTCGTGGCTGCGAATGCCCGCAGGGCGCTAACGTAGTTGTTGTGGGGTCAATCCCGCGGTTTGAATGTCCTAAACTCTGCGCCATGAAGACCGCATGGCTGCAGCACGTTTCCTTCGAAGGTCCTGGTCTGATCGCCGACTGGATGGCGGCGCGTCAGTTCTCGTTTCCCCGCATCGCGCTGTGGGCCGGCGAGCCGCTGCCGGATCCGCAGACCCTGGACCTGCTGGTCGTGATGGGCGGGCCGATGAATGTCGATGAGACCGATGCCTACCCCTGGCTGACCGCAGAGCGGGTCTTCATCCGGCGGGCGATTGACGCCGGTGTGCGCGTGGTGGGTATCTGTCTGGGGGCGCAGCTCATCGCACGCGCCCTGGGCGCAAGGGTCTACCGCGGGCCGCAGCCGGAGATCGGCTGGTTTCCGGTAACCCGCACCGCCGCGACTCACCCGGTCTGCGACGGCTTGCCGGTCTCGTTTCAGGCCTACCACTGGCACGGCGATACCTTCGAGCTACCGGACGGCGCAACGTGCATTGCCGGCAGCGCGCTATATGCCAACCAGGTCTTCATCTGGGGTGAACGCGTGCTCGGATTGCAATGCCATCTGGAAACGACCCCGCGCAGCGCGCAGGACATTATCGACCACACGACATTCGAGCCGGGGCCGACGGTCCAGTCTGCGGAGGCCATGCTGGCCGACACCGCGCGGTTCGAGACCCTGCGACCGATCTTGTTTGACTTGCTGGATCGCCTGGTTGCGACCTAGCGGCAACAAAAAAGGGCGCCGAGGCGCCCTTGATCGCATCCGCTGCTGAATCAGGCGGTCTGGGCCATCCAGCCGTTCACCGCCGGGGTGATCACCGACCGAGTGCGGTGACCCGCCAGTTCGGCGAGGTAAGTGTCCAGCCATTGCTGGGCCTCTGCCCGGCCGTTACGACGGTGCTCATCCATGTTGTTGCGCATGAAAGGCGACATCGCCAGGAAATCATCGATATCGCGCACATGCAGCCGCGCCAGCGACCGGCGCATGCCCACACCCATGCGCTCGACCATGTAGGCATTGAGGCGTTGCTCGAAGGCATCTTCCGGTAGTGCCAGCATCGGTTTGCCAAAGTGGATCGCTTCGCCGGCCAGCTGATTGCCGGAGGTGCCGACCACGGCCTTGGCGCTGGCCAGATCACGAACGAACTCGGCATTGGCCGGGGCCTTGAACAGCAGGTTGTCGTCCTGGCCGCGACGATCGGTGCCGTAGACGATGACCGGGCGGTCGCACTTGCGCAGCGCTTCTTCCACGCGCGGACGGAACAGGTGCTTGCCCTTGTTGAAATAGGCCAGAAGGTGTTCGCCCTGCGTGGGTACCACGCCTAATACTTCGTCGCGCATCAACGGACCGATCACACGGGTCCGTGCATCCTTGGGTGTCGCCGGATAGAAGCTGGAAATCAGAATGCGGTCGGGCTGGCCCATCAGATAGCGATAGCCCATCGCGTCGCGCAGGCCGGCGGTGCGCAATTCCCAGGGGAAATGCGGCTCGCAATGCGCAATCACGCCCACGTGATCAAAGCTGATGGTCGGAATACCCATCGCTTCGGCCGCGCGCAGGGTCCAGGCTTCCGAGTCCGAGATCACCACATCCGGACGAAACCGGGCGAACTCGTTCATCAAGGCCTGCATGCCATCCATCTGGAACAGCAGGTCGGCAATCGGCTTGAGATTCCGCGCCACGGTCTTGCGTAGTGAATACCGTCCGCTCGCACCGTAGTGATAACGGAACAGCGGGATCTCGGTTGTTGGAAACTGGGGCGCAAGCACCTTGTAAGCGTCCGCCGAGGCGAACACGCGCACATCGTGCTGCTCCATCAAATGGGGCAATACCGTCGCGGTTCGCATCGCGTGACCGCGGCCGTATCCCATCACTCCGTAGGCAATTCGCATCGTGGATTCCCTGCTACAGGTTTCCCCCACGCTACTCAGTGAGTTTGATCGATCCGTGACACTTGTATGAACGACTGATGACGTGGCCAACCCGTCTACGCTCAATGTCGGCAGTCGTCCTCCTTAAATTCGACGCTGACACTTTCCAACTGACCGGACTCGTTTTCGGTGAGTTGCACGTTCGGACACGGCACATTTGGCGCTCGAGGTGAAATCACGAAGCTTGCCATTCGCTGGCCAGGGTTCGCTTGCTCAAGAAGAACCATCAAGTTCCTGGTTTCGGGGGTTTTCGCCAGATTTGCGTTCACGCTTTTCATCAAAGAGCTTGTGACCTTAAACACCTGATCCGGCTCAGCGACACGCGCTACAAAACCGCAGGTGTCGACACCATTGCAATCGAAATTCTCCATGTAAGTCGATGCAGGGACTAAGTTGCTTGTAAAACCGGCCGCTGCCGCGGATTCGACCCGTTGCGAAAGCGCGCGCGTCCAGGTTGTTGGCAAAGGTTCGCTGGGCTGCGTTTCGAGAGTAACGGCCTCCCCTCGCGGCGTGGTCGGTTCGCTACTTGGATCAGTCATCGGCACCTGAACAAGGGTTGTGGTCGTGGTGAGGGCCGCGAAAGCAGGCTCGTCGGCGGGCTCCTCCAGCGGCCCGGCGCTTACAGGCGGCGGGGGCGAGGGACGGTCGGGGTTAGGAAGCACGAAAAGCACGATCACCGCGCAAAGTGCGCCGCACCCAATGAGCAGTCTCCATCGCATCGTGTCGCCCCCAACTGTGAATTAGAACTCGATTGTCTCAGTCCGGCCGGCTTCGATTTCGACCGTGGTTGCGCCAGAAAACTCGATGCCGTCCTGTGTCAGCGGGTCGTCCAGCCGGCCCTGGCAGGTGAAGGCGGCGGTGTAGCTGCCCTCCGGCAGGAAACCGACGGTGTAGCTGTACTCGCCAGACACGTCGTCCAGTTCCACGGCGCCGTAGGTGATGGCGTCGTCCACCGAGTTGTCGAGGTCGCTTACGGTGGCATTGCTGCCCGAGAACACGTAGACGACATTGCCGATGTCGTTGTTGCCGCCGTTGTCGCAGTCGGCATCGGTGATGGAGGCCTCGGCGACCGTGCCGCTCAGGGTGCCGGCGTCGTCATCAAGCACCAGGCGCAGGCGGGGCGCGAGTCGGTAGTCGGTGGACGTGCCGGTGGGCTCCAGAATGGAGCGGCGCAGGTCGAAGTCGATGGTCAGTGCGGTGCGCTCGTCTTCTTCAACGGTGAAGTTGCGCGAGACGCTACGGCTGCCCCCGCCGGCGGAGCTGAGCACCAGCGGAAACTCGCCGCCATCCGATAGCGTAATTGTGGAGTCGGAGGTGCCCGCCGCCGCGTTGATCAGCAACCGGACGCCAGTGTAGGTGCCACCCGGCGTGTCGTCATCCGAGACCAGCGTGACGGTGCGGCCGCCAGTGAGATCGGTGAGATTGATGGTCCGGGCTTCGTCGAATTCGTAGGTCTCGGCCGCGCCGGCCTCCGTGAGCAACTCGACACCGGTGATCTCGATATTCACCGCCGTGGCGTCATCCGCCGGCGCGTCGGTCAGGCGGATCTGCAACTCGCCCTCGCAGGCAGCCAATAGCAGTGAAATCAGCGCCACGAACAGCGCTCGGGGGAAGCATCGTCGAATCATTCCATGAATCCTGATGGTGGTCGTGGGCCCGGGCGCGATCACGTTGAAACCCGCCGATGGCCCATTGTAAGTGGAACCGATGGCGGATGATGGCGGCCGTATACTGACGCCACTTCTTCCATGGATGCCCTGTATGACAGGTCTCTTCGAAGTTGACGCCCTGATCGCCCTGGTCACCTTGACCGCGCTCGAGATCGTTCTGGGTATCGACAACATCATTTTCATTTCGATCCTCGCCAGCCGCCTGCCGGTGGAGCAGCAGGCTCGCGCCCGCACGCTGGGCCTGGGCGTGGCGATGTTGACGCGGGTGCTGTTATTGCTGTCGCTGACCTGGGTCATGAAGCTCACGGCGCCGTTGTTCGCGGTGCTGGGTCACACGGTGTCGGGCCGCGATCTGATCCTGATCGGCGGCGGTCTGTTCCTGTTGGCCAAGTCCACGCTGGAAATCCATCACAAGCTGGAAGGCGACGATGAATCCCACAGCGCGGCCAAGGCGGTGGCGAGCTTCACCGGCGTGATCATTCAGATCATGATTCTGGACATCGTGTTTTCGCTGGATTCGGTGATCACGGCGATCGGCATGACGGACAACGTTCCCGTGATGATCATCGCCATCGTCCTGGCCGTCGGCTTCATGATGATCGCCGCCGGTGCGGTGTCACGCTTTGTCGACAACCATCCCACGGTGAAGATTCTTGCGCTGTCGTTCCTGATACTGGTGGGCGTGGCGCTGATCGGCGAAGGCCTGCACTTCCATATTCCCAAGGGCTACATCTACTTCGCGATGGCGTTCTCGATCGCGGTGGAGATGGTCAACCTGCGCGTGCGCAAGGTGCATCGACCGGTGAAGCTGCATGGGCCGAAGTCGGGGGATGCATGAGCGATGCAACCGGTCCGGGCAGCCGCCGCCTGGATATCAGGCCGGCGCGCCTGGGCGATGTGCCGGCGATCCGCCGGCTGGGTTCGATCGCGTATAGCGAGCAGGACAATTACACCGTCGAGCAGATCTCGGCCCAGATACGCTGGTTCCCCGAGGGGCATCTGGTCGCCGTGCATGACGGCGACGTGGTCGGCTACTGCGCGAGCATCCGGCTCCCTGAGAGCCGCGCGCTAGCGCCGCATACCTGGAAGGGCATTACCGCCAATGGCTACGGCAGCACGCATGAGCCGGAAGGCGACTGGCTCTACGGCTACGAGGTCATGGTCGACCGCAGCCACCGCGGGCATCGCCTCGGCCAGCGGCTCTACACGGCGCGCCGCAAGCTCTGCGCGGAGCTGGGCCTCAAGGGCGTTGTGTTCGGCGGGCGCCTGCCGGGGTTTGCACGGCGGCATGAGCAGTATCCGTCGGCTCAGGATTACGTGGATGCGGTGAAGGCCGGCGACCTGCGTGACCAGGTCATGAGCTTCCAGCTGCGCAACGGTTTTGAGCCCATTGGAGTGTTGCCTGGCTACGATCCCACGGACCGCGCCTCGCTGGGCTATGCCGTGCATCTGGTCTGGCGCAATACCCACGACCAGCCCCGCTCGCGGCACGCGGCTTATGCCCCGGACCGGCCGGCCTCCACAGTGCGGATCGCCTCGGTGCAGTACTTGCAGCGCGGCATTGAAGACTGGGCCGCGTTCGAGCGCATCGTGACGTACTTTGTCGACACGGTCGCCGACAATCGCTGCGATTTCGTGGTTTTTCCCGAGTATTTCACGGTCCAGTTGCTGTCAATCGAGAACGCCGCCTTGTCGCCGCTGGAATCGATTCGCAAGCTGGCTGAGTACGCTGATCCGGTGCGCGATCTGCTGCAGCGTCTGGCGCTGCGCTACAACGTCAACATCATCGGCGGCTCGCATCCGGTCGAGCAGGCCGATGGCAGCCTGCTCAATGTCGCGTGGATATGTCTGCGTGATGGCTCGGTGCACGAACAGGCCAAGATTCACCCCACCCCGGGCGAGCGCTACTGGTGGCAGATCACCGGCGGCAGCGCCGTGCGGGCGATCGACACCGACTGCGGGCCCATCGGCGTGCTGATCTGCTACGACTCGGAATTCCCGGAGCTCACCCGGCATCTGGTGGACCAGGGCGCCAATCTGTTGTTCGTGCCGTTCTCCACCGAGGAGCGCTACGGCTATTTGCGCGTGCGCTACTGCTCGCAGGCCCGCTGCATCGAAAACCAGATCTACGTGGCCACCGCCGGCAATGTCGGCAATTTGCCGCGCTACTTCAACATGGACATGCATTACGCCCAGTCCGGCATCTACACGCCCTGCGACTTTCCGTTTGCGCGTGACGGTATCGCCGCCGACACCACGCCGAATGTAGAGATGATCGCCTTCGCCGATCTCTCGCTCGATGCGCTGGTGCAGGCCCGCAAGTCCGGCACCGTGCAGAACCTGAAGGATCGCCGGCACGACCTTTATTCCGTGCGGTGGGGCGGCGGTCGCGCCGGCCAGACGCGCAGCAACTGACGCCTGCGGTGTGACGCCCGGACAGGTAGAATTCGCAGCCATGGATGGCGATATCACCACCATCGTTGACCCGCTCAACGATGCCCAGCGCGAAGCCGTCACGGCCCCTCTCGAACATCGACTGATTCTCGCCGGTGCCGGCAGCGGCAAGACCCGCGTGCTGACCCACCGCGTGGCCTGGCTCATGGGGGTCGAGGCCGTGTCGCCGCTGTCGATTCTGGCGGTGACCTTCACCAACAAGGCCGCGAAGGAAATGCGTGCGCGCATTGAATCGCTGGTGCAGTTCCCGACACGGGCGATGTGGGTGGGCACGTTCCACGGCATCGCCCATCGCATGCTGCGTCTGCATGCCAAGGACGCCGGCCTGGGGCCTTATTTCCAGATCCTCGACGCCGATGACCAGCAGCGGCTGGTCAAACGGCTGCTCAAGGGCATGGACCTGCCCGACGACCAGTGGGCGCCCAAGCAGGTCACCGGGTTCATCAATGCCCGGAAGGAAGAGGGCTTGCGCCCTGGCGATCTGGATGACCGTGGCGAGTACACCCGCCGCACGCTGATCCAGATCTACGGCGCCTACGAGGATGCCTGCAAGCGGGCCGACCTGGTGGACTTCGCCGAGTTGCTGCTACGGGCTCACGAGTTGTGCCGCGATCAGCCGCAGATCCAGGCGCATTACCGCAATCGCTTTCAGCACATCCTGGTCGACGAGTTTCAGGACACCAACAAGCTGCAATACGCCTGGCTGCGTGTGCTGGCGGGCGACCGCGCCAAGCTGTTCGTGGTCGGCGACGATGACCAGTCGATCTACTCCTGGCGCGGGGCACGGGTCGAGAACATCATTCGCTTTCCCAAGGATTTCGCCGGCACGCAGACGGTGCGGCTGGAGCAGAACTACCGTTCGACCGGGCATATCCTCAAGGCCGCCAACACGCTGATCGCTCACAACAGCGGCCGGCTCGGCAAGGAATTGTGGACCGAGGACCCGGACGGTGCGGCCATCCAGGTTTACCGCGCCTACAACGAGCGCGACGAGGCCGAGTTCGTCGTCAACCGCATCCAGGCCTGGGTCTCCGCCGGTGGACAGCGCAGCGACTGCGCGATTCTGTACCGCTCGAATGCGATGTCGCGGACGCTGGAAGAAGCGTTGCTCACCGCGCAGATGCCCTACCGCGTCTACGGCGGCCTGCGCTTCTACGAGCGCGCCGAGATCAAGGACGCCCTGGCCTATCTGCGACTGATCGAGAACCGCGGTGACGACGCCGCCTACGAACGTGTCGTCAACCAGCCCACGCGTGGCATCGGTGCCACGACGCTGGAGAAGATCCGCTACCGGGCCCGGCGCGACCAGCTGACGATGTGGACGGCCTCCGGCATCACCGCCGATGAGCTGCCGGCGCGCGCCGGCAATGCGGTACGCGGGTTTCGTGATCTCATCGACCGCCTGGCCGAGGAGACCGCAGACCACACCCTGGGCGAGCAGATCAATCATGTGATCGAACAGGCTGGGCTGCGGGCGCATTACGGCAAGGACAACACCGAGCAGGCCGAGGCGCGCGTCGAGAATCTCGACGAACTCGCCAACGCTGCCCGCGGCTTCGAGCCCACCGAGGGCGACGAGGAATTGCCCGCGCTGTCGGCGTTTCTCGCCCATGCGGCGCTGGAAGCCGGCGAGTCGCAGGCCGGTGAATGGGAGGACGCCGTGCAGCTCATGAGCCTGCATGCGGCCAAGGGCCTGGAGTTTCCGGTCGTGTTCATGATCGGGCTGGAAGATGGACTGTTCCCGCATGAACGCGCCATCGGTGAAGGTGGTCTCGAAGAGGAGCGCCGGCTTTGCTACGTGGGCATCACCCGGGCCCGCGAACAGCTGGTGATCTCGCATGCCGAAAGCCGGCGGCTTTATCGCAACGACCAGTTCTGCGTGCCATCGCGGTTTCTGGCAGAGCTGCCACCGGATTGCGTCGAGGAGGTTCGGCCTCGGGTTTCCGTTAGCCGACCGCTGGGCTACGGCGCCAGCGCGGGCCTGCGGCAGACCGAATCGGCCGGGTTGAAGCTGGGACAGCGCGTGCTGCACAAGAAATTCGGCGAGGGCATCGTGCTGTCGCTCGAGGGTGAAGGCGAACGTGCGCGGGTGGAGGTCCGTTTTGAATCGGCGGGCTCGAAGTGGCTTATGCAGGCCATCGCCAAACTGGACCCGATTTAGCCAGATTCTTGGCCGGCTTGCCTCGCTTCGGTCTGCGCGCTCGCCAGTAGCAGCATGCGGATCAGGTCCTGCACGTCATGGCCGTGGATATCCGCAGCGTGCAGGTCGGAACTCCAGCGATAGCGGACAGCGCCGGAGAGCTCGTCGCGCAATTCCACGCAGGGACAGCCGCGGACCAGTCTGGCGTGAACCCGCAGGCACATCAGTGGGCCCCGGATTGCCCCGGCTGTGCGGACAGCGTTGCCATCGCGGTCGGGAGTGCGGAGGCCGCGTCGATCACCAGGTCGGGTGCTGCGCGCCGGAGGATGTCGGATGGCGTGCGTCCATACAGCAGGCCGATGGTGTGGATGCCCATGCGCTGCGCCATCGCGAGTTCGGCCGGATCGTCGGATGCGAAGGCGATGCCTTCCTCCGATTGCGAGCGCAGCCGGTCTGACAGCGTTTCCAGCAGGCTGGGTCTGCACATCCGGCATTGTGGGGCCGGGGCGGTGAAAATGCTGTCGACGGCCTGGCGGAAGGAATAGTGCTCCAGCAGGGCCTGGGCGCCATCCGGTCCGATATGCGTGAGGTAGTGCAGGTGGTTGTTGTCTGTCGCCTGCAGGCTGGCGACCGCAATGCGCGCCCCCGGATAAAGCCCGTAGGCCCGCCGCCCCCTGCAGGCGAACAGACGTTGATAACGCGAGGTGAACTCATCCAGTCGGCCGGGGGCGTCGTCCTGAAGCAGGGTGATGGCCGCATCGGTGAAGGGCACGTTCACCACCCAGTCCAGGGCGCGGTCCGGTTCGGGTGCGTAGCCCATCTCCTGCAAGGTGGTGCGCAGGCAGTATTCGATGGCAGGCATGGGATTGAGCAGCAAATTTTCGAGATCGGCGACGAGATGCATCGGGGTTCCTGATCGGAGCGATGCATATACGCTATTGCGAATCGTTCGTATTTACAACCCTTAGTCTCAACCACTCATCAGGACGGGACCGGCATCACAGTCCATGTCCGGATTTACCGGCATTTTTCGTTCATTGAACTTCACACCAAGAGACCGCGGCATGAGAACCCGGTTGTTTCTGAACGACGCCAACACGATTTTTGCGATTGACGCCTGCGGACCGGACATCGGCGCGGGGAACCGTTTGCTGCGTCCACTGTTGCGCGGCGCGCTGGTCGCGCCCGAGGCGGTGCAGGCGTTGTTGCAGACCTACGGAGGGACGTGGGTCACCAATCGCGGAATCAAGCGTTATCCACGACGTGAACCGCTACGCTCATCCAGTGAGCTGGAGCGGCGTGTGGCTGAACTTGCTGCCACGCGGCAGAGGGCCAGCACCTGAGGCGGTTGCTGGGTCGGATCAGGAATCGAGCCGGCGAAAGAAGCTCTCGATGCCGTTTTCGTACAGGCGTGCCATCCGGTCCTTCACCCGATTGAAGTTGGATTCCGGCCCGATGATGACCCGGTAGACGGTTCGCCCATCATCAAGCTGGGCGGATTCAACGCGTGACTCGATGCCCAGTAACGCGATCTCGGCGCGGCGCGTTTCGGCATCCCCTTGCCGGGCGAAGCTGCCGGCCTGAATGGCGTAGCGCAGATCCGCAGCGGGCGCGGGGGCCGGGGTGTACTTTTCCGTGCGCGGAACCAGCTGGAAGTTCGGCAACATCTCGTAGAAAGTGAAGCGTGCTTCCTCCTTGGGAGGCAGTTCCGGCTCGGGGGTCGGTGGCGGCGTGGACGCCCGCGGCGTGGGGGCTGATGGCAGCGCACGGTCCCCGGAGTCCGGGCCGTTAAAGACGTACAGCATGACCGCGATCACCAGCCCGAACGTCACGCCGACGAGCAGCCATAACCACCCCGGCAGGCCCTGCGGTTTTGGTTGAGTCTTGGTCTGCCGCCGTCTCTGCGCAGGCTTCTTGCGATTCGCGTAGTCCTTGCCCATTGCCTTACATCGACTCCGGCGCGCTCACGCCCAGCAGCCCCAGCCCGTTTGCCAGCACCTGACGCACCGCCACGACCAGGGTCAGTCGTGCCTGGGTGAGTTCCGGATCGTCGGGCAGCAGGAATCGGTGGGCGTTGTAGTAGCTGTGGAACTGCTCGGCCACATCACGCAGGGCGTTGGCAACGATGTTGGGCGAGTACTGCGCTGCGGCCTGCTCTACGCGCTCGGGGAATGTCGCCAGCAAACCCATCACCGCGGTTTCGTGCGGTTCGGTTAGCCGCGCCAGGGCTCCCCGGCCCGTCATGGCGTCGAAATGGATGCCGGCATCCGTCGCCTGTTGCAGCACGCTGCAGATGCGCGCGTGCGCGTACTGGATGTAGTAGACCGGATTGTCGTTCGACTGCGAGGTCGCCAGCGCCAGATCAAAATCCAGCGGTTGGTCGGAGGAGCGCATCACGTAGAAGAACCGGGCCGCATCGACACCGACCTCTCCGCGTAGCTCACGCAGGGTCACGAACTCACCGGCGCGGGTGGACATGCCGACCTTCTCGCCGGCCCGGAACAGGCTGACGAACTGCGACAGACGGACAACCAGCGCCTCGTCGCTGCCGGTTAACGCTTCGATCGCGGCCCGCATGCGGGCGATGTAGCCGTGATGATCCGCACCCCAGACATTGACCAGGGTGTCGAAGCCGCGCTCAAGCTTGTTAAGGTGGTAGGCGATATCGGTTGCGAAATACGTGTAGGCACCGTTGGCCCGCACCAGCACGCGGTCCTTCTCGTCGCCCATTTCGGAGGATTTCAGCCACAAGGCGCCATCGCGTTCGGCGGTGTGGCCCGACGCCTTAAGCCGGTCCAGCGCGTGCTCGACCGCGCCGTCCTGCACCAGGCTGGCTTCGGAAAACCAGCGGTCGTAAACAATGCCGAAGCCCTCGAGATCGTCCCGGATATCGGCGAGCTGGCTGTCCAGTCCGGCGGCGTGGACGATCGCGAAGCCCTCGCCCAGCAGCGTCTTCATTTTTGCGATCAGGGCGTCGACAAAGGCGTCCTTGTCGCCTGCCGGGGCGTCGTGACCGATGCCGTTGACAATGGCCGCCCCGGAATGGACGAAACGGTCGCCGTGTGACTGTTCCAGATTCCGGGCGATCTCGCGGACGTACTCGCCCTGATAGCCCCCGGTGGGAAAAGCCACGGTGACTTGATGGAGTTCCAGGTACCGCACCCAGATGCTCGCGGCAAGAATGTCCATCTGCCGTCCGGCGTCGTTGACGTAGTACTCACGCCCGACGCTGTGGCCGGCGGCTTCCAGCAGATTGGCAACGCAATCCCCCAGGGCCGCGCCCCGGCCGTGGCCAACGTGCAGCGGCCCGTTGGGGTTGGCCGACACATACTCGACCATGACTTTGCGGCCACTGGGCGCCGCGGCGCGTCCGTAGGCTTCGCCTGCGTCCAGCACCTGGCCCACCACGGCCGTGGCGGCGTCGCTGGTCAGGAAGAAGTTGATGAAACCCGGGCCGGCGATCTCGACCTTTTCGACCTGCGGCGAGTTCGGCAGTGCGGCGACAATGGCTTCGGCGATCTGGCGCGGGTTCGCACGCGCGCTCTTGGCGCTGGCCATCGCCACATTGGAGGCGAAGTCGCCGTGGGATGCATCACGGGTCCGCTCAATGCCAATGCGGTCGGGCTGCTCCAAGCTGGGAAACGGGCCCGCTGCCACCTGGGTAAGAGCGGTGCGCAACAACTCGGCGATATGGTCCTGCATACAAGCGCCCGGATTCAGCGAAAAAGGCCGCGCATTCTAACCCGGATGCGACGCCCATCCGGAGCCAGCGATGAAACCTTCAGAGCATGGACTGCGGATCGACATCAACGCTCCAGCGCAGAGATCGCGCCAGCTTCAGCGCGCCGATGGCCGCGATCCAGCCGGAGAGACCGCTTTGTAGCGGCGCTCGCCGATCGCACTCCAGCAGCAATTGCCCGCGATGGCGGCCGGCCCGGCGAGCCATGGGTGCCGGTATCGGATCCCAGATCGCGACCGATGGATCGAACAGCCCGCGGCCGATTCGTGCTGATTCGCCCAGCCAGGCCAGCACGGCATCCTGGGCTGCGCCTTCGGCGCGAAGCATGACGAAATGCCGGGCCGGAGGCATACCCGCTTCGCGCCGTTCGGCCAGGGCCATACGGGCAAACCCGCTGTAGTCGCCACGCACCAGCTGCTGCAGCAATGGGTGATCGGGGTGATGCGTTTGGATCAGCACTTCGCCAGCCCGCTCGGCCCTGCCTGCCCGGCCCCCCACCTGAAATATGCCCTGTGCCATCCGTTCGGCGGCCCGGAAATCGGCGCTGAACAGTCCCTGATCGGCGTCGACCACGACAACCAGGCTCAGGTTCGGAAAGTTGTGGCCCTTGGCCAGCATTTGCGTGCCGATCAGGATTCGCGCGTCCCCGGACTCCGCCCGCGCGATACGGGCATCCAGTTCGCCAACGCGGCGTGTGGTGTCGCGGTCGATCCGTAGGACGGCTTCGCTGGCAAAACGGCGGGACAAGGCATGCTCCAGCCGTTCGGTGCCGGCGCCGATCCCCGCAAACTGACGGTCGCCGCAATCCGGGCAGCGCTGCGGCGGACCGGTTTCGAGGCCGCAGTGGTGGCAGCACAGCCGCCCGCGGCCCCGGTGCAGCGTGAGGTGGGCATCGCAGCGAGAGCAGTCGGCGACCCAACCGCAGGTGTGGCACATCACCGCGGGCGCATACCCCCGGCGGTTGAGAAAGACCAGCACCTGGCCGCCAGCCTGCAAATGCGTTTCGATCTGCGACTGCGATTCAAAGCAAAGACCGTGATCGAGTTGCTGCGCACGCACGTCCAGCAGCCGAACCCTGGGCAGCTCGGCGCCGCCGGCCCGGGACGGCAGCACCACACGATGGAACTGCCCGGCGTCGACCAGGTGCAGCGATTCCAGGCTGGGCGTGGCAGACCCCAGGAGTATCGGTACATTGCGCTGCCTGGCCCGCCAGATCGCCACGGAGCGTGCCGAGTACCGGCACCCGTCCTCCTGCTTGAAGCTGCCGTCGTGTTCTTCGTCGACGATGATGAGGCCGAGCCGCGGCATCGGCACGAACACCCCTGAGCGGGTGCCGATCACGACCTGCGGATGGCCCGCGCGCGCCGCCAGCCATTGCTCCGCACGTTCTCCGTCCGCCATGCCCGAGTGCAGAACGCAAGGCTCCAGCCCGAGTCGGGCACGGACGCGCTCGATCATGCCGCCCACCAGCCCGATCTCCGGCACCAGAATCAGGCACTGGCCGCCTTGCTCGACGACCTGCCGGGCGGCGTGCAGATAGACCTCGGTTTTGCCGCTGCCGGTCACGCCGTCGACGAGGGTGGCGTGAAAGCCGGTGCCGCGATCGCCGATTCGCTGCAGCGCCTCGGACTGCGCGGCGGACAGCGCAGGCGCCGGAGCGGCTGCGGCAGGCTGTTCGCCGCTGCTGTCGGTCACCTGCCGGACCAGGCCCAAGCTCGCCAGGCGCTCCAGTCCGCGGCGGTCAAGGCCGCTGACCTCTCGCAGGTGAGCATCGGTGCGTGGTTTCTTCAACAGCGCATCGATCGCGGCCTGTTGCCGTCGGCCGAGCTTAGTGCTGGTCTGGGACGTGGCCGTTTCGCTGGCATGCCATCGCCACGGTGGCGACCACTCGGCGGGCGCACCCGCACGGAGTCGTACGGGCATCGCCAGCGAGTACACCTCGCCGATGGGCGCCGCAAAGTAGCGGGCGGTCCACTCGATCAACTCGCGATCGAGTGGTTCGAACAACGGGGACGCATCAAGAGCCGATTCCAGGCTGCGCAGGCTGCGTTCGTCCCTGTGGTCGTGCGTTCCCGTCACGATGCCGACCAAGCGGCGCCGCCCAAAAGGAACCTGCACGCGCGTGCCGATGGCGGGTGGGTTCAGATCGCCGGAATCGTAATCAAAGCATTGATATAGCGGCACCGGGACCGCGACTTCAACGATTTTCCGCGACCCGGATGCACGATCTAGCGCCACGTCTCAGCCTGTGGATAACCTTGGGGAAAAGTTGATGTCACCGCCGTTGTCAAGTGAGTAATTTCGCTCATGTTAAGGATCTGTGACGGTAGTGCGCCGCAGCAACCCAATGAATATCAATGACTTACGGAAACGTTTAACATTTTATTCATAATATTGTCTTGTAGCTGCCGGATTTTATGGCCTGCAGAAGCAATGTGAGTAACACGTTCAGTGCTTGCGGAATTCATCGCTTAGACGCTGTATTGGTCGTGATCTTGAGACAGGGATGTCGCCGATCTGCGACAGCGCTTGAATCGGCGGTTGATTCGGGCGCGTGGAACAGCTTCTCGATTCCCAATAAAGGGGGAGCGGGACCGGGGCGGCGTTCATCATCTATTCATGAACAATTCGACGCGGTCTCAACTCGCCTGCGTGTCCTGCCGACGCGCGGCGCTCGCCTTGCTGCGCCTCAGCATCGCCAACGTGCCCCCGATCCAGGCGGGGCTGAACAGCAGACTCAACGCGATCACCGAAATCGTGACCTGATAGGCGAACTCGGTAATCAGGTTCGTGCGCTCCCCGACGGCAGCCAACACAAAACTGAATTCCCCGATTTGCGCCAGCACCGCACCGGCAAGAATGGAATGGCGCCAGGTATCGCCCAACATGCGGAACATCACGGCGTTGACGCCGGTATTGATCACCAGCACGGACAGCAACAGCGCGGCTACGAATGCCCAGTGTTCGATGACAAAGCCAAGGTCGACCAGCATCCCGATGGATACGAAGAAAACCGCCACGAACACCACGCGAAACGGTTCCAGACGATGGTGTACCCATCCGGTTTCCTTGGCGACGCCAACCAGCATGCCGCCCAGGAAAGCGCCCAGCGCCGTGGACAGATCGAACAGACCGGTAATCAACGCGAAACCCAGGCAGACCAGCACCGCGACAAACACCTGAAGCTCCTTGTCGGCGCGAAGCCGCGAGCCCAGGGGCAGCCGGACCTTGGTGCCGCGCATCATCCAGACGAGCAGTGCCGCGACGATGACGACCCCGATGGCCTGCAATGAGATCGTGTGGGGGTCGGGCCGGCCCCCGCCGAGAATCCCGACCACGATGAGCATGGGAATGATGGCCAGGTCCTGGGCCAGCAGCACACCGATGGTGTCTTCGCCCACCTTGGTCCGCAGCCGTCCGGAATCTTCCAGGTAATTCAGCACCACGGCTGTACTGGACAGGCTGATCACGAAGCCCAGCAGAACGATACGCGCCGTCGACCAGCCCACGAGTGTGCCAACGCCCCACATGATCGCAACCGAGGCGGTGATCTGGGCGAGGGTGCCAATCACGGTGATGCGCCAGTTTGCGATCAGCCGCTTGGGCGACGCCTCCATGCCGATAAAGAACAGCAGGAACATCACGCCGAATTCGCCCAGCCGCGCCACCGCATGCTGATCCGACATCATGCCCAGCCCGTAAGGGCCAAGAATGACCCCGGCCAACAGATACCCGACGACATGCGGCTGTTTGAGGATGCGCGAGGCCAGACCCACCGCGAGGATGACCAGCAGGGCCGCGACCAGCTTGAGCATGAGGGGGTCGAGATGCATGGCTCCAGTATGTCGCAACCCATACCGGCATAGAAACGGCCGCAGTTGCCGGCTGCGTCATCGCTTGCGCACGCGCCTTGCAGGTCGCATGTTTGGCTTATGCAGGCATCTCGACAAACGGCGGAGGCGCTGGATAGCGCCGACCCGCTGGCAGCCATTCGCGAGCAATTCGAGCTACCGCCGGCGGTGATTTATCTCGATGGTAATTCGCTTGGTCCGCTAACCGCCGCGTCGGCGCGAGCGGTGGAGCACAGCTTGAGGCAGGCCTGGGGCGAACAGCTCATCAAAAGCTGGAACACCGCGGGTTGGGTGGACCTGCCGCGACAGACCGGCCAGCGAATCGCGCCGCTGATTGGTGCCGGAGTGGACGATGTCCTGGTCGCTGACTCGACGTCAGTTAATCTTTACAAGCTGTTGGCCGCAGCGCTGACGTTGTCACCCGATCGCCGCACGATACTGACCGAAGCCGGCAATTTTCCGACGGATCTTTACGTCAGCGATGCGGTGTCGCAGCGCCGACCAGGTGTGCAGGTACGCCGGGTCGAGGCTGACGGACTACTGAATGCGCTCGACGCCAGCGTGGCGGTCGTCGTGCTCAGCCATGTGAACTACCGCAGCGGCGCACGCCACGACATGGCGGCGATCAATGCGCGTGCCCATGCTGTGGGCGCTGTGGTGCTGTGGGATCTGGCCCATAGCGCGGGTGCGATCCCGGTGGATCTGGCCGGCAGTGGCGCTGATCTCGCCATCGGATGCGGCTACAAATTTCTGAACGGTGGACCGGGCGCGCCCGCTTTTCTATACGTGTCGCCGCAGCTCCAGGACCGCTTGCACAACCCGATTGCGGGCTGGTTTGGCCACGCCAATCCGTTCGCTTTCGAGGACCACTACCGCCCGGCGCCGGGAGTGGACCGCTGGCAGGTGGGCACCCCGCCGGTGCTGAGCCTCGCGAGCCTGCATGCCGCGCTGGAACCGTGGTCGGCAATCAGTATGGCCGATGTCGCGCAGAAATCCGTGCAGCTGTTCGACCTGATGGCAGCCTGCTTTGACGGTCCTTTGGCCGGCCTTGGATTCGACCTGATCACGCCAAGACAGGCGGAGGCCCGCGGCAGCCAGATCAGCCTGCGTCATCGACATGCCTGGCCGATCTGCCAGGCGTTGATTGCAGAGGGCGTGGTGGGCGATTTCCGAACCCCTGACGTCTTGCGCTTTGGCCTCACGCCGCTCTACTTGCGTCATGTGGATGTCTGGGATGCCTGCGAGCGACTGAGTCAGATCATGGCCACCGGCCGGTGGCGCCTGCCTGAGTTCCAGGCCCAACATCGAGTGACCTGACATGACACCGTTTGCCAGACGTGGACTCGCCTTATTCGCCGCCGGTTTGCTGGGGGCCTGTGCCAGCCAGCCACCAGAGGGGGATACGAGAACCGGAAGTCCTTCGCGGTCGGCTCCGCTGAGTTGGTCTCAGGTCCAAGCCATGCCGCTCCCGGCGCCCGGCGAGCGCCTGCACTACGGACCGGCATCGCCGCAGTATGGCGAGTTGCGTCTGCCTGCTGGGGCCGGCCCGCACCCCGTGGTCGTGATGATCCACGGCGGGTGCTGGCTATCGCAGTTCGACCTGACGTACTTCAGCCACCTGGCCGCTGCGTTGACACAACAGGGATTCGCGACCTGGTCGATTGAATATCGGCGTATCGGTGATCCGGATGGCGGCTGGCCGGGCACATTCCTGGATGTCGGCGCGGGGATCGATCACCTACGCGAACTGGCGGCGAGCCGGCCCCTGGATCTCGGTCGCGTCGCGACATTGGGTCACTCGGCGGGTGGTCAGCTGGCACTGTGGGCCGCCGCGCGCGACGACGCCCACAGCCTGCTGCCGGCCGATCACGCGCTGCCGATTCGCGCTGTGGTGGGCTTGGCTCCGATCACCGATATGGAGACTTACCGCGTCGGCCCGGATGGCAGTTGCCATGCGGCCGTGGATCAGGTGATGGGCGGTTCGCCTGATGAGCTCGGCGAGCGTTATGCGGCGGTGTCGCCAGCCGCGAGGTTGCCATTGCGCGTGCCGCTGCTGCTCATCAATGGTGCGAGCGATCCGATCGTTTCGCCGGAATCGGTTGAACAGTTCGCGCAGGCCGCGATGTTGGCCGACGACCCTGTTTCACTGCGAATCGTCGCGGGAGAGGGGCATTTCGACCCGGTGATTCCAGGCGGCGGATCTTGGTTGCAGATCACCGGCTTTCTTCACGCTGCGCTCGACAGCGACTGAGCGGAGTCAGGCGTCGGCTTTCGCTGCGCCGCCTCGAAACAGCTCCCAGCAAAGCCGGTCCCGACCCGACTGCTTGGCGATATAAAGTTGGCGGTCGGCGGTCAGCAGCAGGTCATTGCGCGTAGCCGTCACGCCGGGCGGCACTGACGACATTCCGCAGCTAGTCGTCACCCGAAGATCGATCGGCTGGCCGGCCGGATCGTGGAGTCGCAGAACGCGGATGCGTTGCAGTAGCTCGCCGAGCATGCGCTGCGCGTCCGACGCGTCGGCACCATAGAGAAACAAAGCGTATTCCTCTCCGCCCAGTCGCGCGGCGACATCGGTCGAACGGCGACATAGCAGGCGGATCTCCTCGCCGACGCTGCGTATGACTTCGTCGCCGACCACATGGCCGTACTGGTCATTCACCGATTTGAAGTAGTCGATATCAAGAATCGCCAGAGCCACCGGTCGTTCTTCGCGGCGGGCCACCTGTAGCAAGGCCTCGACCTGCTCGCGAAAATATGCGCGTGAGGCCATGCCAGTCAGGTCGTCGTAGTTCGCCCGGTAGGCCAGGTCCGACGTGTCCTTCCATGCACTTCGGGCGGCGTGCTCAACGGCCAAGGCGCCGACAAAGCTGACCAGGCAGATCATCAGCGCGGCGAAAATGTCGATCATCACCGACGGTTGCGGCGCTACCAGGCACAGTTCTGCAAGAATAATCGAACTGGTGACGAGCAGATAGAACACCACGTTGTATCGGGCGGTGAGTCCCGCCAGGGCGCCGAAACCAACGATGACAGTCGCCGGCACCGTGATCGGAATGTCGAAGCCGATGTGGCTGGCGGTTACGCGCAACGCCATCAGGTATGCGATGGCGGAGAGGTTCATCGCCGAAATCACCGCGATCAGGCGCAGACGCAACTGGGTCATCCAGTTCACGCCCAAGCTGAGCAGGGAGAACCCCGAGGTCATCCACCACAGCAATGATGGGATCGATTCGAATGCCGGTCTCGGAACCTGGAAGACGGCGGGCACCACCCATGGCGCGGTCGGCACGATCAAGATGAGCAGTACGATGCCGACCATGCGTCGGCCGCGGCCGGCATGCAGGAACGAACGCTGAAAACGGGTTTCCTGGTCAGGATCGATCTGCAGGAAATGGTTGCGATACCACGTCCGCACCCCGGACCAGGCATCGAGGCCGGTCCAAGCTTTACTCAACTGCATCTGCGCCTACCCCTAATCAACGCAAGGTGTGCCCCGATTGCTCCCCCGAGCATCGAACACCTATCGAAGCGGAAACATAACAGTCATGGGTAAACAATAGAAAAGGCCCGCACGTGGCGGGCCTTTTCCGTTTACGTGATCACAGCTCCTTGAGGCCAGTGATCATCTTGTTGCAAACCTCCTTGGCATCGCCAAACACCATGTTGGTGTTCTCGCCGAAGAACAGTTCGTTCTCGACACCGGAGAAGCCGGTGCCCTTGCCGCGCTTGATCACGAAGACCTCACGGGCCTGATCGACGTTGAGGATGGGCATGCCATAGATCGGGCTGGATTCGTTGGTCCGAGCCGCCGGGTTCACGACGTCGTTGGCGCCGATAACCAGGGCCGCATCGGCCTGGGCGAATTCCTCGTTGATCTCGTCCAGATCGAAGATCATGTCGTAAGGCACCCCGGCTTCGGCGAGCAGCACGTTCATGTGTCCGGGCATGCGGCCGGCGACCGGGTGGATTGCGAACTTCACCTCGACATCGGCCTTGGTCAGCGCCTGCGCGAACTCCCAGAGCTTGTGCTGGGCCTGGGCGACGGCCATGCCGTAACCCGGCACGATGATGACCTTGCCCGCGTAGCTCATCGAGATCGCCGCATCGGAGGCCTCGACCGACGTCATCGTGCCCTGCGGGCCGTCAGACTCCGCGCCGTCACTCGCACCGAAGCCCGAGAACAACACGTTGGCCAGCGAACGATTCATCGCCTTGGCCATCAGCAGGGTGAGCAGTGTTCCGGCGGCCCCGACCACGGTGCCGGCGATGATCATCGCCGCGTTGCCGAGCACGAAGCCTTCGAATGCCACGGCCAGGCCGGTGAGCGCGTTGTAGAGCGAGATCACCACGGGCATGTCCGCGCCGCCGATGGGCGTGGTCATGAACACGCCCAGGGTGAGCGCGATCAGGAAGAACACCGTGATCCAGAACGGTCCAGGGCCGGTAGAGGTCGCCAACGCCAGGCCAATACCGAACAGGAAGATCACCATCAGCGCGTTCACGCCCTGGTGCATCGGCACGGACCAGGCCTTTTTCATCAGGCCCTGCAACTTGGCGTAGGCGATGACGGAGCCCGACAGCGAAACCGCACCGATCACGCCACCGATCACCGCCAGCGCGGCCAGGCCGGCGCCGTGTGAGGTTGCCGCACCGGAGTACAGCTCCACCGCGGAGATCGCACCCGCGGCGCCGCCGCCCATGCCGTTGTAAAGCGCCACCATCTGCGGCATGTCGGTCATCTCGACCTTCTTGCCGGAAATCCACGCCGCCGCACCGCCAATGACGATCGCGGTGACGATCAGCCCGATGTTATGCAGGTCGGGGTAGAAGAACGTGGCCACCACGGCGAGCACCATGCCGATGCCGGCCCACTTGATGCCGCTGACCGCCGTTCTCGGCGACGCCATGCGCTTGAGGCCGAGAATGAACAGGACGGCGGCGACGAAATAACTCGCCTGAATCAGAAAACTCATGCTTGTCCCCTTAGTCCTTGCTCGACTTGAACATCTCGAGCATTCGCTCGGTCACGACGTAACCGCCGACCGCGTTGCCCGCGGCCAGCACCACACCGAGGAAGCCGATGGTCTGTTCAAGAATGGTGTCGGCGTGGCCCAGTGCCACCATCGCGCCGACCAGCACGATGCCGTGCACGAAGTTGGAGCCGGACATCAACGGCGTATGCAGAATCGCCGGCACCTTGCCGATAATCTCGTAGCCGGTGAAGGCCGCGAGCATGAAGATGTACAGGGCGACGAAGCCCGTGAGTGCAAGTTCAGGTGTCACTTGGAGCCCTCCAGAATCTGCTTGGCTTGTTCGTTGACGATCTCGCCATCGTGGGTGAGCAACGCGCCCTTGATGACATCGTCTTCCAGGTCCAGCGTCAGCTCGCCTTCCTTGATGAACAACTCCATCAAATTCAGCAGGTTGCGGGCATACATTTCGCTGGCATGCTCGGCGAGCATGGACGGCACGTTGAGCGGCGCCACGATGGTGACCTCGCCTACGGTGGTCGTCTTGCCGGGTTCGGAGAGTTCGCAGTTGCCGCCGCCTTCGGCGGCCAGGTCCACAATCACCGCGCCTGACTTCATCGACTCGACCATCGCCTTGGAAATGATCTTTGGCGAGGGACGGCCCGGAATCGAGGCTGTTGTGATGACGGCGTCGGCCGCGGCGATGTGTTTCTCCAGCATGGCCTGCTGGGCCGCCTTTTCCTCGTCGTTGAGTTCGCGGGCGTAGCCGCCTTCGGCATCGGCCTTGATGTCCGCCATGACGAACTTGGCGCCGAGGGATTCAACTTGTTCCTTGGCGGCTGTTCGCACGTCGTAGGCTTCGACCATCGCGCCGAGGCGACGCGCTGTGGCGATGGCCTGCAGACCCGCGACACCGGCGCCGATGACCAGCACCTTGGCCGGACGGATAGTGCCGGCGGCTGTTGTCAGCATCGGCAGAAAGCGCTCCAGTTCGCTGGCCGCGATCAGGGCCGCCTTGTAGCCGGAGGCCGCAGCCTGCGAGGACAGCGCGTCCATCGCCTGAGCGCGGGTAATACGCGGGATCAGTTCCATCGCCAGTGTCGTGATCTTGGCCTCGGCCAGGGCTTTCACGATCTCGGGATTGCGATGGGCGTACACGAAGCTGGCCAGGATGGCGCCGGCCTTCATGTTCTTGATGTCGGCCGCCTCGGGCGGGGCGACACGCAGGATCACATCGGCGGATTTGATTGCGGTCGCCTTTGCCTTGACGATTTTCGCGCCCTTGTCCTTGAACGCGGTATCCGGAATTCGGCTTCCCGCACCGGCACCGGTTTGCACGGATACATCCGTGCCCAGGCGGACCACACGATCGACCACAGCCGGAGCCATGGCAACGCGCTTCTCCCCGCTCGCCGACTCCTTGGGTACAAACAGCTTCACAGTCATGTGAAAGCGCTCCTCGGATCAAACAAATTGAATTTTAGGCAACACCAAGCGATCCCCGTGCTCAGGTGAATCGTTCGGTGATTCCCTTGTCGTGTCGTCGATACCGACGCTGTCCAGGCGCTACTTAAGAGAG
The DNA here is from genome assembly GCA_023146115.1 of Abyssibacter sp. GTDB lineage: Bacteria > Pseudomonadota > Gammaproteobacteria > Nevskiales > OUC007 > Abyssibacter. Next base: position 9,218 of record JAGLCS010000019.1, on the reverse strand, counting down.
CTCGGGTCGCGTTCGGAGTATCCACTGGGGAGCGCAAACACGCTGGACTCCAAATTAGGGTGCTCGACCCCTGTGAGCCGTTGTTTGCGTTGGCCTCCCCTGCTATCGATGAGTACCGGTACTCCGGGTAACTTGTCAGCACGAGGGGCGGCGCTGCCAGCAAACCCGGTCGCCTCGCCAAGCTTGGCGAGCAGGGCGTACATGGCCTGTACCGTCTCGTACTCCTCATCCGACAAACCCAGATCATCCGGGTCCGCAACGCAAAGTGTTTCCTTTGCGCCACGTTGCTCGACGACATAGTTCTCGCATTTCACGCCAGCCACGGTCAGCGAGGAGCCTGTGGCCTGTGGTTCCGGCGGTGCGGTTTTTTTCAGTGATCGTCCGCCGGTCATGCGCTGCATCATCTGCTCCGCCATGGCGCGCTGCTCGGGTGGCAGCTTGTCCATTTCGGCTTCCCACTCGGCGCGGGCGGCATCCATCTGCCCTCCGAGTTTCGCGATTCCGGCTTCGTCGATACGGGTGTAGCTCTTGTCGGTAGGGCTGACGATGAACAGGGTGTCCTCGCTGGCCTGGTAGAGCATCCACTCATTCGACTTGCCGCCGTCGATACGCACCGCCCCGTCCACTAGCCGCACCATCGACGCCGCGCTTTCATCCGTGGTGTCGAATGACAACACGGTATCGGCTATGGCGGCGGGTGCTACGCTCGCGGCGCAAAGAAACATCAGGGCGCGCATCAGGAATCCATATGAAGCAGGCAAATATGACCGTCGAAACGATGGACCGGCGAGTCTACTTGATCGATGCCTCGGTTTACATCTTCCGCGCCTGGTTCTCGTTACCGGATTCCATGACCGATGCTGTCGGCCGTCCGATCAACGCGTTGACGGGATTTTCCGACATGCTGAGCCGGCTAATTCGTGAGCGCGGCCCTCGCCAGATCGCGATCGCCTTCGATGAAAGCCTGACCAGCTCGTTCCGGAATCGGATCGATCCCAACTACAAGGCCAACCGCGAATCGGCGCCGGAAGAACTCAAGCATCAGTTCCGGATGGCACGGCAGCTCTGCGATGCGCTGGGTCTCTACCACCTCGCCTGCGAGGAGTTCGAGGCCGACGACTACATCGGCACGCTGGTGCAGGTCGCCCGTGATAGCGGCGCTGCGTCGATCATCGTCAGCCCGGATAAGGATCTCGCGCAGCTGCTCGGCCCGGGCGACCTCATCTGGGACTTCGCCAAGGACGAATGGCTGGATGGCGATGCCATCACCGCCAAGTTCGGTGTCACGCCCAGTCAAATGCTCGACTACCAGGCGCTGGTCGGCGACACCGTGGACAACATTCCCGGCATCGCGGGGGTCGGCCCCAAGGCCGCCATCGCCCTGCTCACTCGGTTTGGCTCGCTCGATGGCATCTACGCGGATCTGGATGCCGTGCTGGCAATGCCTGTGCGGGGCGCCAAACGCCTGCGCAAGCTGCTGGATGAGCAGCGTGACGCCGCCGAGCGATCACGCAAGCTGGCGTGCATCGTCACCGACATCCCCTTGGAATGCGCGGTCGAACGGCTGCAGTGGACGGGCTGCCCACCAGCCGATGCAGACAGCTTGCTCCGAGAAACCGGTCTCGGCACCGGCGCGATCAGTCGGCTGCTGGATGCCTGTGCCAATCTACCCGCCGCCTGATGTTTGGTGCGCCTGCACCAACAGGTTGACGCGCCACGGGTTGTATATCCGACTGTCGGCTTCATCTGGACAATAGACCGGCGTTGGTCATCTCGCAGGGCTGCGGTGATAACGACGCAACTCGGCGAGATGGCGATTCGCCATAGAACATTAAATCAACAAGCGTCGAGAACGGCTTGGTCGGCCTCAGGCGCGGCTTGGAATACGAGGAGACATGGATGCGCAACCTGCGACATCGAGCTTGGTCCGACCTGCTACGGGCAGCGCCGATATTACTGCTCTCAGCCTGTGGCTCGTCCGAGCCGCCGCTTGAAGAGCCTAGCGCGCAGGCTCTTGGATGCGCGGTAGCGGTTTCGACACAAGTGGCCGCTTGCCATTCCGATGCGCTGGCCGATCAGAACCTGTGCCTCGAGACCCAGAACGTGCCGTGCCTGGAGGCGATTGTCCCGGCAGCCAACAGGTTGATCGAACGTGTGGGCGATGCCTGCAACAGCGGCGAGTCGATTCGCCTAGGCGGGTTTGGTCCGGGCTGGGAGCCGGGAGCGTTTGCCCGCCAACAGGCGCAGGGATGTGCGGATGACATCCACCGATTAGTTGCCAGGAATTTTGGCGGACCGCAGGCTTCGCTGGTCACCCAAGGTCCGACCGACGGCGAAGCCAGCTGCTTGCAGGTGGCCTTTGAGCAATCCAGCCACGTCTTTGCTGCGGTTTACGATGACTACGCGCAATGTGCCTTGGATCCGGCTTGCGGTATCGATCCGGCGATGCGGGCGGTTGAGCACCAGACAGATGCGGCCATAGCGGTCGACGCGGCTTGCCCTGCTCGTGGGCTGGGGTCGGTGCTCGGAACGCCCACGATGCTGCATCTGCACCGAGCGGTGACTCAGGCCGAATGTGCCGTCGCCCTTGCGCATGGGGACACCGCTCGGCTGGGGCTTCGGTGTGGTCCTGACAATACGCGTCTTGCGGGCATCGAAATCCGTAACTCCGCTGGAGAACCGGTAGACCAATCGCTGCATGAACTGCCGCGGGGGGAGTCGTTCCAGCTCATCATGGATTCTGATGTGTGGGGCACGAGCTGCGGCGATGGATCCCCGTATGCGCCCTGGTTGCGCTTGGCACCCGAACCCGCACGGATGGATTCGATACTGATTCATCTGGAAGGCGCGGGCGCCTGCGCCGCGGGGACATGCGCTAATACAGACCCCGCCAAATTCCAGTCCTTGGGAGATCATCCGGAGGAGAGTTTCGGCGGCTACATGCGAGTGCGGGCCGATAACCCGTTTGCTAACCGCAGCCTGCTGTATCTGCCGTCTTGCAACCAGGACCTGTTTGTCGGCGGCGGCGTGGACGACCCAGGCCCCGGACCGTCCGGTAGGAGTCCAATCTACCGATACGGTGGGGTGAATCTCCGGGCGGCGCTGGAGATTTTGCGGGACGTGGTCTGGCAGCGCGTGCGCGCCAGCGACCCGCTGGGCTACCGGCCTGACCAATGGGATGTGTTCTTCTCGGGTACGTCATCCGGTGGCTACGGTGTGCAGTACAACCTGCACTATGTCCTTGATGAACTGCGTTGGCGGAACACCGTGGCTCAGGCCCATGCCGCGATCGTGCAAGGTGGTGGGCTAGTCCCGAACTTCGACACCTTCTTTGCGTTGATCGGCCAGACCTGGGGTCAGCAGCCCTACCTGCCGCCGTATTGTTTTGCTGACGAGTGTGCGAAGTCCGATGTGATCATTCCTCGACACCTCGAGCGCCTGCTAGAGGTGAGTCGCCAACGCCTGATGCTCAGTTCGGCACAGAACGACCATACGCAGGCGCGCACCCAGGGATTCATGATCGCGGCCGGCGGTGTGACACTGGCGGACAATCGCGAGCAGTGGATTAACGGCCTGCGCGATGTCTATTGCCAGCTGCGGGGAGACCCGGCGCTGCAGGCCTTTCTGCCAGCCAACCTCGGCGAGGGTATCCACGGATTCATCAACAAGGATGAGTTTTACGACACGTCGCTACCCGAGACCCAGCAGGCGCTCGCCGATGGCGTGCACATTTTCGACTGGATGGATGCGGTCGTGAACGGCGCAATTGACGAGGCCGTGGACCGGGTCGAGGAAGGCGAACTGACGATTGAGCGACCGCGCGTCCAGGGTTTCGCTTGCGGTGTCGCGCCTTAGCGCCGGCGCTGGGTGCCGTTCAGCCATCGTTACTCCAGATGCTCGACCAGCACGTCGGAGTACGTCTGGATACGCGCCACATAGCGAACCGGTTCGTGGCCTCGGGCGTAGCCATATTTGAGCTTGGGATACACCGACTTATCGGATAGCAGCGGCAGGACGGTTTTCATGTCCTCCCATTCATAGGGGCTCTTGCCCATTTCGCGCGCCAGTGACTGGGCGTCGTGCATGTGGGCACGGCCGATGTTGTAGGCGGCGAGTGCCAGATAGGTGAGGTCCGGTTCCTTCACTTCATCGGAAAATCGGCCCTTCATCTTGGCCAGGTACTCGCTTCCGCCATTTATGCTTTGCCGCGGGTCGAGGCGGTCAGTGACGCCCAGTGACTTTGCGGTAGGTTGGGTGAGCATCATCACGCCGCGCACGCCGGTTGGACTCTTGGCCTTCGGGTCCCAGTGCGATTCCTGATATGCCTGGGCTGCGAGCAGAACCGGGTCCACGTTGTGCGTCTCTCCCGCGCGCTGGAAATGGCGGTCGAGCTTGGGGTATCGCTCGTCGATCCGGCGGGTAAACGCCCGCATGTCGACAAAATCAAACTCCTCCGTGGCGGCGAGGTAACGCGTCTGGGTGGCGGACATCAAGGCAGCCGTCTCCGCCTTGCCCAGCCAGGTATTCACGGCCTTGGTCAGTCGCGTCGATTGCAATGGCATGGCCCAGGCGAGATCGCGCAGGCCGGTGAGCGGGAACTCGGCGATCAGGGTCGGGAAGTACCGCCGATTGAGCGCGAAGATATGCGAATCGGCGACCGTGCAATCCAGGGTCTTCGACCACACTTGGCGCAGTAACGATTCGGTGGTCGCATCCGCCGTACTCACGGCGAGGCCTGGTGAGGATTCAGCCAGGGTTGTCAGCGTGTCCGCATAGCTACTGCGCCTTGCGACCTTGAGCGAAACCGACGACAGCGTGTCCAGCGATTTGGCACGGGCGCCATCACGGTTACAGATCACCTGTTCGGTGATTTGCAGCGTTGGCTTGGAGAACGCGAAGCGTTCGGCCCGGGCCGGCGTGACCGTAAGGCCGGCCGCTGCGAGATCGGCCCGGCCGCTGGCAACGGCTTCCAGAACGCTGGCGGTGGAATCGGCCTCTACCAGTTCCAGGGACAGGCCCAGGGACTGTGCAAACGCCGACACCCGGTCGAACTCCAGCCCGGCGGGCTGTCCGAACCGGTCGACGTACCAGGTGGTGGGGGCATTGCGCGTGGCCACCCGCAAGACCCCGGCGGCCTTAATGGCGTTCAGATCACGGACTTCGGCGCCCGGCGGATCAGCCGGGCCTGTCGATATGTCGCCAGCGCCGCAGCCGGCCAGCCATGCCGCGCCGAGCGCGAGCAGAGTTCGGTACAAAACACGTCCCCGTTCATTCCAGCTTCGCCGTCCGACGCTACCAAACCCGGCGTATCGGCAGGGTGAACAGGGAGTGTCAGTCGCGCCGCTGCTGGGCAAGCTTGTCGAAGTCCTTGGCGAAGTCGGAGATGTAATCCACCAGCTTGGCGCGCTGGCGTTCGGTGGTGATGGCGCTGATCGCCGCGGCCAGGTCCAGCCAGCGATCTTCGTTGCGCTGGCGGAGCGCAAGCAAGTGTTCGGGAACAAGTGCGGCATCATCAAAGAGCAGGTGGGCGGCGCGCTCCGCGAAGCCGGGCTCATCGCGGCTTGCAAGCGTGAGCGCGAAGGCATCACGCCAGCGACGCGAATGATCCAGCCACTCGGCGGGCCGGGATTCGCGGGTTCGAGACCAGTCTTCGATCAGCGCCTTTTGATCATCGCTCAGGCGGCCGTAGCGGTCTTCCATCCAGTTCTTCACGCGTTTGACCGCATCCTCGCGTCGGTCCTCGTCTGTCTGGTCTTCCAGTTTTTCGGCCGCCTCTGCGATGTTGTCGTCCACCTCCTCGAGCAGCGAGGCAACCTGCGCGTCGTCCAGCATCGCCAGCAAGGTCACGGTTTCGGGCGTGGCGCGTTCCAGCGTCCGCCTGACATGGCCCTGGATCATCGTCAGCGCCTGTGTGATGTGTTCCCGGCTCAATGGTTGTTGCGCCTGCTCGGCGAGGCTGCGCAAATCTGCAACGTAAAGCGGCAGCTGTTCGTGGCGGTGCCACAACCACAGGGCCTCGAAGCGCGGCTTGAACCAGTCTTCCTGGCGCTGGGTCAGGTCGAAGTATTTGCCGATTTCGCGTTTGGCGAACCAGTCGAGGTGGTTGTAGCCGAACTTCGTCGCGGTACTGCAACCGCTGCCGCTCAGCGCCCAGACGGCAACCAGCCCCGCGACGGCGAAACGCCTGATATGTCGATTCATTTGATCCATTGGTCGAAGCATAGGCTGGCCTGTTCATGCAGAAAGGCGTGTCGTTTCACCAGGGTCGGCACGTCCCGATCGTAGCCCCCGCCAATGACGCAGGCGATGGGCACCGCCCGTTGCAGACATTGTTCGATCACGTAGCGGTCGCGGGCGCGCATGCCGTCGTCGCTCAGCGCAAGGTGACCGAGCCGGTCAGCGACATGGACGTCCGCACCGGCGTCGTAGAGCACGCAATCGGGTTGAAAGCTCTCGACGACCGCTGGAACGTGGTCCGCCAGCGCCTGAAGATAGGCGGCATCCCCGGTATCGCGCGGCAGGGCCACGTCCCGATCACTTTGAGCCTTACGCGCAGGAAAGTTGGTCGCGGCATGAAAGGACAAGGTGAACACGCGGGGGTCGTGCTCGAAGATTCGGGCGGTTCCGTCGCCCTGATGCACATCGCAGTCGATGACGAGTACCCGCGAGGCCCGCCCCGTGTGCAACGCCCAGGCGGCAGCGACGGCGAGGTCATTGAGCAGACAGTAGCCCGAGCCGAAGTCGTGATGGGCGTGGTGGGTGCCGCCTGCGCAATGCGTCGCCAGACCAAGGTCCAGCGCCAACTGCAGGGTATGACAGGTGCCGCCCACGGCCGTGACCGACCGTGTGACCAGGCCGCGGGACCACGGTAGCCCCTGACGCCGGATTTCGGCCGCACTCAGCTCCCCGTGGAGAAAACGCCGGAGGTAGTCGCGACTGTGCACGAGCGCCAACCGCGCGGTGTCGGCGGGTTCCGGCACATGAAACTGGTCGGCCGTCGCGATCCCCTGCGCGAGCAATTCCGCGTGCAGCATGCCGAACTTGCTCATCGGAAACGGATGGCGATCGGGTAGCAACACTCGGGAATAAACCGGGTGATAGACGATGGGCAGGCGGTTCACGAAGCTGAATTGACCATGTGTTTCCCTGGCGTGGTCGCTGGCGAAGCGGCTTGAGCAGCGGCTTAACCGGTGGTGAGGAGCGCCAGCGCCTCATCGCACCACGTGACCCAGCTGTGGTGGTAGAGCACGCCGCTACGTAGTGCCAGATACCGACAGCGCCGGGTGGGGTCGTCGCCCGGTCCGTTGCTGAAATCGCCTTGCTCGATCTGCTGGAACAGCGTGAGTTTGTCGGCATGCAATTGCCGGTGGCGTCGAATTTCGGGCAGTACATGCGCTGCACCGAGAAGTGCCGCGCCACGTACTTTGACCATCAGACTTTCGCGTACGGGCTCGGGGCCGACCGGGGCCTTTAGCCACTCGGTTAGCGCGCCACGGCCGGCATCGGTGATCGCGTACACCCGTTTATCGGGCTTGCCGGATTGTGCGACCGCCTCGGCGGAGACCCATCCGGCTGCCTCCAGCTTGGGCAGTTCGCGATACATCTGCTGGTGACTGGCGCGCCAGAAATAACCGATGGAACGGTCGAAGCGGCTCACCAGGTCGTAGCCGGAGGCGGGCCGCTCGGCCAGCGAAACCAGGATGGCGTGTTTCAATGACATCGGTTGACTATGCAACAAGGTGCATATAACGTCGACCCCCGCATCTGGCCCGCAGAGGATTCCCCGTGAGCGAACGCGTCATCATCGACCGCCAGGGCGACATTGCCCATGTGCGCCTGAACCGCCCGGAAAAACACAACGGCATGGACTTCACCATGCTCAAGTCGGTCGTGAAGACCGGGCAATCGCTGGCCAAGGATCGAGATCTGCGCGCCGTGGTGCTGTCAGGCAACGGACCGAGCTTCTGCGCCGGTCTGGATGTGAAAGCGATGTTTGCCGACCCCAAGCGCATGGCCCACGGCCTCGCGGCGCTGCACAGTCCGGTGACCAACATCTTCCAGCAATGGGGCATGGTCTGGCGGGCGCTGCCGGTGCCGGTGATCGCGACGATTCATGGCAACTGCTTCGGGGCGGGCATTCAGCTGGCGCTGGCCGCCGACATCCGCATCGCGACCCCGGATTCCAAACTCTCCGTCATGGAGGCGAAGTGGGGTTTGGTGCCGGACATGAGCGGCATGGTCACGCTGCGCGAGCTGCTGCCGATGGACGTCGCCAAGGAGCTGACCTTCACCGGGCGCGTGCTGTCAGGCGAGCAAGCCCTGGATCTCGGACTGGTGACGCATCTCGCCGAAGACCCGGCCGCCAAGGCGGAAGAGCTCATCGCCGAAATGCTGACCCGTTCGCCAGACGCCATCGCCGCCGGCAAGGCGCTGATTCACGACGCCTGGCTGGCAGACGAGGCCGGCGCATTGGCGGCCGAACGTCGCTGGCAGCGCAAGCTCATGGGGCGCAAGAACCAGCGTATCGCCGCCAAGCGCAATGCCGAGATCGCGCAGTCGGAGACTGGCGAGGCCAGCACGCCGTACGAACCCCGCAAGCTGGGCTAGGCCCTTCCTCAACCTCAGGCAGCACAAGAGAATCTTCACGTGACCAGTTCCTATCCTCATCTGCTACAGCCTCTTGATCTCGGTTTCACAACCCTGCGCAACCGCGTGCTGATGGGGTCGATGCACACCGGCCTGGAAGACAAGGTCAAGGATTTCCCCAAGCTCGCTGCCTACTTCCGCGAGCGCGCCGCCGGCGGCGTGGGGCTGATCGTGACCGGCGGGTTTTCGCCGAATATGGAAGGCTGGCTTTATCCCATGGCGTCCAAGCTGTCGTCGCGGCGGGAGGTTGACCGCCACCGTCAGGTCACCGACGCCGTGCATGAAGAGGGCGGCAAAATCTGCCTGCAGCTGCTGCATGCCGGACGCTACAGCTACCACCCGTTGTCGGTGTCGGCCTCGTCGGTCAAAGCGCCGATTAATCCGTTCCGACCGCGTGGGTTGTCGAACTGGGGCATCTGGCGTCAGATCAAGGCCTACGCCCGCGCGGCAAAGCTGGCGAAGGAAGCCGGTTACGACGGTGTCGAGATCATGGCCAGCGAAGGCTATTTTCTAAACCAGTTCACCTGTGCGCGCACCAACCATCGCAGCGATCAGTGGGGCGGTTCGGTGGA
>JAGLCS010000189.1 GCA_023146115.1 Abyssibacter sp. | reverse complement strand
TTTCTATCGCTATCCAGCCACGGCGCAGATCGCCGGCACGGTGTACGACCTGCTCGCGAATCGCTATCTCGTACAGGAAATGAACAACGAGGAGCCGGAGCACACCGTCGAAGACTATGACGACGGTTACTTCGCGCCTGGCAACGTCAAGAAGATCGCTCGCAAGTAGTTCATTGAAGTTTGCACTGAGCGGTGAATGCCGCTCATCTGCTCAAAAAGGGCCTGCTGTCGCAGGCCCTTTTTTGTGCTCACCGCTTGTCGGCTTCGGCTCCCTCATCGTCATCTGACATCACGGCTTCTTAACCTGCGCACGTAAGCTGCTTGCCATGGGAAGTGGTATGACAATTGTGAGGAGTCGAGCCGGTGGTGGATTCACGCTGGTTGAACTGCTGGTGGCCATTGCCATGCTGGCGATTGTCGTGAGCTTTGCTGTGCCCGCCTATTCCGATTTCGTGATGCGCAAGCGTGCGTCCAGCGGTATCAATGATTTTCTGGTGGACCTGAGTGCCGCGCGCAGCGAGGCGACGCGCCAGCGGCGCAATGTCGTCATGTGCGCCCGTGGGGGGGCGGCGGAAACCTGCGATGCCACGACGCAGTCTGCCGCCTGTATCTGTGATGACCAGGGGCAATGGGAAAATGGTTGGATCACCTTTGTTGATATTAATGGCGATGGTGCCTTGAGCGCGGCGTCCATCGACGCATTGCTCGGCGTGCATCCTGCGTTGGCGTCCGGCGTGCGGTTTCGTGAGGCAAGCGGCGACGGCAGCATCGCGTTTAACAGCCGTGGTGCGTTGGCCGGGACGGTTTCGCGTTTCGCGCTGTGCATCAACGACGATGCGGGCACGCAAGATGATGAGGACGTACTCGCCCGTGCGCGTTTCGTCGATGTGGCCCTGACCGGACGTGCCGTGGTCAGCCGGGCCCAGGCGTCGCCCGGTTCCGCGTCCTCCGCTTGCTATGTTTCGCCATCATCATGAAGACGCAATCCGGGATCACCTTGCTGGAAGTGCTGATTACGCTGGTCGTGATCGCCATCGGCATGCTGGGCATGGCCTCGCTGCAACTGGGCGGCTTGCGCAGCAATCACAACGCCTATTACCGGTCGCAGGCCACCGGCATTGCTGCGGACCTCACCGATCGTATGCGATCCAACGTCGGCGCTGCCCGCAGCGGCGCCTATGCCGCCCAGCAGGTACCCGACGACCCCGGGTACGACTGCCAGACCTCGTTCCCGAACGGCACCGGATGCACACCGGCTGAACTGGCCGCTGCTGATCTATACGCCTGGTACCAGATGCTTGGGAGTCCTGCCTCCGGTTTACCTGGGGCGGTCGCGACGGTGAGTTGCGCGGCGGGCTGCGCCGCGGGTGACCCGTACACGATCTCGCTGACCTGGGATGAAAATCGTAATGGTCAGATCGATGCGGACTACGTCGCTGCGACGCAATCCTCGGGTGCTGTCGAAGCCGATCCGGTTCTGAACGTGGTGTTTGCGCCATGAATACGTCTCAGTCGACAACGTCGGGGATCTCCATTGTCGAGATTCTGATCAGCCTGGCGTTGGGGTCGATTCTGGCGCTGGGGGTGATTCAGATCTTCGCCGGGAGTCAGGCGTCGAACGACATCATCATGGGTGAGGCCAGGCTCACCGAGAACTCGCGGTTTGCCGTGGACACCGTGGCGTCGACATTGCGCATGACCGGGCATCGGACCATGCCGGAAGAATTGCCGTTGCTGCGATTTGGTGCGACCAATCCGGCCGTGGACGCAAGTGACGGTGACGACACCGCGCTGGATACGGCTGCGCGCGAATACCAAGTGACACTGGGCGGCGCAGCCGCCACGCTGGACGCGGTCAAGGCCAACTCAGACACCATTACCGTTCAGTACCAGGGCCTGGACGACAATACGATTCTCAATTGTCTCGGTCAGACGGTTCAGGGTGACTGGACCAGTGTCGATACCTTTTTCGTGGCCGAAGGCGCGACCGCAGCGGCCGCCGAATCGGATAGTGCCGATGCCGAAGCGTCCAGGCTGGCGCTGTACTGCTCCTCTGCGCTACTCGACGCCAGCGGCGTTCAGCAAGGCAATGCCACGACGCTGCCCATCGCCAACGACGTATTGAACCTGCAGATCGAACTGGGGGACGACGGTGATGGCGACGGAGCCGCCGATCGCTTCGTGTCGCCATCGACCGCCGGACTGAACATGGAAGAAGTCGTCAGCGTACGGCTGACTCTGACGATGTATGGCGCGCGTCCGCTGTCGTTAATCGATCGGATCGGCTCGGAAACCATCACCACCGTTGAGCGGGACTTGCAACGCCGGTTTGTTCGCACGATCAGCCTCAGGAATCTGCTGTCATGAAACAGTTGCATTCATCATCTGTCCGCCAGCGCGGTAGCGTGCTGCTGATCAGCCTGATCATGCTGTTGGTGCTCACCGTGATCGGGATTACAACGCTACGGACCGTGGTCAGCCAGGAGCGCATGTCGGCCAATGATCGCGATAGCCAGATCGCCTTCCAGGCCGCGGAGCTTGGATTGCGCGACGGCGAGCGCTGGATTAACAGCCAGGCTGAACTGCCGCACGAGCTTGAATGCATTAGCGATACCCCGCCTTGTCGCGGCGCTGATTTTCCGGGTGTGTTCATGATCTCGCCGGTCGAAAGTCAGTTCGACACGGTGGGTGACCTGATCGCGATGACGCTGAACGATTGGACCACCGAAGGCGAGTCCTTGCAGAACCCGGCTTACGATCCGGCGCAGGGTGGCTCGCCGCTGCAGGGCGTCGCCGAGCAGCCGCGATTTCTGATCCGCGAGGCCCGCATCATCCGCGACAGCCTGACCTTGGGCCGCGGCGACGAAACGCAGCGCTACCTGTACGAGGTGACGGCCATAGGTGTTGGTGCCGAGCAAGATAGTCAGCGCGTGCTGCAATCCACCTTTATCCGGCGATTCTGATGACTGTCCTGAGCAATCGTATGCGGCATGGCTTCGCGGCATTGATCGGCCTCGCGCTGTCGGCGGGCACCGCCAGCGCAGTGGATCTCCCGCTGGACTCGTTGTCCGGTGGCGGTTCGCAAATTCCAGCGGCTCCCATCGAACTGGGTGTGTCGCCTCCGCCCATGATCATGCTGATGCTGGACGACTCCTTGTCCATGTCATCGAATTTCTTGACCGGGGACGAAGACGCGCAGCGTGAACTGGGCGTTGAATCGCTGACCTATCGCTGGATTTATCCGCTTCCCGTGGACGCGCCGTCCAGCGAGTCGTCCTACACCAACGCGTATCTGCACCGCCTGGCCGTTCCGTCACAGGTCGTCGTCGATGCCTGGAACGAGGATGACGATTTCCTCCGCGGCTCCGAGGCGAGGCTCGGTGATGACTACGAGGGTGTCTGGCGGGCGCGCAACAGCGACTACAACCCGCTTTATTACGACCCGAACGAGACCTACGAACCCTGGCCTTATGGCGTCGATGCCGCAGGTCTGGCGTTTGCCGACGCGTCGGCATCGGCGGCCCGTCTGGATCCCTATGACCCGACGAAGACCGTCAATCTGACGTCCCTGAAGGAGTTCACGACCTACCTGGTCACCGAGGACGACGACATCGTGTCGGTGAGGCACGAGAGGGTGTGCACGAGTTCGCAGTTTTTCTGCAATCTCGGGCTGGGTACTTACCGCGACCTGCGCGAGCGCATCGCGCACTACTACTCCTGGACCGATTCCAACGGCAATGGCGTGGTCGATGCCGACGATACGCACTCCCGCGTCGAGATCGGTGACCCGACCGAGCTGCAGAATTTCGCCAACTGGTTCCAGTATCACCGCTCGCGCGAGTTGAGGACCAAGGGGCGGCTGTCCGAATTCATGGCCGGTGTGGGCGATGCCTACATGGCCGTCGCCAGCGTGAACAACAACCCGGACAGCCAGCTGGAGATGGTCGAGCTCAACGACGATCCCGCGATCGGGAACCGCAGGCAGGTCATGGATGCCATCTTCGGCACCCGCGGCAATTCGGCGGGCACGCCGCTGCAAAAGGCGTTGTTCGACGCCGGCGCGTATATCGAGTGCGGCGGTGGCACCAACCTGTTCGGTAATTCGAACTGCCCGCGCCTGTCCGAGGACGATGACGGCCAGTGTCAGCAGGCGTCGGTGCTCCTGGTGACGGATGGCTTTTCCTCCGACAACGGCGCGTCGGTGACCAGCACCGGCACGCCGTCTTCCAATGGTTCGGCCGGGGCGTCGCTCGCGGTGAATAACGCGCCGTTCAACGGGACACCGACCAACGCCGATGGTGACGGTGACACCGAGTATGACGGGGGCGCCTACGCGGATGCGTTCACCGACACGCTGGGCGACGTCGCGATGCATTACTACGAGCGGGATCTGAATGCCGGTCTCGACAGCCGCCAGTACATCACGACCTACGTGCTGGACATGGGCCTCGACGGCGATTTGTCGCGGCCGGCGAACAACTCGGACCCGGTTGCCTGGGGTGATCCGGATCCGGGAGCGGCCGCCTTCGTGCCGGTGAATCAGCTGGATGATCTGCTGCACGCCACCTACAACGGCCGGGGACGGCAGTGCGCCGTGGACGATCCGAATCTGGTGGAGAAGTTCGCCGAGGCGCTGAGAATTTCACCCGGAAATTCCCAGGGCACGACGTCGGTCGGCATCACCTCCGGCTCCATCCTGAACAACCAGCGCGTGTTTCTCGCGACCTACGACGCCCAGGAACTGACCGGGGACCTGATCGCTTACGATCTCAACCTGGACGGGACGCTGGGCGAGCCGGCCTGGAGCGCGGCCGAGTTGCTGGACCAGAAGATCGATTCCGAGGGGCATGCGGATCGTCTGGTCCTGACCTACGACCCCACCCTGCGCGAAGGGATGCCGTTTTCCTGGCAGCAGTTCAGCGACCCCAACTATCGCCTGTCGGCGGTAGCCGCATTGCAGCTTCCTCCGGAACTGTACCTGACACTGGAAATTCTGGTCGGTCTGGTCAACCCGGTCCTGAATGTTGTTCTTGCGGTCGAGGGCACTATCCTTGAGAGTGCGATCGAGCCGGTTCAGGAAGAGATTCTCAATCCGATCCTCGAGGTATCTGCGCTCAGTGGCCTGGGTCTGGATGAGCTCTTGGATACTGCGGTCTCACCGCTTTATCTGAACGAAATCGACCTCTACAGCCTGCTGGGGCTGTCCCGGCAACTGTCGCAGGGGCGCGTCAATTATCTGCGTGGTGAGCAGTCGAACGAGGAAAGCAACGGCGGGCGGTTCCGTAACCGCGACCTGCGCATGGGGCCCATCTACCATTCCCGACCGGTGGTCGTGGGCCCGCCGGATACCGACTATTCGGACCAGTTCCTCGATGACCTGTTCGGCGGTGACACGCCGGATACCGAGTTGTACA
>JAGLCS010000188.1 GCA_023146115.1 Abyssibacter sp. | reverse complement strand
CGACAACCCGGCCGGGCATTTCCGCAGGCAAGGCGCGTCAGGTGCTGCAGCAGACGGACAAACTGATCAAGACCGTCCCCGAGGTGGACACCGTGTTCGGCAAGATCGGTCGCGCCGAGACCGCGACCGACCCCGCGCCGCTAACGATGATCGAGACGACCATCACCTTCAAGCCGAGCAACGAGTGGCGTGACGGCATGACGCTGGAGACCATTCGTGACGAGATTCGCGAGCGGGTCAGCTTGCCGGGCGTGACCAATGCCTGGGTCATGCCGATCAAGACCCGGATCGACATGCTGGCCACCGGCATCAAGACGCCGGTGGGGATCAAGGTCAACGGCCCCGAACTGGCCACCATCCAACGCATCGGCCGGCAGCTGGAGACCCTGCTCTCCGAGGTGCCGGGGACGACCAGCGTCTATGCGGAGCGGGTCGCCGGCGGCCGCTATCTCACGGTGGACATCGACCGGCTGGCGGCCGGGCGCTACGGGCTCAACATTGCCGATGTACAGGCGGTTGTCCGAACAGCCATCGGCGGGATGACCATCACCCAGACTGTCGAGGGGCTGGAACGCTATCCGGTGAATCTGCGGTATCCGCAGGCCTGGCGTGATACTCCAGAGGCCTTGCGCGATCTGCCGATCGTCACCGACGCCGGATTGCAGATCACCCTGGGTGATGTGGCCGCGATCCGCATTGAGGACGGCGCGCCGATGATCAAGAGTGAGAACGCCCGGCTGTCCGGCTGGGTGTACGTGGACATCGCCGGCCGAGATGTCGGTTCATATGTTGCCGAAGCGCGGCAACGGGTGGACGCGCAGCTTGACCTGCCGGCCGGCTACTCGGTGCATTGGTCGGGTCAGTTCGAGTACATGGAACGCGCCGCCCAGCGGCTGCAGCTGGTGGTGCCGGCGACCCTGGCAGTGATCGCGCTGCTGCTGTTTCTGGCGTTTCGCTCGCTGATACAGGTGGTGATCATTCTGGCGACCATCCCGATGGCGCTATCCGGGGGAGTCTGGCTGCTATACCTGCTGGGATACGATCTGTCCGTTGCTGTCGCGGTGGGCTTTATCGCGCTGGCCGGGGTCGCGGTGGAAATCGGCGTGGTGATGCTGACCTACCTGAACCTGGCGCTGGCATCCCATCGCCGCGACGGCGAGAGTGGAGTCTCGGCGCTGGTGGCCGCGGTGCGTGACGGTGCACAGCGTCGCTTGCGGCCGGTGGTGATGACGGCGACCGCGACGATAGCGGGCCTGATCCCGATCATGCTGGGCAGCGGGACCGGCAGCGAGGTCATGCGCCGTATTGCCGCCCCTATGGTGGGTGGTTTGGTGACCACGCTGGTACTGGCGCTGATCGTGTTGCCGGCCGTCTATGTGCTGGTTTATCGCCGGTCGACGGTGCAGGGATAGGGGACAGCGACGCGCAGGGCCGGATCGACAGGCCCGGATAAAAAAGGCGCCGGACGCATGTAGCGATCCGGCGCCTTGCCTAGGCTATCCGTCTAGTGGCGATTGCCTGACCGGTTGCTGCGGCGCAGAGCAAGACCCCCGAGCAGGATGAGCAGCAGGCCTGGCGCCAACGCGCCGCTGCTCCCGGTGGGCGCGCGGTCACCGACAGGGTCCGAGCCGCCGGTCACGGGCTCTTCCGGTTCTTCGCCGGGCTCTTCCGGTTCCTCGGTTGATCCGGCCAGGACCACGGTGAACGCTCCGGCCAGCGTATCCGACTGGCCATCCACATTGGTGATGGTGACGTCACGCGGGCCCGCTGCGGCGTCTTCGGCGACGCTGATGAGCGCCGTTGCTTCGTTGCCGGACACCACTTCGGCATCGGTTACGGTGACACCTTCGCCGGCGATGGTGATCGTGGCCTGCGCCAGGAATTGCGAGCCGAGAAAGCTCGCGCTGATATCCGCGCTGCCCTGCACGGCGCCCTCGGGATCAACCGATGCGAGAATCGGCGCGGCACCCGGCGTGGGCGTGGTCGGGTTCGACGGAATCCACAGCTCCACCGACTGGGTTTCGACCAGCGGCTGTGGCGTCAGGTCACCGGTTTCCAGGGTTTCGATCACGTCGCCGTTTTCATCGAACAGATCGATCGCAAAGCTGTTGACCTGACCGGTGCGGTTGACGAACCCGCCTTCGGACACGCGAAGAAACCATGGTTGGCGTGCGCTGGGCGGCATGTACACCGATGCCAGGTCACGGTTGGTCAGCGTGATGCTGAAATCGTGCTGAAGATTGCCGGTGGTCGCTTCGCCGGGGACCTCGGTGACCGCATCGGCTTCGCCGGCTGGCCGACCCGAGATGATGGTTTCGGCATGCGCGAACGACACGCCGCTACCGAGCAGGATGAGCAGGTCGTTGTCGATGGCATTATGGGTGATGGAGTACCGCAGCCGGGCCACGGGCAGGGTCTGACCCAGCGTGACCGGGTAGGCCGGTTCCTGGAAGGTGCCGGCGGCCGATACGTGCTCGATCCGGTACCAGTACACATTGCCGAACTCCAGACCGTCCGTATCGGTGAGCGTGTAGGTATTCCGATTGTTCAGTTTCTCGATCGCGGCGCCGCCCGTTCCGGGGATGAGCGTGGCGTTGATCTGAGCGAACGCGCCGGGCGTGCCGCCGACATCGGGGGCGCGGTAGACGTTATAACCCTGCAGATCGATCTCGCGCTGGCTCACCCACAGCACGTCAATGGCGGCCTCGCCGCTGGCGACCGGCTCGGCGTAGATCTGAACCACCTGCACCTGCGAGGCGGCGTCGCCGGCCAGACGCAGTGCTTCCTTCGCCGCCGCATAGGCGTTGACCCGGCCCCAGCCTCCGGAGGGGTGGTAGTTGGGATCTTCGCCGGCGAATGGATTGTCTTCGACTGCAGTCTTGCCCCAATCGTCGATATGGTCGCTGGTGTGTTTGAGGATTTCGACCACCTCGGTGGGCGTGAGCGAGGGGTTGGCCTCCAGCATCAGCGCGATGATGCCGGCCACACCGGGCGTGGCCATGGATGTGCCGCCCAGGGACTTGTATTGCAGGCCGTCCGTGGTGAGGCTGCCATCGGCTGACAGAATGCCCGACCCCGGGGCCGCCACCAGCGGCTTCATCTGGCCGACCGGGTCACCCGTGCCGTCATCGGCACGCGGGCCTTCGTTGGAGAAGTCCGAGATCAGGTCATCGGCGCGCGCGATGGTGTTCTGGTCGTTGTAGGAACCGATGGCCAATGCCTTGGTCGCGGCGGCGGGCGAGGAGACGTAATTCGTTTCGCCATCATTGCCCATTGCGATCACCGGCAGCAGGCCGGCATCGAAGGCCGCATTCATCATCTGCGAACCGGCATCGGTACCGTCGGAGGCATCCAACCCGCCCAGGCTGAGGTTCAGCACGCGGATGTTGTACTGCTCCTTGTTGATGACCGCCCATTCCACGCCGTCGGCCGAACCGAAGCCGAGGCCGGCGTCGGACAACACTTTCTGATCGATCAGCGTCGCGCCTGGCGCCATGCCCTGAAACAGGCCATCGGGTCGGCCGATGCCGATGGCGGTACCTGCGACATGGGTGCCGTGGTTGCTCGAAGCGGCCTCGCCACGATCAATTGGATTCGTGCTGGCATCGCTGGCGGTGTTCAGCGCGGGTTGGCCTGCGAAGAACTCGCCGCCGGCGATGAACTTCCCGATGACCGATTCGTGGCCGGGGAAACCGGTTGCGACATCGGCGTCGTCATTGACCCCGGTGTCCAGCACGCTGACGACCACGCCTTGGCCGGTCAGGCCGAGGTGTTCGTGCACGCTCGGGAAGATGGTGTTGCTTCGATCGAATACCCCGCCCGTGGCGGCGGCGATGTCATTCACCGCATAGACCATCGGAATCGCTTCGACACGTGACACATTCGGCAGCGTGGCGACCGTCTGGATTTCCCCTAGCGTCAGCTCCATCCGTACATAGTCGATGTACAGGTATGGGTGCATGATCGCGGTGCTGACACCAGAGTCGCGCAGGGCTTGCAGGTCGGCCTCTGTCGGCCGCTGTTCGTAGCCCACGTACACGCCAAAGCGCAGCGGTGTGGCGCTTAGATCACGAATTGCGATGCGCTGGCGGGCGAGCAGGGAGTCGCCTGTCTCGAACGCGGCCGAAATGCCTTGCAGGCCCACCTGCTCGATCCGGTCGTCGATCTTGTCGCCGTCCTGATCCCAGAGCCAGCCGGTGGCCTGAGCGTTTCCGCAGAGTGCCGCGCCCAGCAGCATGCCGATGCCGGCAGCAGCCGTTCGCCAGCCGCGCTTAGGAAGATGTCTTGTTTGTGTCACGTCAGATTCCTGGATCAATGCCGACGCGCGCTCTCATCCAGGTTGGCGCGCATCCGTCTTGGGAGTCATTCCCGGCGTGAACCATCCGTTGGTTACGCGTTGCGACATCCGGGCTTGTGGCGGCGCACTGCACCGCGTTGCCCTGGCGTATCGCGTGGGAATTACAGGCCACGTTAGCATTAACCGTGCCGAATTTGGTCGTAAAATCCCATACTCTGGGCGAATCGAGGACCGCCCAGAGGTCGCCAGCGACCGCTGATCCGGCAGAGGCTGACCGCGTCGCAGCCGAGCCGGCCTCCTGGGCACGGCCTGCACCACAATGGCCCGCAGTCCGTTACCATCGCCGGCTGGGCGCGTCCGCCTGCACGGGAGCCAGCTTGAGCCTTTCCACCAAGATCGTTCTTACCTTGTCGGTGCTGGTGGTCCTGACAGCGGCCACGTCTGCCGGGTTGATCTTCAACCGGCTGAATGAACAGCTCATCGACGCCAAGATGGATGAGCTGGAACGGGAAACCCAGCTTCAGGCGGCCTTGTTCAGCAACCGTATCGACGAGTTGCTCCGCGATGTGCTGTTGCTGGCCGGCACGCCACCAATCCAGGGAATTGCCCGTGCGACGGCGGCAGGCGGTGTCGATCCGGTCGATGGATCTTCCACGGAAGCCTGGCGTGGCCGACTCAATGTCATCTTCCGACAAACACTGCACAGCAAGTCTGCGTATCTACAGGTCCGCTATATCGGCGCCGCTGACCGTGGCCGCGAGCTGGTGCGTGTGCACCGGGACCGACCCGGCAGCTCGATCCAGATTGTCGAGCCGGCCAACTTGCAGCCCAAGGCGGATCGCGACTACTTCAGGGAGACGGCTGCCCGCGCACCGGGGCAGGTCTATTTGTCCGATATCAATCTCAATCGGGAATTGGGCGTGGTCGAGAAACCGAAGCTGCCGGTCATTCGTGCCAGCGTACCCGTGCACTTTGAGGGTGCGTTCTACGGCATGGTGGTCATCAATCTCGCGATCGCACCGACCTTTGAATATCTCGCGACAATCGGCAACCGGGCGCATGTGCTGTACCTGACCAATGCCAAGGGCGAGTACCTGCGGCATCCGGATTCGAGCCTGTCGTTTGCCTTCGAGACCGGCGGCACGCATACCGTCTTCAGCGATTTTCCGACGGTTGCCCACGTGCTGGACGGGTCGGTGGAGTCGGTGTCTCTGTTGTCCGACACCGGCGAAACGCTGCTCAGCAGCCGGGTGATACCTTTCGGACCGGACGATCTTGGCCATCAGCTGGGCCTGTTTGTCAGCGATGGCATCGCCGATGCCACGGACGTTGCTGCCCAAGTGGCACGGCAAGTTGGCCTGTTGCTGCTGATTCTCGTTGCGCTGGCGATCGTGCTCGGTATCTGGCTATCGCGTCTGGCGGTCGGGCCAATTGTCCGGCTTTCCGACGCCGTCGAGAACCTGGACCAGAACAACCCGGAACTGGTCCTGCCCAGCAGCTTGTCTGGTGAGGCCAAGCAGCTCGGGCAGGCGCTCGCCGACACGTTGGAGATGCTGCGGCAGCGGAATCAGGAACTGGAGGCCAGCAACCGCGAGCTCAAGCAGTTCTCATACATCGCCTCGCACGACCTGCAGGAGCCGATTCGGACGGTGACCAGCTTCGCGACGAACATCGAGCGTGACTACGCGCAACTCATGGATGACACGGGGCGCAGGAGCCTGCAGTTCATCCTCGAGTCCTGCTATCGCATGCAGGCCTTGATTCATGGCTTGCTCGAGTTCAGCCGCCTGGGTGTCGAGGCCAGGCCAGAGCGCGTCGAACTCGAGAGCCTGGTCCGCGGAGCCGAGGCTGATCTCGCCGATGCGATCAGCAGCGCCGCCGGCAAGGTGCATGTGGGGTCGTTGCCGACGCTGACCGTGTATGCGGTTGAGCTAAGAATGTTGTTCCAGAACCTCATCGCCAACGCCATCAAGTTCCGGCGCGATGAGGTGCCGCCGATCGTCTGGGTTGCCGCGCGCCGAGAGGGCGATGGGTGGCTGATCACGGTCGCGGACAATGGTATCGGCGTACCAGAAAAACATCGTGAGAAAGTGTTTCTGATCTTCCAGCGGCTGCACAATCGCTCAGAGTACGAGGGCACAGGCATTGGTCTGGCACATTGTCGTAAGGTCGTTGACATGCATCATGGGCGTATCTGGGTGGAGACCAGTGATGCCGGTGGTGCACGGTTTTGCGTTTTTCTGAAAGAGGTACGGGCGTGATCGATAAGCTGAACGAGATACTGCTCGTTGACGACAACGAAGCGGACAATTTTCTCCATCGGGTCGTCCTGGAGCGGGCAGGCGTGGCCAAGGCCGTTACCGAAAAGTTGAACGGGCAGGAGGCGCTGGATTACCTGACCACGGCTGACGTCGACGGGCGCTATCCGCAGCCGGAGCTGATCTGCCTGGATATCAACATGCCGATCATGAACGGTTGGGAGTTTATTGAGGCCTATGAACAACTCGACCCCAAGTTCCAGAGCGGTGTGGTCATCATGATGCTGACAACCTCGCTCAATCCCGAGGACGCGGCCTG
>JAGLCS010000187.1 GCA_023146115.1 Abyssibacter sp. | reverse complement strand
CTGGCCCACAACGAAGATGTGGTCGCCTTCGAGTTCGCTGCGACGGACTACACCGCGCCGGACCAAAACCTCTACTCGGTCAAGCTGGAAGGCTTCGACAAGAACTGGAGCCCGCCCTCGACCCGCAGTCGTGCGACTTACACCAACCTGGACCCCGGCAGCTATACGCTGAAAATTCGGGCGGCGAACAGCGACGGCGTGTGGACGCCCGAGCCATACACGCTCCCGATTCGCGTTACGCCCGCTCCGTGGGCTACGTGGTGGGCGTACGGGCTCTACACCGCCGCGGCCCTTTTGCTGCTGTGGTGGGTGCTCCGGCTCAATTTCAGGGCGCAGGAACGCAACGCCCGCTTCAATCAGCTCGCTTACTACGACCGCATCACGGGGCTGCCCAATCGGGAGCTGTTCGAACAACGCACCAATGAACTGCTGCGCCGCGCCGAGGGCGGCCAAGAGTCATTGTCGGTGCTTTGCGTTCGCATTGCCGTGCCCAAGCAAATTGCGCAGTCGATGCAACAGCAGCTACTCAACGACATGTGGCAAACCCTGGCCTCTCGGCTGATGCGAGCGGTTCACGGCCAGGAGCAACCGTCGGGACGACGAGACCTGGCCCGCCTGGATTCCGATCATTTCGTGGTGTTTTTCCAGACCACCGGACCCGATGACACGCAAGCCTTGGCAATGGGCGAGCGGCTGCGGTTGATCTGCACCGAATCGCTGACCATTGGCCAACATCGCGTCCCTATCTCCGCTTCGGTGGGCATGGCGCAAGCGCCGCAACACGCAGCCGATGCAGATTCGTTGATCCGCTACGCGGCCACCGCGGCGTCCAGCCACTCACGGCCTCAGGCCGAGGGCGTGGTGGTCTACAACGAAGCAATGACCACGCGGGTGGAATCGCGTCTGGCACTGGAGACCCAGCTGCGGCAGGCCATCGCGAATGATGAACTGGAACTGCACCTGCAACCCAAGTTCTGCATGGACCGCCGCATCGTCGGCGCCGAGGCCTTGCTGCGCTGGCATAGCGACGAAATCGGCTGGATCCCGCCCAATACCTTCGTCGCCCTGGCTGAAGAATCGAACCTGATCGTCGAACTGGACACCTGGGTCATCCGCAAGGCTTGCGGGCTACTGGCCTCGTGGAAGGCTGAGCAGCTGCAAGCTCCTCAGATCGCGATCAACCTCTCGGCCGCCAATCTCGGCGATCTCGCCATGGTCGAACTGCTGATCCGGACCTGCGAGGAATTCGACGTCGCCCCCGCACAGCTGGAGGTGGAACTCACCGAATCAGCCCTGCTGACCGACATGGAACAGACCCGCGACGCACTGCGGCTGCTGAAATCGCACGGCTTCTCGATCGCCCTGGATGACTTCGGAACCGGATACTCCTCGCTGACTCACCTCAAGACCTTCGCCATCGACACGGTGAAGATCGACCGTGAATTCGTTCGGGACGTCGATTCCGAGGAACAACATGCGTCGATTTGCAGCGCAATCATCGCGCTGGCCAACAGCCTGCATTTAAATACGGTGGCCGAAGGCGTGGAAACCGACGCGCAGTGGAAGGCCCTGCGCCGGCTGGGCTGCCACGAAATGCAGGGCTTTCTCTTCGCCCGCCCGATGCCGACGGCAGAGTTCGCCGAACTGATCAGAACCGCCGACGCCGACGGGGCGGGGTGACGCGATGACCGGCGACGATCCTTACGGGCTGCACGCACTGGCGACGCGGACCCAGGCGGCCCTGGCCATGGGCGGCGAGCAGCGCATCGCCCGCCAGCATGCCAAGGGGCGGCTCACCGCCCGCGAACGCATCGCCGCCCTGGTCGATGCCGACAGTTTCGACGAACTCGGCCTGCTGGCACGCAGCGACATGCCAGAGGCACGCGACCGAACCCCTGCCGATGGCAAGATCTGTGGCTACGGCGCGATTGCCGGCCGACCGGTGGCGGTCAGCGCAGATGATGTCACCGTACTCGCGGGCGCCGGCGGGCGTGTGGGTGTGAGCAAGCAAATGGCGCTGATGGACTATGCCTGCCGCAAGGGTTTGCCGCTGGTCCACCTCGGCGACGCAGGCGGCGCGCGCGTTCCCGACATCATGGGTTCGGACGGCATGATGAGCATGGTCTACCGTATCGACCACGCGCCACGCGACCGGCGCGTGCCCCTGCTCACGCTGATTCTCGGCGAATGCTTCGGCGGACCAACCTGGACCGCCTCGGTCTCCGACATCGTGATCCAGGCCAAGGGCACCGCCATGTGTGTCGGCGGGCCGTCCATTCTTGAAATCGCCACGGGTGAACAGGCCACGGCAGAGGCCCTCGGCGGTCCGGCCCTGCACGCCCACACCACCGGGCTGGTCGATCTGTTCGCCAATGACGATGCCCATGCGCTGCAACTGGCACGCCATTGCCTGTCGTATTTCCCATCCAGCGCCGCTGCCTTGCCACCCCGGCTACCCGCCACCCAGCCGACCGATCAACCGGTTCCGGCCTTGCTGGAGACGGTTCCGTCGGATCCGCGCCAGCCCTACGACATGCACCGGCTACTGGAACTGATCGTCGATACCGGCTCGCTGCTGGAGCTCAAACCCAGCTACGACGGCAGCCTGATCACCGCGCTCGCCCGGCTGGACGGACAGGTTGTGGGCATCCTCGCGAACAATCCGAAGGTCACGGCTGGCGCCATGGGACCGGGTGCCTGCGAAAAGGCGACCAGTTTCATCTGTCTCTGCGACTCCTTCCATATTCCCTTGCTCTTTCTGCACGACACGCCGGGGTTCTTTGTCGGCAAGCGGGCGGAAGAACGCCAGATGCCGCTGAAGATCATGAACTTCATCGAGGCGCTGCATCAGTCCTCGGTACCGCGCATTAGCCTGATTGTCCGCAAGTCCTACGGCATGGCGCATTGCAATATGTCCGGCGGCAACATGGGCGGCGACGTGGTGCTGGCCTGGCCGGGCGCAGATATCTCCTTCATGGCCCCGGCAGTCGCGGTGAACGTGGCCCATGGCCGGCGACTATCCGCCCTCCCCGAAGAACAGGGCCATGCGATGCGCCGGCAGATGATCGACGACATGGCCCGCGCCAATGCACCGTGGCCGGCGGCGGAACAAAACCTGATCGATCGCGTGATTGACCCCCGGATGACCCGCTCGGAACTCGCCCGTGCGCTGGCAAGAGCCAGCGGCAGCGACGGTGAGGCGGGGCGCAGCAAGCGACGGCTGGCGAACTGGCCGCGCATGGCCTGATGCTGATCAGCCCATCCGGATCCAGCGTCGCAGCAACCAGAACTGCGCGGCCAGCACGACCATAACCGCCAGCACCAGCACGGCGCTCATCGCCGCCGCATAACCGAACCGCAAATACTCGAACGCGTTCTGGTAGATGTAATGCGGCAGATAAAGTGTCGCGAACTGCGGCCCGGTTTTGGTCACGATCAGTGACGGCACGAACGCCAGCTGCAGCACGAGCACGACATCACGCGCCGCCAGCATCAGCAACACCGGCCACAATGCCGGCAGCGTCACGCGAGAAAAGCTGTACCACCCACCGGCTCCCTCGACCGCGCAAAGCTCATAGCGTTGCGGCGGAATGTGGCGCCGCGTCGCCATGATCACCAGCACCTGCTCACCAATCAGAAACCCCAACACAACGACAATCGCCGAGCGTGCGCCCGTCGATGTCAGCAGCCATTGCGCGCCACCGACCTCCAAGGTGTTAAGCAGCCATGCGGCCGGGCCGAAGAAGGGGTTCAGAATCCACAGCCAGGCCATGGCCCAGACGAGTTCCGGCAGCACCACCGGCGTGAAAACCGGCACGAATGCCGCACGCGCCACGCGGCCGCGATCAGTCAGTAGCAAGCCCAGCACCAGAGCCAGCAACAGCCGGACCGGTACGGCGACCACAATCAGCCAGAGAGAGTTTTCGAGAGCGGTCAGGAATAGCGGATCAGCGAGTAGCCGGCGCAGGTGATCGAACCCAATCCAGACTGGCGAATTCAGCGCGTCATAGCGAAATCCCGCGAGCACCAGCGTTGCGACCAGGGGCAGCATCACCAGTCCGACGGTCGCGGCCAGCGCGATCGCCGCAAGTCCGCCACCACGACTCACAGGCGCAGTCCGGTCCGCGCGTCGAACCAGCACACACGATCAGGTGAGAGCGCCAATGCAATCGGTGCTCCCGCCGTGTATCGCCTCTCCGGTTCGACACGGGCGATCAACGACTCGTCGCCCACATCGCAATGCAGCCACTGCACATCGCCGAGGTGTTCCACCCGGCTGATCCTTGCCGGAACGGGCCAGCTACCGCTCTGCAGCGGTGACCAGAGCGAGCCGTCCACCTCGACCGCTTCGGCGCGAATGCCGGCCACAAGACGGGCGGATTCGGCGCCCAGCGTCACTGCCCGGTCACGCCCGAGCAGCCAGACACCAGCTGAACTCGCCTCGGCATTGAACAACTGCATGGCCGGCTGACCCAGAAAGGCCGCGACGGCCGTATTGGCGGGCTGCTGATAAAGCGCCAGCGGAGCGTCCACCTGCTGCAACACGCCGTCGATCAGCACGCCGAGCCGATCGGCCATGGACAGCGCTTCAGCCTGATCATGGGTGACATAAACCGTGGTCCAGCCCTGGCGGCGGTGCAACTCCAGAATCTCGCGCCGCATGCGTGCGCGCAGCGGCGCATCCAGGCTCGACAAGGGTTCGTCCATCAATACCAACCGTGCATCACGCAACATCGCCCGGCCCAGCGCTACGCGTTGACGCTCACCGCCCGACAACTGCGAGGCCGGTCTGTGCAGCAATCCGCCGAGCCCCAGCCGCTCGGCCACATCGGCGGCCCGCGCCTGGGCGACCCGGCGTGCAGTGCCGCGAGCGCGCAGCCCAAACATCAGGTTTCCGGCAACTGTCAGATGCGGCATCAGCGCATGATCCTGGAACACCATGGCGATATCGCGCTTGCCCGGTGGCAAGCCATCCAAAGCGAATCCTCCGGCTGCGATGCGCCCGGCGGCGCAGGGCAGCAAACCGGCAATCGCTCGCAGCAGCGTGGATTTCCCGCTACCCGAAGGTCCTGCCAGCACGACAAACTCGCCGTGTTGCGCGCGCAATTCGATGTTGTGCAAAACCGTTTGCCCGCCCAGTTGGACCGACAGGTCAGCAATGTCCAGGCCGGCCACCGCCGACGCCATCTGGCTCACGAGCCGTCGTCCACTGCAGCCGGCGGTCGCAGCAAGTCACCCGCCGCGGCCTCGATGCGGCTGACCAGGAAATAACCGTCCCTCAACCCGAAGTTCTGCTCGCCGGCCATCTGCGCGACCGACTCGAACATCCACTCCTCGATAATCGGGTTAATCCGCGTTTCGATTTCGTACCAAACCGGGATGTTCGGCGTCCGGCGCAACGTCGGAATGGTGTCGAGAAAAACCCGGGCGGACGCCGGGGGCTGATTCGGGTCCAGGAATGCCTCGCTTTCGGCCACGGACTTGCGCACAGGCACGATGCGCCCGGACGCTGACAGCAGCGCCTGACCTTGCTCCCCCGTGGCGAAGGCAATGAAGTCCCGCGCTGCCGCCTTGTGACGGCTTTGGCGCCCGAGGCAATAGGCATCGGCATGCAGCACCGAAGCAGCCTGCTGGTTCTGCGGCAGCGGAGCCACATCCCAATCCAGGCCCTTGACGGCGCGCAGGGTCGCCGAGAAGCGCCGGCTGTTGAGCGTCATCGCTGCCCCGCCGCGAATGAACCGTGCGTCCGGGCTCTCGGCGCGCCGCTCGATCAGAGGCGGAATCACCCGCACTTCGTTCTTCAATCGCTTGAGGAACATCAGCCCCGTCACGGCCCGCTGCGTGCGCAGGGCAAATCGAGTCGGCTGTTGCACATCGTCGACGAGTTGACCGCCCGCCTGCCACACGAAGGGCGCGAGACGAATGATCGAGGCATCGACATCGAGACCATAAAGATCCGCTCGCCGATCACCATCGTTATCGCGGGTCAGCGCCCTTGCAGCATCATGAAATTCGCGCCAGCTCCAATCCGCCGCCGGTGGCTCGACCCCGTACTGCTCGAACAACGCGCGGTTCCAGTAAACCACCAGGGACGACACGTTCTGCGGCATGCAGATCAGTCGGCCATCGACGGTGAAGCCGTCCAGCGGCGGCGCGTAGAACGCATCGCGGTCGAGCAACCCGGCCTCGTCCAGCAGTGGGCCGACCGGCTCCAGCACGTCGCTGGCGATGAACTGCCCCCAGCGGCGGAAGTTGATCAGGAACAGGTCGGGGGCGTTGCCGGCAGCGAATGCCGTGGTCAGGCGGGTCACATGCTCGGGGTGACGCCCCACCGGGATGAATTCCACCTGCACATCTGGACGCTGCGCCTCGAATGCTGCGATCAGGCCGCGGTATGCCTTGGCCTCGACCGGGTCGGCCACGGCCTGCAAGCGCAACGCCGTATGGTCACCGCCCGCATCACGGCCGCAGGCAGCAACAGTCAGCGACACGGCCGCCCAACAGCCCACCCATCGTGCAGCGCTCAAATCACCCTCCTACCGATCGATTCAGTATCCGCGGCACCACCAGCAAGATCAGCACCACCGGTGCGGCCAGCACCATGGCAGCCGCCATCAGCACGGACCAGTTGCTCGCCCCAAGTAGTTCCAGTGCATAAAGCATGAGCGGCGCCGTCTGTGAACGTTCGCTGTGCAGGTAGAGCAGCGGCTCGGTGAAACTGGACCAGCACCAGGCAGTCGCCAGCAACGCCGCCGCGAGCAACGCCGGCTGCATCTGTGGCAGGGCGACACGCCACCATATTCGCAACCAGCCCGCCGACTCCAGCCGGGCTGCATCGATCTGCGAGGACAAAATGCCGCGAGCCGAAACGTAGAACAGCAGGACCAGCAGGGGATGCCCGCCCATCAGCGCAGGCGCCCACAGCGGAATCCAGCTTCCTCCCAGGCCCAGCCACTGAAACAACATGAAACGCGGCAACCAGATCGCGGCATAGGGCACCGAGGCGGCCGCCACCAGCAAGGCGATTGCGATCAACTGCCAACGTGGCGACATCAGGCGAATACCAAACCCGCCGAGGCTGCCGGTCAGCAACGCCGTCGGCACAAACAACAGCAGCAACACAACCGAGTTCAGCAGGGCGCGCGCCATCGGCACCTGTTCGAACGCAGTGAAATACGCAGCGATACCGGGCGAGTCCGGCCAGATGTCACCCGGCACGGGCACCGAGCCCGGCGCATGCGTTGATGCAGCCAGCAACAGGACCATGGGCAGGCCGAACGCCCCCGCGGCCAGCGTCAGCCCACAGGCGCGCAAACAAGACAACACGAATCGCACGCGTGGCTCCATCCGAGTCAGAGCGTGGATTATCCCTGGAAGTCCGCCGCCACGCAGCGCCCGCATTCAGGCGGCATAGGCCCCCTGTGCTTGCAGCCAGCCGATCACATCTGTTCGATCCAACGCGCGCTGCGCCAAGACGATGGAGCGTTCCAATGACTCGGCATCGCAAGCCACCTGATGCCCCAGCTGCTCGGCGCAGAGCTGCCGGGCAATCCCCACGAGTATCCAGGGTCCCCAAGGCTCGGCCGCGGGACGCAGACAATGCAGCGCAGTCTTGTACACGGCATCGCCGAGATGCCAGCGACGCGCCAGTGCGCCTCCCAGCGCACTGGCGTGATGCCGCGCGGCGCTGTAGTAGCCCGATGCAGAGCCGATGTCGATCAGCGCCGGAGCGGCGCTAAGCAGTGGCACCATGCCGATATTGTGAAAAAGGCCGATGGTAAAGGCGGCATCCGGATCGTCGAAGCCGAACTCCGGGTCTGCGACCCGCCGGAGCATCGTCGCCACTGCAGCAGCCAGCGCCCACTCCTTACCCAACAAGCCGGTCAATGCAGGATGTCGGGGCTGAAAGGCCGACTGCATCGCCTGATGCATCACCCGATCCCGGGTTGCGCTCATGCCCAGCCGCATCACCGC
>JAGLCS010000186.1 GCA_023146115.1 Abyssibacter sp. | reverse complement strand
GTTCATATGGATGGATTTGGGAGGGGCGGGTACCCGGTCCGATGACGGCTCACGAATCCGGCGGAATCGAATGCGTCGCCGCAGCGGGCTTCGATCATGTTACCGAAACCGTCGGTTGTGCCCTAGAGAACAGGAACCCACCCAAAAAACCGAGTCCGGCCTAGCGTCGAAGGCCTGCAGCGCAGGTGCCTCACGCCGGGTCACGCGGATACGTCATCGCGGTCGCGCAAGTCTCGGGCTTGATCAGCCACTTTCTCTCACAGGCGGATCGTACTAGGCGATGCCGAGCAAACACCCCCGACCCAGGCGTCCACACCGCATCAACGACGTCCGCCGCTTCCTGATCGCGTTCTGCTACGACCAACCATCGCAATAGCTCGATGGTCGGTTTCGCGGCCAAGGCGTCGAGGTTCGAGCCATCCGCATTCACGCCTGTCCGATCACGCAGCTGCTCCGCCACATCAGCGCCTCGCCGACCATCGCTTGCACGATAGACCTCTGCGGTGAGCGCCAGCGCCCAGGTGACCATGCGATTGGCGTGGGCATTGAGCGTCGTGCCGGCCGCTAATCGCTGCTGAATCTCGCTGTTGGCTAATTCAACACAGTCGGCTGCCGCATCTAGCCGTCCCGCGGCCATATTCATTTCGGCACACCCGGCCAATGACGTGATCCACTCCCCCCAGATCCCGATATGACTGGGGTCCTCCGCGCTGAGTTGGCCCAAGAACTCTGCGCCTTCCTCCGCAATCTTGTAAGCCTGGTCCAAGCGATTGGTGAGATAGGACCCCACGCTCTGCGCCGTGATGGCATAGGCACGATAGGCTTGGTATTGGCGATTCCTGGGTTCGAGCGTAAACAGTCGATCTTGGATTCGACGGGACTCAGCAGCGTCCTCAAGGGCTCCTGTTGCGTCCCAATTTCGGGCTCGCTGAGTACTCCTCAGCAACAATGTCAGACCCAGCGTGTTCAGGGCCTCTGCATGCGTCGGCTCAACCTCCAGCAACGCCGCATATGCGGCGATCGCGGACTCAATATCCCGATCGGACTGGCCGCCGCTATAGCCCACCAACCGCTTTCTTGAATCCGCAAGCACGCGCCGCGCGTTTGCTCTGCGCAGCATCGCCGTAACGTTCAGCGGATTGCGATCAATTAACGACTGCTCGATGCTGATCGCTTCGAGCAACAGTGCCTCGACTTCCGGCATCGCCTCGGCCTGCGTGGTCTTGTCTTCCTCCGCAATGTCACGGAGCGCCCTCGCTTTGGTCTCGAGCAACTGGGAGCGTGTTGATAAATAGGTCTCGGGCTCCTGGACCTGCGCCAGCGCCCCCAGCCCCGCATTCGAAGCTTCCAAGACCAGTCGGGAGTCCTGTAGGTCTAGCCCCTTGAGCGCCCGATACATGTGGACCTGTGCCAAGGTGCCGAAGCCGCCATCGTCTGCAGCTTGATCCAACAGAGCCTGCGTTGCCTTAACAGCCCCGCCCAGTCTCTCCAACGCTTCATTCGCACTGGCACCGACCTCAGTGTTCTCGTCACGGGCCAATCCGCTCTGAATTTCAAACAACCGGATGTCCCGCGTTTTCTCGGACTCGGACAACGAGTCAAGATACGCTTGGACTCGACCCGAGACCGCCTTCATCAAGTCGATTCTTCCCACACCGACCAAGCTGTCGGAGAGATCGGTCACCATGTATGTCACTAGGTCTTCCGCCTGATGGCGGCGCTGTTCAGCCAGCGCCTGTTGCTGGAAGGCGAAGACGGAAAGCCCTACGGTCACCGCCGCAATCATTGCAGCGCCCCCTGCAATGATCGTGAGACGACGGTTTCTAGCGGCCAGTTCCCGTTGCTTGAGTTGATCGAACCCCACCCCCAGCATGCCTGCGATGAGCTTCAGCCTGGCGTTGGCACGGCCGTCGCCATCAGGTCGGGCATCAGCGGCGACGGGCTCTGCCGGATGATCGGTCAGCGCGCCATCATCCGCGACTAGGAACCGAATGGCCGGAGGAAAGCATTCGCGCTCAGCGTCACCGGGTTCACCGTCAACAATTAGGCAAAACACCCGGTCGGCGCGACCCAGCGACTTGAAGTAGCGGACTTCTTCGTTGACCCATCTGGAGTTCGCTGACGCCGGTGAGCAAACCACAATCAGGTTTCGCGCATCCCGCAGAGCGGCCTCGATTTCATGGCCGAGTTCCGGCGCGCTGGCAAGCTCGTCGCGATCCCGAAAGACTGGAAACAGGCGCTTGGGTAGTTCCTCACCGACGTGCCCGTGGCGAACCAGCCGTGCCGGCACTCTGTAGCTTTCGATGGCCTTGTGCGCCCATCGCCCCCAGCGCTCGTCGACGTGGCTGTAGCTGATGAACGCGAAGTAACGGTGCGAATCAGTCATGGTGGCCTCCCTGGCTGCATGTTGGCGGCTCGCGAGGCGCAAGCCAGACCGATGTCGAAGCTGACGGTTTCACCCGGTGAGTCCCGGTCCACCCGCTGGGCCGGAACGCGGTAAGCCTGCCTTGTGCGGCGCCAGCATGCCGGGGCGGCAGGCTTGTCCCGGCATGAAGGGTGAAATGGCGCGGCGTGACAAGAACCGGTGACGAATCAGGCGCTGATGCGAAATACGGAAGCGGTCACCCTAATCCCTGTCACGGTCATCCCTACCGTAATCAGGGGTCACCTGGGGATGACATCGATTAGCGGGTCAAACGACTTGTGGTTGCCGTCCGGCATCTTGATGCGCAGATTGCAGCTAATCGTGCAGAGCACGGCATTGGCCGACACCGCAATCGTGACCGTGTCGTAGTCACCGGATACCGTGCCGGTGAGATAGGCTTGCGCCTCGGTCACACTGACGCTGGACGGGCTGACGCTGGTCACCGTGACCGAGCGGCTGTCGGCCCCCTTGAAGCTGTACCGACCGCGCGCGTCGGCCGCGAGCGTAAAGGCGACGCTGTCGCCGGGGCTGACGCGGGCCGATTTTTCGACGACGCCGGGTTTGCCGTCGTTGAGGATATCGGCGAGACAGATGGAAACGCTGGCGCTCATGGGCTTGCTCCTGGCCGGGAATGAAAATCGGCGGCCGTGTGCCGCCGCTTGAACAGGTGCCACTCGGCACCGTGATAGTTGCGTTCCGCGAGCGTCCGCGCCGCGGCGCTTTGCGCCAGCGGCTGTCCGTTCGTGGCTTCCCGCATGGCGCGGACCACGGCATGCAGTGGATCGGCAGGATTTGGCAGCTGAGCAGCGATAGCGGTATTGCAGGCCGCCACCTTAATTTCGGTGGGCAGTTGCAGACAGGCGATCTGCTCGCGCGGATCACGCGTGGTGAACTGTGCCAGTCCTCGGGAAAGCTGACTGCCCAGCGCGTTGGCTTCTTCGACCAACGCTATGCGGCGCTCCTGAGGTGCCAGCAGCATCAAGCGGAGCGTGTGCAGCCGCAAGCTGGTGTGGTAACGAGATAAGGCCTCGTCCGCCACCGCATCGGTCGAATCGATGAACGACAGAGCGGATTCGACGATTGGCAGCGCCTCGGACCCGCGGTCTTCCAGGATGAGTATCTCGGCAGCCGCACGCCGGTTGTTGAGCAGAAACTCTTTGTGCCGTGCATTCGAGGGATCGCTTGTGGCCAGCGCATCCCAGTGGATTCGCGCCTTGTCGTTATGAGCCGCAGCCTGTGCCAAATGGCCGCTGACCACCAATGGTGCGACCAGTGAATCCAGAGCAATCGCCAGGTCCCGGCGGAACGCGACCGCCTGAGGGTCACTCGCGAGTCGTTGCTCGGCAAGCACAAGTGCTTGCTGCAAAAACTCGATGTGTGCCGCTGAATCACCGGCCGCGCCGGCACAGGTTCCAGCTTTGATGTAGTTGCTCGCGAGTACCCTGCGCGTTGCGTCGTCTCCTGGCCGCCGCAGCAGGATCCGAGTGGCCGTGTCGGCAGCCGCCCCCGCGGCAGTTTGACAGTCGCGGTGTAGATCCAGCCGGGTCAGGACGGTCGCGAGGTTATCGAGCGCGTACGCCTTCTCACGCTGCCAGTCGAGATTCTCGGGCGCCAGTTCGTTGAGTCGGTCGGCTGATCTGTCGTAGCGGACAAACCATGTGCGTGCTTGCTCGTACTGCGAACGCAGATAAAGGTCATACCCGATATAGAACTCGCTCTGCGCCATGTTGAAGATGGATTGCTGATCGGCGGGCTGGCGGCGCACCAGTTCCTCGTCCAGCCGCAGCGCTTCGCGGAAGGCCGGCGACGCGTCAGCGAGCTTGCCCTGCTGCACGCGCACATCGCCGATCTGGCGCAGGGCCTGGGCGCGGGCGGCGAGTTCGGTGTCGCTTAGGGTCTCGGGTGACACCTGGCCGAAGTAGGCCATCGCCTGTTCGCCAACGGCGTCGAGAATATCCAGCTTGCCAATCGGCTCCAGTTTCTCTCGCAGGTCCCCCAGCATGAACTGGATCAACCCCTCGGCCTGGCCCTGACGGGCTTCCGCAATCTGGCGCTGGGCGTGGGCTTCGTCTCTGGCCTGCACGGCCAGAATGGCCAGGCCGACGGTGATGACGGCGATCACGCTGGCGACAGATGCCAGCGCCGTCAGACGGCGATTACGGGCTGCCAGTTCGCGCTGTTTGAGTTCGTTGAAGCCCACCCCGAGAATGCCGGCGATGAGCTTGAGCTTGGCGTCCGTCTTGCCGTCGCCGCCAGCGCGGACGTCGGCTGCGATGGGTTCTGCAGGCAGGTCGGTGATCTGCCCGGCGTCGTCAACCTGAAATCGAGCGGCTTCAGGAAAGCACTCCCGGTCCGCATCACCCGGCTCGCCATCGACAATCAAGCAGAAAACACGCTCGGCCCGACCCATCGCCTTATAAAGCTTGATCTCTTCGTTGACCCACTTGGACTGAGCGGCCCGGGGTGAGCACAAGACGATCAAGCTGGCGGAATCGTGGAGTGCCTTCTCGAGCTCGCTACCGAGTTGATGAGCCGATGCCAGCTCATCACGGTCCTTGAAGATCGGGAACAGCTTCTTCGGAATCGCACCGACAGGTGATTCGCGGCCAACCAGTTTGGTTGGTACGCGGTAGGCCTCGAGTGCCTTGTGCAGCCAAGTCGCCCACGCCTCGTCGGCGTGGCTATAGCTGATGAAGGCCTTGTAGCGTGCCGGCGTGCTCATGGCATGCTGCACCGGTGAGGACAGCGCGCCGGATCTCGACGCACAAAGATGCCTCTTACCGGCGTCTC
>JAGLCS010000185.1 GCA_023146115.1 Abyssibacter sp. | reverse complement strand
GCAGGCGAGCCTTCGATTTCGCCTGACGACCCTTCGGGTTGGAGCGCACCCATTCGAGTTCCTGGCTCATGGCCTTGGTGCGTGCGGCTTCGGTCTTGGCTTCCTGCGCGAGACGCTTCTCCTTCTGTTCCAGCCAGTTGGAGTAATTGCCTTCGTAGGGGATGCCGTGGCCGCGGTCGAGTTCGAGAATCCAGCCGGCGACATTGTCCAGGAAGTAGCGGTCATGGGTGACCGCCACGACCGTGCCGGGAAAATCGTCCAGGAACCGTTCCAGCCAGGCCACCGACTGCGCGTCGAGATGGTTGGTCGGCTCATCCAGCAGGATCATGTCGGGCGCGGACAGCAGCAGCCGGCAAAGCGCCACCCGCCGACGTTCACCGCCCGATAGCTTGGTCACGTCGGAGTCCCAGGGCGGCAGGTTCAGCGCGGTGGCGGCCTTGTCCAGCTTCTGGTCCAGGTTATGCGCGTCACCAGCCTGCAGAATCGCCTCCAGCTTGGCCTGCTCGGCGGCCAGGGCATCGAAGTCCGCATCCGGCTCGGCATAGGCCGCGTAGACCTCGTTCAACCGGTCCTGCGCGTTCTTGATCTCGCCCAGGCCGTCCTCGACGTTGCCGCGCACGTCCTTGGCGGGGTCCAGGTCCGGCTCCTGCGGCAGATAGCCGATGTTGATGCCGGGCTGCGGGCGCGCCTCGCCCTGAATGTCGGTGTCGATGCCCGCCATGATGCGCATCAGCGTCGACTTGCCCGAACCGTTGTAGCCCAGCACCCCGATCTTCGCGCCCGGAAAAAAGGACAGCGATATGTCTCGCAGAATCTGTTTGTCCGGCGGCACGAGCTTGCCGACGCGATTCATGGTGTAGACGTACTGGGCCATGGTGTTGAGCTTGTTGGCGGGAAGGGCGCGGATTATTGCTGATTGCGCCGGGGTGATGCGAATGCGCGGTGGCCGGATCGGAGCCGGGCCGCGCTTTGACCCGGTTAGACCAGCCAGGTTTCGACGCGGTTGCGACCGTGGCGTTTGGCTTTGTAGAGCGCCTTGTCGGCCCGTTCCAGCAGGCTGGGCAGGTCCGGCGCCTCGCGGCTCAGCGTGGCCACGCCGATGCTCGCGGAGATCTGCAGCGGACCGGCCGGTGAATCCACCCGAGAACGGTAGAGCGCAATGCGCGTTCGGCCGCAGAACTCGATCGCCGGCTGGGTGTTCGCCCTTGGCAATACCATGGCGAATTCTTCGCCGCCAAGCCTGCCGATGATGTCGATCTTGCGTGCGCTCTGGCGCAATACTTCCGCCACATGCTGCAAGGCGATATCGCCGACGTGGTGGCCGTAGTTGTCATTCACCGCCTTGAAGTGGTCGACATCCAACATGGCGACCGAGAGCGGATCACCGTAGCGCCGGGCACGTTCGATTTCCTGCTCGGCCTTTTCGGTGAAGTGGCCGCGGTTCGGCAGGCCAGTCAAGGTGTCGGTCGTGGCTTGCGTGTACAGCGCCTTCTCACGTTTGCGGTCGGCGGTGATGTCGCGAACGACCTCGACGAACCCGGTGTGGGTGCCCTGCGTATCGCGCACGATGTCCAAGGTTGCGAGTGCCTGGAAACGGCCATCGGCGCCACGGCGGCGCCAGTGCTCGTCGCTGTAGTGGCCGTGATACTTGGCAAAACCGAGAATCTGGCCCGGCAGGCCGGCGGCGCGGCTGGCGTCATCGAACAGCGCGGCATAGGGCTGGCGCACGATCTCATCATGCGTCAAACCGGTCTGTAGTTCCGCGCCGTGGTTCCAGGTGAGGATGTTGCCTCGCGCGTCGATCAGGTAGACGCCAAAGCCAGAGATGCTCTGCACCATCGCGGCGTAGGCCAACGGAGATTCGGCCAACAGACCCGTGAAACGGCGCGGGTCCACCGCCCGCAAATCGCCCCCTGCAGCGCTGCTTGTCATGATCTTACGATGTGTCCCTCACCGGGATCATGATCCCACATTCGGCAGCGGGCTAAGGCGCTTGCCAGGTCTGCGCGGCTATTCGGTAGCGATCCGCTGGGTCAGCGGACTCTAGAGGCTACGGGAACCCGGCCAACGAGCGATAAGATGGGACGCGGCCGGTGGATGCGACATGTGTCCGGTTGCCAGGGGGGGTGTGATGACACGTAGCTTGAACGAGGCGCATGAGGCCACGGCGACGCTGACGTCGTTACTCCAGACCCAGGAGCTTGTTCGGCGCATCGTTGCGCGTCTGCTTCATGTGGATGTGATGGCCGTGGATGCGGCCATCGACGCCGGGCTCGCCGAGCTGGGCGAACATCTGAGGGTGGATCGCGCCTACGTGTTCGTGGTCAACGGCAGCACCATGCGCAACACGCACGAGTGGTGCGCGTCTGGCATCCGGCCGGAGATCGAGAACCTTCAGGCCTTGCCGAACTCCGCGTTCTCATTCTGGATGGACGAACTCGGGCAGGGCAATGCGGTCCTGATCTCCGATGTTGCTGCATTGCCGGATCACCGGGAGTCAGAGCGGGAGATTCTTGCAGCGCAGGACATCCTGTCGCTGGTTGTCGTGCCGATGTTCTCGCTGGGTGTCCTGGTCGGCTTCGTTGGCTTTGACGCGGTGCGGACACACCGCACATTCAACACCGGAGAGGTCAATTTGCTCCGCTCCATGGCCGATGGCGTCACCGCCGTCCTGGTCAGCCGCAAGGCCGAAGCCAATGCGCTGCGCTCCGAGGCCAAGCTCGCGGCATTGACGCGTCACGCTTCGGACTACGTGATCGTGTTCGGCGAGCGTGGCGTCCCCGACTACGTGAGTCCCTCTCTGCACCGCTTTGGGGTCGAGCAGGTGGTGGCTGAGCACGGCTGGCAGGCGCTGCTGCATCCGGACGATCGGCCGAATGTCCAAAGCCGGATCGACGAGTTGCTGCGTAACAAGCCCGGTGGTGTGGCCCGGCTACCCGACTGTCGTCTGCAAAATGCGCAGCAGGGCTGGCGCTGGATCGCCGGTACCCTGAGCGACTTTCGAGCCGATCCGGCGATCCGTGGCTTGCTGCTCAATGCCCACGACATCACCGAGCGAAAGATCATTGAGGGTCGTTTGGTCGAACAAACGCTGCAGGATCCGCTCACCGAGTTGGGCAATCGACTGCTGTTGGCTGACCGGCTGGGTCACGCCTGCGACCGAATCCAGGTCAATGGCGGCACTCTGGCAGTATTTTTTCTCGACATCGACGGATTCAAGCTCGTCAACGATGGCCTCGGGCATCGTGCCGGCGACGAGTTGCTGGTTTCGATTGCCGAGAGGCTCAAAGCCTTCGCCGGGCCATCGGACACCGTCGCTCGGTTTGGTGGAGACGAGTTCGTCTACGTGAGCGAATCACTGCAGAGCGCCGACCACATGGACGCTATGGCGCAGCGCCTGCTCACTGAACTTAAAAAGCCCATTCCGCTGGGTGGTCAGTCGTTTCAGATCACCGCATCCATCGGTTTGGTCTGGGTGGCTGGCGAGGATGGCCCGGTGGACGCCGAGCGGCTGCTGGCGGATGCCGATACCGCGATGTACGAGGCCAAGCGTGATGGTCGGAACCGGGTCGCCCGCTTTGACCCGGCGCAGCGGCAACGCGTGATCCGCGCCACGACGGTCCAGCAAAGGCTGGTGCAGGCGGTTCGTAACGGCGAGCTGGCGATTCATTACCAGCCGCTGGTGGAGCTGCAGGGCGGGCGCACCGTGGGTGTCGAGGCGTTGCTCCGTTGGGACGATCCGACACTGGGCTCGGTGTCGCCGGAGGAGTTCATCCCCATGGCCGAGGAATCCGGGCTGATTGGCGAGCTGACCGACTACGCGGTCGACCTTTGCCTGGCCGATTTGCCGACGTTGCCCGATTCGCTATATCTGTCGTTGAACCTGTCGGCGCCGGCTGTGCCGCGGCCGGAAACCGCGCAGTGGTTGATCGACCGCATTGAGCGGGCCGGCGTTGCGCCGGAGCGCATCTGCGTCGAGGTCACCGAAACTGCGGTCATGCAGCACGCCGCGGCCGCCGCGAGCACGCTCTGGAAGTTGCGCGCGTGCGGCATTCGCACGGCCTTGGACGATTTCGGGACCGGCGCCTCCTCGCTGGCGGTGCTGCGCGAATTGCCGGTCGACGTGCTGAAGATCGATCGCAGTTTTGTCAGCGGTATCGCCTCCGACCCGCGTGATCTCAGCCTGATCCGGGCGGTGATCGGCCTGGCCGCAGACTTTGGCATGCAGGTGTTGGCCGAAGGCGTGGAAACCGATGCACAGCGCCAGCTATTGCTTGAGCAGGGCTGCCGTCTGGGGCAGGGCTTCCTGTTCAGTCCAGCGCTTCCGCTGGGCGAGATCGTAAACAAACTATCGGATTAGACCGCGCGCATGGGCCAACGAACTCCTCGCGGCGGACGACCACCCGCGCGCGGGCTCAGCCGCGATTGACGCCGTCGCGCTCCTCGGCCAGATCGCGCACCACGGTGACCGCCTGCCCGGGTTGCAGGCGTTCGGCTCCGCGCACGGCCACGACATCGCCCACCGCCAGTTGGCCCTGAACCGAGATCCAGCTGCCGCGGCCCTGGCCCAGTGTCACGGGCACATGTTCGGCCAGCCCCTGTGCGTTGATTCGCACGACGCGAGTTCCGTTCTGCCGCAGCACCAGTGCATCGCGCGGCACGGCCAGACTGCTCTGTTCGCTGCTAATCGGTACGCGCACGCGGGTGATCTGGCCCACCGCGAGGCGGCGGGCATCGTCCGTGGGCAGGTCGACCCGAATCTCGAAGGTTTGCGATTGCGGATTACCGGCGGGCACAACGGTGCGGATTCGTCCGACCAGTTCTTCTCCTTCAACCATCACGCTGAGCACGTCGCCCGGACGCGTGCGGCCGAGCAGACGTAGCGGCACGCCTGCACGTACCTCCAGATGCGCCGTATCGATCAGGCGGCTGAGGCTCGCCCCGCGAACCACTTCTTCGCCGACGAAATGGGTTTGCTCCACGACTACGCCGGTGAAGGGCGCGGTGACGGTTGCGCGCAGAATCTGGTCTTCGAGTTGGGCAATGCGAGCCTGGGCGACCTCGATATCGCTGGCGGCCATGTCCCGTTGCGAACGCGCCTGCTCCAGATCGATGACCGAGACATAGTTGCTGGACGACAGGCGCTCCTGACGCTCGACCTCGCGTTCCAGATAGTTGTGGTTGACCGACTCCCGTTCGATCAGCGCGCGCTGTTCGGTGAGCTGCAGACGCAAGGGCCGGGCATCGATGCGCGCCACGGCTTCGCCTTGCTGCACC
Source organism: Abyssibacter sp. (assembly GCA_023146115.1). Taxonomy (GTDB): domain Bacteria; phylum Pseudomonadota; class Gammaproteobacteria; order Nevskiales; family OUC007; genus Abyssibacter. The sequence goes on along the minus strand of JAGLCS010000185.1, from coordinate 9,209 downwards.
GTGCTGCCCGGTTCGGCCAGCCACTCCAGCCGACCGGCGACGCTGGCGGTGATCTGCATCTCATTGCGGCTGTGCACGGTGCCGGACACCGGCATGGCCTTGACCATGCGTTCGGAGCGAACGTGGTCGACCACCACGGGCGTGGCCTGTGGGGCTGGCTGGGCGTGCAGTGCGCAGATGGGCAGCAGCAAGGCGGTGAAGAGCAGCGGTCGCATATCAGCCTCCGGAACGTGCGGGGTCGGCGTCGGGCGCCGGGATGTTCGTGGCAATGCCGTGCCGGTCCTCTCCGAATCGGAGCAGGCTGGGCAGCAGCACCAAGGTGAAGATCGCCGACGACACCATGCCGCCCACGATGATGGCCGCCAGGCCTCGATAGATCTCCGACCCGGTCCCCGGCATCAGCATCAGCGGCAGCATGCCGAAGATACTCGTCAGCGCGCTCATGTAGATCGGCCGCGCCCGCTGGCGCACGGCGCTGGCGACCGCGTCGCGCCGGGTCAGTCCCTCCGCCTCGGCACGGCGGGTTCGGTCGACGAGCAGGATGGCGTTGTTCACGACCAGGCCCAGCAGAATGATGAATCCGCTCATGGTCAGCAGATCCATCGATTGGAAGGTGAACAGGTTCATCAGCCAGAGCGACAGCACACCGCCGGCAAAGGCCAGCGGCATGACCGACAGGACGATCAGCGCACTGATGGCGGATCGGTACATCGCGGCCAGGATCAGCAGCAGAATCACCAGGGCGTACAGCAGGTTGCGGCCCATGGAGGCCAGCGCCTCATCGAGTCCATCGGCGCTGCCGCGATAGCGAATCGAACCCTCGGCACCCAACACCGCGAGTATGGCCGGCTCCACCTCGGATTCGATCGTGTCGATGGCCTCTTCGAGGGTGGTGTCTTCCGGCGGAAACACGCGTAGCGTGACGGTGCGCTGACCGTTAATGCGGCGCAGCTCCGACGGGCCGACATGGCGTTCCAGCCAGGCCAGCTCACCCAGCATCTGAATGCCGCCCTGCGGTGTCGCCAGTGGCAACTCGGCCAGGCCGTCGGGCGTATCCCAGGGATCGGCCCGCACGACGATGTTGTGCCGCCGGTTGCCGTCGAAGTATTCGCCGACGTACAGGCCGTCGGTATAGGCCCGCACGGCCTGGCCGATATCGCTGCGGGTCAGACCTGTCTGGGCGATACGGGTGTCATCCGGAACCACGCGCAGCTCCGGCTCGGCCAGCTCCAGGCTGGGGCGAGGTTGTACCGGTACGCCTGGCATCGTCTGCGCGAATGCAGCCATGCCGGCCTGGGCGGCGGCCAGCAGCTGCTGCAGATCCGCGCCGTGGATATCGACATCGATTTGCCGATTGCCACCGCCAGAGAAGTTCAGCAGCGACCCCATGGTGACGAAGCTGCTGATATCCGGCAGATCGCGGGTGATCTCGCTGCGCAGCACGTCCATCAGCGCATCGGCATCCTCGGGGTCGGCCGGGTAGATCGCCATGCCGCTCCAGCGGCCCCAGGAGGACAGGTTGTAGTAAGCGACCTGCGGGGCCTTTTCGCCGGTCATGTAAGGCTTAAGGCGATCGACAATCGTCGTCCCCAGATCCGCCTGCAAGGCGTTCTGGGAGGCGCCGGCCGGTACCGAGAAATTAACCCAGGCATTGTCCGAGCGGGCGCGCGGCAGATAGTCGGCCGACGGCAGCAGGCTCCAGGCCAGCGCGCCGGCTCCCAGCGTCAGGGCAACGACCCATCCGGCCCGCAGGGCGGGGCGGTCGGTCAGCCGCAGCACCCATGCGGTCAGGCGATCCCAGATAGTGCCCAGCGTGTCCTGCGCATTGACCCGCCCCAGCCATTTCGCGCTGGCGGTCGGCAGCACGGTGAGTGCGGCAACCAGCGACACAATCACCGCGATTGACAGGGTCAGCGCCAAGTCCGAAAACAATTGGCCTTCCGGGCCGGACATGAACAGAATCGGCAGGAAGATGGCCACGCTGGTCGCGGTGCTGGCAAACAGGGCCGGAGCGACCTCGGTGGCGCCGCGCAGCACGGCGTCCGCCACGGTCCGGCCCTCCTGACGCAGCCGCACGATGTTTTCCTGCGCGATGATTGCGGCGTCCACGACCAGGCCCACGGCGAACGCCAGTCCGGCCAGCGAGATCACGTTGAGGCTGCGGCCAAAGGCGTCCAGCGCCGCAAACGCGGCGAACAGGCAGACCGGAATGGTCAGGCCCACCAGTAGCGTCGACCGGATGTCTCGCAGGAACGCGAACAGCACGAGCGTGGCCAGCAGTCCGCCCAGCAGCAGGTTGCCCTGCACCAGACGAATCGCCCGGCGGATATGCACCGAGGCGTCGTAGGACAGCTCCATGGCCAGCCCCGCGTCCGGCAGCGGCCCCGCATTGAGCTCGTCGATCACCGTGTTGATCTGATCGAGAATCTCCACCGTGTTTGAGCCGGCTTCGCGCGCCACCGTGATGTAGTAGGCCGGGTACCCGTTGCGCAGCGTGAAGCCCCCTTGTTCCACACGCTGGAGCTGCACGGTTGCCAGATCACCCAGGTAGATCGGCTGGCCACCCTGGTAGGCCACAATGAGCTGATCCAGCTCGTCCATCGGCGCCTTGCCCATGAAGCGCACGGTGTATTGCCGCCTGCCCACGTCCGCAAAGCCTCCCGAGACATCGGCGGCGCCGCTGACTGCCCGCACGACATCGGTGATCCGCACGCCCAGCGCCGCGGCACGGGATGCATCGAGCACAACACGGACTTCCTCCGGCCGCGCGCTCTGCAGGTTGACCTGCGCCACACCGGGAATCCCGGCCAGCGCCGGTTCGACGTAGCGTTCGACGATGGGGTGGAATTCACCCGGATTGCGAGGGTCTTGCGCGTCGATGGCGCGGACCAGCAGCGAGGCGGCATTGCCGCTGGTGAAATTGTCGCCCGACAGGTTCACCCAGGGTCCGTTTGCATCGCGGGGCAGGGTCGGCACCTGTTGCAGCCGGTTAATCACGTCCAGATAGGCGCGCTGCATGTCGTGGTGCATCTCGAACGTCAGATTGACGTTGCCGTTGCTCTGACCGATGTTCGACTGGATATGCGTGAGGCCGGGCAGGTTGCGCAGCACGCGCTCCTGTTGCTCGATGATCACCGATTCCATATCGGCCGGCGCGGCGCCACGCCAGAACGTGGACACCGAGATCTGCGGCTGATCGATCGGGGGCAGCAGTTGTATCGGCAGCTGGAACAGCGATGCGGTGCCGACGCCGACCAACAACAGTACGATGACGACCAGCGCCGCCGGATTCGCCAATGACAGGCGTGTCAGATTCATGCCCGCTCCCCTCGCGTGGTCTCACCGTGGGGCGGCAGACCTGCATAGTCGTTCGATCAGTTCTTGTTGTTGGCCTGATTGTAGAGGCCAGGGCAGACCGGTTTCAGCATCTAGATGTCAGGACTCACCGAAAGGGTCGCAGGCGGGGTGAGATGGCTCGGCTTATAGTGGCGGGGGATTCCAACGAGCGGCGAAAGATGCTATAAAGCGCGCCCCATTTTGGCCGTGCGGATGCCGCCGCCGGCAGCAACCCGACGTCGACACGCCATGAAAGCAGATATTCACCCGAACTACCGCCCGGTCGTGTTCAAGGACACGTCCAGCGACTTCGCCTTTCTTTGCCGATCCACGGTCGCCTCCAAGGAGAGCATCACCTGGGAAGATGGCAATGAATACCCGCTGATCAAGCTGGATGTATCCAGCAAGTCGCACCCGTTCTTCACCGGCAAGCAGTCCACCTCGGACACCACCGGCAAGATCGACAAGTTCCGCCAGCGTTACGGCATCTCGAAGTAAGCCGACGCCGCAGGAACAAAAAAGGCCCGCTCGAAGCGGGCCTTTTTTATGCGCTAATGTTTGCCGCGAAGACCGCTTCGGCGTCGCCACCACCCGGCGAGCAGCAACGGCGCAAGCCACGTGAGGAGCAGCGAGCCGCTGGACCCGCCGCCGATCGCGCCGCCGTTATCACCGCCTCCGTCCGCTCGGTAGCAGGCGTCAGATAGCGGTAGCGTGGTGCCGCCGGCCGCATTGAGGTCGTAGCCGGCGATGCTGGTGGGCGCCCCGGTGCCGTTCGGGTCGAGATGCGGCGACAGACTGGAGCAGGGATTGCTGCCATCGTTGGACCAGCTCACGGCCAGTTTTCCGTACCAGTCGGATTCGTCATTGCCGCAGGCCGCGCCGCCGCCTTCCAGTTGTCCGATGATTCGCTTGTTCTGGTCCCAGAGTGCTGAGCCGGACGAGCCTCGCTCGGTTGTACCGACGTCCCAGTCGATGATGCGCCAATGAGTGCCTGCGGCCGTGGTCCCCGTGCTGCTGTAATTCGTTGAAGCCGGTGCCGCGTATTCGAAGCTGATCGCTTTTTCATCACCCAGGGGATGATGAATCGCGGTGCCCTGCGTGGGCGCTGAACTCGTGGCATTCCATCCAGAATAGTAGGTATCGAATGCGGTGTTCGGGCGCGCATCAAGCTCGACCAAGGCGAAATCCGTGGTCGCGCTGGCGGCCAGCAGCGATGCGCCTGATTGGCTGTCGGTTCGTGATCCGTTAGGCGTGCCGCCGCAGGTGGCGGTTTCAAAGTTCCAGTACAGCGTCATGCTGTTCGCGAGTGATTCACTGGAGATGCAGTGGTTCGCGGTCAGAAAAAGCGGGCGGCCGTCGCCACTGGTGTTGGCGAGCAGCGTGCCGGTACAACTGAAAGTGCCGGCTCCGCTGCTGGCGGCGTAAGAGGCTACGGAGCGAATTTCGTCGCGCCATGCATCGCCTTCGGGACAGACGGTATCGACATTGCAGCTCCCGGACTTGTGCTGAGTCGAGGGCTTGGCCGGGTCGGAGAACCCGTAGTCCAGGCGTGAAATCGTGAATCGGGGATGGCTGTCTGCCGCGGCGGTCACGATTTCCAGTATCAGCGTGTCGCCACCGACCAGTGGGCTGTGAACACGCTCTTGTGTCTGGGTGCGCAGGGGGTAAATGCTTGAGCCTTGCGGCGAATAGACATGGCCGGTTGAACGGCCGAGCGCAGGCGAGGCATCCAGCGTGACCCCGACGGACAAAGCGTCCCGCGCGTGGATCACGGCACGCCAAACCCACCGTCGATCCGGGAGCTGATCCCAGACGCCGGTGGTCTCGCTACTGGCGCGAAACTCGACGGCGCGCGCAATGTACAGCGGGGTGCCGGGTTCGGGTGCAGCGAAGGCGGTCTGCGGCGCCAGAACAACCGGATTGATTGCCTCGGCCCGCGTCAGTGAATCGTTTGAGCCCAGACCCACCGGGGCCGCCAAGGCCGACATCGGGAACGCCACTGATAGCAGCCACCAACTCCATTTCATCATCAATCTCACCGTTCGGGATGCGACGCACTATAGCCTGCGGCGGTTGTGGCAGCAGGTGGTTGTAGAACACTGGCAGTCGCTAAAGAATCGGCGACTCTAGATCCAACGCTCGCGTGCTCGGGTCTGGCTCACGCACGATCGGCGGCTTGGCCTTGGGTGGATCGCGCGGCGCGTCGGCTTCGTCCTGGGCGCCGAAGATCCAGTTGAGAATGTCGTAATAGGTGCGGATGTTACCCACGTAGTTCACGGCTTCGTGGCCGCGTGCATAGCCATGCTGTGTCTTGGTATGCCATTTCGCCTGGGTGAGTAGGGGCAGGGTATTGCGGACATCTACCCAGCGATTGGGGTCGCCGCCCAGTTCAGCGGTGATCTCGCGGGCATCCAGCAAGTGGCCGCGGCCGAGGTTATAGGCGGCCAGCGCCATCCAGGTGCGATCGGGCTCGGAAATGCCGCTGGGCATGCGGTCGATTTGCTGCCTCAGATAAAGCGCGCCGCCGAAGATGCTTTGCTTCGGGTCGCGCCGGTCCGAAATCTTCAGGTGGTTGGCGGTGTCGCGCGTCAGCATCATGATGCCGCGAACCCCGGTGGGACTGCGTGCGTCGGCCTCCCAGTGCGACTCCTGGTAGCCCACGGCGGCGAGCAATCGCCAGTCGAGTCCGTGCTGCTGGGCAGCTTGCTCGAAATGCGCCCGATACTTCGGAAGCAGGCGGTCGACATCCCGCGAGAATTCGCGGCTGCCGACATAGTCCAGACGGCCCAGCTGGCCAAAGTAGCGGTCACGAATCCGGTCGAGTTCGCGGGACTGCTTCAGGGCGACGATGAACTGCACGACCGCGTTGTATAGCGAATGGTCCTCGTTGCGCTGAAACGCCCAGGCGACCGGCATCGCTTCGTCCAGATCGAAGGCCACCGTCAGGCGAGGGTAGAAACGGCGGCTTATCGATATGACATCTGAGCTGGCTGCGGCCAATGGCTGCTCGCCTTCGGCGACCTGGTAGAGCAGGGTGTCGTCATCGGCGTCCGGCACGGTGGTCCACGCGAGTTCCGGATAGCCTTCAGCCAGGCGATTGACGACGTCGTTCACCGGCGAATCGGCAGCAATGCGCAACGGATCACGCAGATCTGCCAGCTGGCGAGGACGGCGGGAGCCACGCCGGTAAACCACCTGCGGCTTCACCTCACGCAGCGTCGGGCCGTAGCGGAATCGGGTCCGGCGTGCCTGCGTGGCCATGGAGCCCGTGGCGGCAATCTCGGCTTCGCCACGTTCGACGGCCGCCAGCGCGTCGGCTTCGAAATCGTAGATCTGTAGGTCCAACGCCAGGCCCAGCTGATCCGCGAGCAAGGTCAGCAGGTCATGGTCAAAACCCGCCGGATGACCTTCGGCATCTACGTAGTAGGTCGTCGCCCGGTTGATGGTCGCCACCCGCAGGCTGCCGCGAACCTGCAGGGCATCCATCTGCGTCCCCGGCGTGGAACACGTCACCGCGCTCCCCAGTGTGATGACGAGCACCAGCAGTAAGCCGCTCCAGCGGGTCCAGCGGTTGATGGTCAAGTTGACGCAATCCTGTCTTCCTCGGCGCCAATGATCCCACCGGCATGCGCTGGCGTCATCCCGTTGTCATCCGGGCTCGCGTTTCTCGGAGAAGACGGTAAAATGCGCGCCCTGCTGCGCTCGGCCTGGTCCGAAAGCGCGGCAGCCTGGAGAGGTACCGAAGCGGTCATAACGGCACCGATTCGAAATCGGTTGGGGGCGATCGCCCCACGTGGGTTCGAATCCCACCCTCTCCGCCAATTTCTCGTGACCTATGATCTCGGCTTCGAGTGTCGATTGCATCGCAATATCAATAATTTAAACGGCAATCCGGGCTCTGCGCTCTGTGCCCGTGCCGCAGGCGATTAGGCACAAAACGTCACCAGATTAGGCACGAAATAGGCACAACGTCGGATGATGGCCCCGGCGCAAGCCTCGGCCCATGTCTGCGCCATGCAATTCATTGACGCCCAGTCCCGGATGCGGTGATTCGAACTGGTGCCGGTCTATATTTGGCGCGGCGAGCCTGTTCCGGGCCGTTGATCCCCTTGCTCCAACTCAGCACAGGCAGTCGCACTCCCTGAATCGTGAGCCCGGTATTCTCCGCTTGGATCTCGGAAGATGGGGAAATCGGTGACCGATCGGGCACTGTCGAGCAGGTCCCGAGACGAGCTTTATGAACTGGTATGGGCAATGCCGATGACGCGCCTTGCCACGGCGTTCGGACTGTCCGACTAAGGGCTGCGCAAGCGCTGTTTGCAACAGCAGAGTCCTCTGCCCAAGGCCGGTCATTGGGCTAATGCCGCTGTCGGACGAGCACCCAAGCCGCCGAAGCTACCCGCGTACTCAACGAGCACGGCCGAACAGCGCCGCAAGCGAAACGTCCGAAGAGGCGTTTGCTCCTGTCGAGCAGAAATCGTCGCGAAAGGACTAGCCCTATGCGATGCGGCGGCGAGGGTATGTGCGTCCTATGATCTCGTAGCCATGGTTGGAGGGACGTGACACGTAGCGACGTAGTTATACAGGGCGGCGAAGCTCAGGAGCGCCGCGGCGCGTCTGGTTTTCGGGTCAGCGAGACAGATGCTCGACGTACCTCTGGTAGCTGTAGACCCGGTTTTTCTTCTGGCCGGTGATTTCGATGACGATGTCGAGATTCTCGAGCAGGCGGACCGCGGCAGTGGCGGTGGGGAACGTCGTGTCGAGGTGCTTGCGAACCTGTTCGATGCTGAACCGCGGCATGACCGGCAGCAGCTCGAACAGCCGAATGCTGATCGGTCCAGCCTTCGGCGAGGCCAGGAGGCGTTTGCGGTCGGCGGTGATCAGGGATGCCGCGTCGATGATGCCGCGCTCGGCTTCTCCGGCGGCCTCGGCCACGCCTTCGAGGAAAAAGGCGATCCAGCCCTCCCAGTCACCTTCGGTCCGGATGCTGGTCAGGCGGCGGTAGTATTCCCCTTGGTGTTGCTTGAGATACCCGCTGAGGTACATCAGGGGCTCGTCGAGCAAGCCCCAGGCCTCGAGTAGCGCGGCGATCAGCAGACGCCCGATGCGTCCGTTGCCGTCGAGGAACGGGTGGACGGTTTCGAACTGGGCGTGGGTCAGGGCGATGCGGACCAGCAGCGGCAGGTCGGTGGCCTCGTCGTGGATGAATCGTTCGAGGGCGGCCAGCAACTCGGGCACTTGCGTGGGGGGCGGGGGCACGAAGGCAGCGTTACCCGGGCGCGTGCCGCCAATCCAGTTCTGGGAGCGGCGCAGTTCGCCGGGCTGCTTTCCTGCGCCGCGTGCGCCGTTGAGCAGGCGAACATGGGCCTCGCACAGCATGCGAACGCTGATCGGCAGCCCATTCGGATCGCGCAGCTGGTCCTGAACCCACCGAAATGCAACCAGGTAATTGGTCACCTCCTCGACGTCGGCTTCGTTGCGGACCGCCAGACCGGCTTCGTCGTCGAACAGGTCCGTCAGGGTGGCCTGGGTGCCCTCGATTTGCGACGTCAGCAAGGCCTCCTTGCGGATGGCGCTGTAGAGCAGCCAGTCCACTGACGCCACCAGGCCGGACACGCCGTCCAGCCGCGCCACGGCGAGCTCGGCGCGTTGGTTCAACGCCGCGTACGACGCCGGAGCGAGCGGTGGGTCGACGGGTGGCAGGGCGTGCGGAACGAATGCGTCGACCGTTTCGCCGAACGTGCTCGTCGAAACATGGGTGCCCGTGACCCTGACCATACGAAAGCCTGCTTTAATATTGGAATTGTTATTAAAGCAGGCTTTACTAGCGGTTGCCAGAGTGGAAGTGGGCTTTAATGCCGCGTGCCGCGCCG
>JAGLCS010000184.1 GCA_023146115.1 Abyssibacter sp. | reverse complement strand
TTTCCAATGGCCGTATTATTCCCCTCGCGTCCGGACATGGAGAGGCGGCAAGGCCATCCGTTCCTTATCGGTCCGGGCGGCGGCGCGCAGGGTGTGACGCCTGCCGCTCCCGCATTGCGGGGGTCGGCGTTTACGGAAGGCGCCCCACGCTGGCCGGTCGCAGAGGCCGGGCTTTCTGGCGGCTCAACGCCTGGCGGGTAACACCGTCCGGCGGTCGTCATTACGGCCGGTCCCGCCGACGCCGACAACGCCGCGATTGCGGGGCGTGAAGCGCCCTTAAAATAAATGATGCGACGGACGTTTCACGCCCCGCATCCCTCTCCGGCATAAGCGTTCGGGCTCTAAAAAGCCGCGGCGTGAGAATGTTTTGCAAGCCGGGCAACCCTCTTGAAAGCGGCATGGAGCGCGCCTTTTGGCGAATAACCTGACCAACATTTTAACTCTGCCGCCGGAATTTTTCGCTGCTCCTGACGTTTGCGCAGTGATGGAAACGCGCGCTCGCGCAAGGCCTTGCGGCGGCGCTGAGCGCGCCAACGAAAGGTCAGTCCGATGAGAAAACTGTTAACCGGCGCCGTTTCAATCAGCGCGCTGATGTTCGCCGTCGCTTGCGGAAACAGCGACAACACGTATCAAACTTCGGAAGCGGATGAGGTTGCAGAAGACGGCGAGCCCACCACGGAGACGCAAACGATTGCGGACGCCTCCGCCGCGCCGGGCGCGAAGTCATGGGACTCCGAGAATTATTCGACTATCGAAGACCGTTCGCCGAACGAGCGGTTGCCCGCCATGGAAGCGCAGCAGACCCGTGAAACCGCGCAAGCTGAACTGACGAGAACGCGCGCGGAAATTGAAACTCTGGCGACCGAGGCGTTCCAGACGGCTGACGCCAATAATGACGGCGCGATCGATCGCGAGGAGTATGTGCAACTGGCGCTCGCGTCTGCGCGCGACTTTGACAGTTTCGTGACGCAACCCGTCAATCTGATGTCGGTCAACCCGGCCGCAGATCCGGAGACCGCCGTCACGGAGCAGGATGTCGCTGCAGCCGATGAAGCGGCGCCGGAACAGGAAATGACGCCGGACGAAACAGGCGCGCCGACGCAGACCGCGGAAGCCGCGCCGCTCGATGAGGCCGAAGCTGCGACCATCGAAACGGCGGCGACCGACACCTTCGAACAGGCCGCCGGCGATGACGGCGAAATGACCCCGCAGGAATTGCGCACGGCGTTTCTCGCCCGTTTCGACGAGGCCGACGCGGATGGCGACGACGAGCTCGACGAGGCGGAGCTTCAGACCTTCGCGGCCCTGACCCGCGGCGAGGGCGGCGCGCCGGCGCCGGAAAACAACTGATTTTCCAGCCCCGCTCACGGCATCGTTAACCCCGCGGGCCTCCCGGGCCTCGCGGGGTTTTCCCTGAACGGAGCGCTGCGGGTTTTGCCGCTTGCCGGGCCGCCTTACTATTGCTAGGAACCCGCCCGAATCGGATTTTCCACAAAGCTCAAGGACTGACCCAATGGCGCTCGAACGCACCTTCTCGATCATCAAGCCGGATGCGACCCGGCGCAATCTCACCGGCAAGATCATCGCCAAGCTCGAAGACGGCGGCCTCAGGGTCGTCGCTTCCAAGCGCATCCGCATGTCCAAAGACCAGGCGGAAGGTTTTTACGCCGTGCACAAAGAGCGTCCGTTCTTCAACGATCTGGTCGAGTTCATGATTTCCGGTCCGGTGATGGTGCAGGTGCTGGAAGGTGAAGGCGCCATTGCTAAGAACCGTGATCTGATGGGTGCCACCAACCCGAAAGACGCTGCGCCTGGCACGATCCGTGCTGATTTCGCAGACTCCATCGACGCCAATGCCGTGCACGGCAGTGATGCGCCGGAAACCGCCAAAGTCGAAATCGACTACTTTTTCGGCGAATCCGGCCTCTGCCCGCGCGGCTAAGACCGACGAGAACGCGATGACACAGGCCGCTCCCACCAATCTTCTGGGTATGGATCGCCCGGCGCTCGAACAATGGTTCGCAGCGCTGGGGGAGCGGCCTTTTCGTGCGCGTCAGCTGATGCAATGGATGTATCAGCGCAGCGAGCCGCGCTTCGAGGCGATGACCGATATTGCCAAGGCCTTGCGCGAGCAGCTGCAGGATATTGCCGAGGTGCGCACGCCCGAGCTCATTACCGAGCAGGTCTCGGCCGACGGCACGCGCAAATGGTTGTTGCGGGTGGACGAGGGCAACGCGGTTGAAACCGTGTTCATTCCCGAGGCGGCGCGCGGCACCTTGTGCATCTCCTCGCAGGTTGGCTGTGCCATGGACTGTCAGTTCTGTGCTACCGCCACCCAGGGTTTCTCGCGCAACCTGTCGGCTTCGGAAATCCTCGGTCAGGTGTGGTTTGCGCAGAAGGCGCTCAACGCCGTGCCGCGCGAGCAGCGCGTGATCTCCAATGTGGTGTTCATGGGCATGGGCGAGCCGCTGGCTAATTTTGACCAGGTGGTGACGGCCATTCGCGTGCTGCTGGATGATCTCGGCTACGGCCTGTCCAAGCGCCGGGTTACGGTCAGCACCTCCGGGCTGGTGCCGTTCATCGACCGTCTGCGCGAAACCGTGGACACCGCGCTGGCCGTGTCTCTGCATGCCGCCGACGATGATCTGCGCAACGAGATCGTCCCCATCAACCGCAAATATCCGCTGTCGGAATTGATGGCGGCCTGTCGCCGTTACACCGATGGCAAGGACCGGCACGTTCAGATCGTGTACGAGTACGTGATGCTGGATGGCGTCAACGATTCCGCACAACAGGCGCGCGCGTTGGCGGCTCTGCTGCGCGGTCTGCCGGCCAAGGTCAATCTCATTCCTTTCAATCCGTTTCAGGGCACGAGCTATAAAACCTCCAAGCCCGAAGCGGTGCAGGCGTTTGCCGAGATTCTGCGTGGCAAGCGCATTGTGACCACCACGCGCAAAACGCGCGGCGACGATATCGATGCCGCGTGCGGTCAGCTGGTCGGGCAGGTCAAGAACCGCCAGCGCCGTCGCTTGAGCGAGATTCCCGTGGTGGTGCAGTCATGATGCGGCGCTGGGCGACATTGCTTGCCGTTGTGCTGCTCTCGGCCTGTGTGCAGACCGGCTCACCTCGTTTCGAGGCCGATCTTGACCAGGCCGCGCGCATCAACACCCAGCTGGGTTTGGATTATCTGCGCCAGGGCAATATCGAGCTGGCCTCCTCACGCCTGAACAAAGCTTTAGAGCAAAACGACAAATTGGCCGATACCCATTGGGGTTTGGCGCTGGTGCATGCGCATTACGGCGAAGGCGGCAAGGCCCGTCGCGCCTTTGATCGTGCGCGTTCGTTGGCACCAGAGGATGGCAATATTATTGCCAGCTACGGCCAGTTTCTGTGTGATCAGGGCGAGCTGGATGCGGCTGAACAACAGTTCGCCAAAGCCTTGTCGATGCCGCGCTACACCACGCCAGAAGTCGCCTACGGCAACGCGGCAGCGTGTTACCAACGCAATGGCGACGTGGCGCGTGCGGAAGAAAACTTCCGACGAGCGTTGGTCTATAACCCGCGCTACGCCCGTGCGCTGCGCCACTTGGCCGCGATCAGCTACGAGCGCCAGGATTACTTGCGTGCGCGCGCATTTCTGCAGCGCCTGGAAGCGCAGGGTGGGCACTCTCTGGAAAGTCTGGTGCTGGGGCTGCGAACCGAACATGCGCTGGGCGATCGCACCGCCGTTCAGGCCTATGCCGACGAATTGCTGTCGCGTGCGCCGGATATCGGAACCCGCATTGACCTGAATACTGGGGAAGCCTGGTAGCCATGAGTGAGCAGGATTACGAATATCTGGATGCTCCTGAAGATTTGAGCCAGATACCGGTACCCGGCAAGTTGGTACGCCAGACGCGGGAACAGCGCGGCCTGTCGATCGACGACATGAGTGCGCGTACGCGATTGACCGACAATGTGCTGCACATGGTCGAGCGCGACGATTATCTGGGCATGGGCGAGCCGGTGTACGCGCGCGGCTACTACCGCAAGTGTGCCGAAGCGCTGGGTCTGAATGGTGATTTGCTGGTTGAAGCCTATGAGCGTCACAGCGGCACCATGTCGCCGGTGCCGACCATCGATCAGCGTCCTTCGATTGCCTACCGCGAGGGGCCAGGTCGTGTTGCACTGGCTGTCGCCATCGGGTTGATCCTCGTGGTTTTTGCGATCAGTGCCCTGTGGTTGTGGGACAAGGACGGCGCTGCTGAGGTCGCGGCGCAGACCGCGCCGTCGCCCGTGGGAGCCATGCCAACGCCGCAACCAAGCACGGCCCCCGTCGAACGTCCAGCGCGAACTGAAGTCGACGCGTCTTCTCGCAATGATGCGCCGATGCAGAGCCCGCTGGTGCCCCCCGCGCCAACACTGGCAGCCGTCACTGCGCAGCCCACGCCTGAGGTGCGCCCCACGGCCACGCCGCAAGCCAGCGCCGCCGCGCCGGCAGCAGCGCCTGTACGCCCCGAGGTGCGGGTTGAGGTGCAGGGTGGCGAGGCCTGGCTGGATGTGCGTGATCCTTCGGGCAACAAGTTGCTCTACAAACTTCTGCAGCCCGGCTCCGTGCGTGAATTCACGGGTCAGCCGCCGTTCAAGCTATCACTGGGGCGGGCCGACAACGTGCGCATCTGGGTGCAGGGCCAACCGGTTGAATTCAAAGCGCAGATTGAGAGTGATCTGCGCGCGTTTTTCTACATTGACGCGCAAGGGCGCGTGAGCGACGAGGTGACCCCGTGAAGTCCCATCACACGATCACCCGGCGCAAGTCGCGTCAGATCATGGTTGGCCATGTCCCGGTCGGTGGTGATGCACCGATCTCGGTGCAGAGCATGACCAACACCGAAACGCGTGATGTGGAAGCCACCGTGGCCCAGATTCAGGCCATCCAGAAGGCGGGCGCCGACATCGTGCGGGTGTCCGTGCCGACCCTGGATGCGGCCGAAGCTTTCGGCAAGATTCGCAAGCGGGTGACCATCCCGCTGGTGGCCGACATTCATTTCACCTACAAGGTCGGGCTGGCGGCGGCCGAGCAGGGCGCCGATTGTCTGCGCATCAACCCGGGCAATATCGGCAGCGAGCGCAAGGTGGCCGAGGTGATCGCCTGTGCCCGCCATCACGGCATTCCGATTCGTGTCGGGGTCAACGCCGGGTCGCTGGAAAAGGATCTGCAGGAAAAGTACGGCGAGCCGAATTCCGATGCACTGGTTGAGTCCGCATTTCGCCACATCGACATTCTTGATCGGCACGATTTTCAGGACTTCAAGATCAGCCTCAAGGCTTCGGAAGTTTTCATGACCGTGTTTGCCTACCGCAAGCTGGCAGCACAGATTGAACAGCCGCTGCATCTGGGTATTACCGAGGCCGGCGGTGAGCGCGCCGGGGCGGTGAAGTCGTCGATTGGCCTGGGCATGCTGCTGGCCGATGGTATCGGCGACACCATCCGGGTTTCGCTGGCCGCGGATCCGGTGCAGGAAATCAAGGTGGGCTGGGACATGCTCAAGTCTCTGCACCTGCGTTCTCGCGGGATCAACCTGATCGCCTGTCCGTCGTGCTCACGGCAGAATTTTGATGTGATCAAGACGGTCAATGAACTTGAAGCGCGCTTTGACGACATCGACGAATCCATGGATGTCGCGGTGATTGGTTGCGTGGTCAACGGGCCGGGTGAAGCGCGCGAAGCGCACATCGGCGTGACCGGCGGCAATCCCAACAGCGTGTTCGTCGACGGCAAGATTCAACACAAACTCAAGAATGAAGATCTGGTGATCGGCCTGGAAGACCTGGTGCGTCAGAAGATCGGCAAGAAACCCTGCGGTAACCCATGAGTCAACGTGTCCGCGCCCTGCGGGGCTTTAATGATGTTCTGCCCGAGGACACCGCTTGGTGGCGTGGCGTTCTGAGCCATGCGCAACAGGTCATGGACCTGTACGGCTACCGTGAGGTGCGCCTGCCGCTGATGGAGGCGACCGAGCTGTTCAGTCGCTCGGTCGGCGAGGCCACCGACATCGTTGAGAAGGAGATGTTCACCTTCTCTGATCGCGAAAAGACCTCCATGAGTCTGCGTCCGGAAGGTACCGCAGGCTGCGTCCGCGCCGGCATCGACAACGGCTTGCTGCACAACCAGCAGCAGCGTTTCTGGTACGCCGGGCCGATGTTCCGACATGAGCGCCCACAGGCGGGCCGCTACCGTCAGTTCGAGCAGATCGGCGTTGAGGCCTACGGCATGGCCGGGCCGGATGTGGATGTCGAGGTGATCGCCTTGTCGGCACGTTTGCTGGCCGCACTGGGCCTGGCTGATGTGGTGACCCTGGAGCTCAACACCCTGGGTACCAGCGAGTCGCGCGCCGCGTATCGTCAGGCGGTGGTGGACTATTTAACGCCCTTTGAAGCGGAGCTGGATGAGGATTCGCAGCGGCGCCTGAAGACCAACCCCTTGCGCATCTTTGACAGCAAGGTCGCGCGCACCCGCGAGATCGTTGCCGATGCGCCGGTGTTCGATGATTACATCGATGCCGAATCACGTGAGCACTTCGCCGCTGTCCAGCAAGGGCTGGATGCGCTGGGTATTGGCTATACGCTGAATCCGCGTTTGGTGCGCGGGCTGGACTACTACAGCCGCACCGTGTTCGAGTGGACCACCGATCGTCTGGGTGCTCAGGGTACGGTGTGTGCCGGTGGGCGTTATGAGGCGCTGGTCAGCCAGCTGGGCGGCGGTGATGTGCCGGCCATCGGTTTCGCCATGGGCCTGGAGCGGGTGGTGTTGCTGATCAAGGCTGTGGAGGGTGACGTGCGTGTCACGCGCGCACCGCAGGCCTTTATCTGCGCGCTGGGTGAGGTTGGTTGCGCGGCCACCCAGGTGGCCGAGCTGTTGCGTGATGCCGGGCTACGGGTGCAGGTGTCGGTCAGCGGCAAGCTCAAGGCGCAGCTCAAGCGCGCGGATCAGTCCGGCGCGGACTGGGCATTGATACTGGGCGAGGATGAACTCGACCAGCGGCAGGTGCAGGTCAAAGCCCTGCGCGGCGAACAGAACCAGACCCTGATGGGCTGGTCCGAAGCAGTGGAATTTATTCAGCAGCACTATCCGGCTGCATGATTTGAAGCGGCAGCAAAGCCGCGATGTTGATTCGAGGACAAACGGTGGAATTCGAGAAATCCGATCAGGAACAAGTAGAAGCCCTGCAGAAGTGGTGGAAGGAGAACTGGCTGTCGCTGCTGGGTGGCCTGGTCTTGGGCCTTGGCGGCATCCTGGGCTGGCAGTACTACGGCGATTACAGTGACGCCCAGGCCGCAACGGCATCGACCCGCTATGAGTCGATCAAAGCGATGCTCGCCAGCGAGCAGCTTGATGCGGCAAATGCCGAGATCGAAGCTTTGGTTGCGGCGCATCCCAAGTCGCCGTACGTTGCGCAGTCGCAGCTGGCCCTGGCCCAAGCGCAGGCAGATAGCGGCGACTGGGCAGCGGCAGAAGCCAGCTTGCGCGAAGTCATTGACGGGCAGGCTGATGTTGCGATTGAGGGGCTGGCCATTTTGCGTCTGGCTCGCGCGCTGTGGGCGCAGGAC
>JAGLCS010000183.1 GCA_023146115.1 Abyssibacter sp. | reverse complement strand
TGATCGGCG
Source organism: Abyssibacter sp. (assembly GCA_023146115.1). GTDB lineage: Bacteria > Pseudomonadota > Gammaproteobacteria > Nevskiales > OUC007 > Abyssibacter. The sequence continues at coordinate 5,928 of JAGLCS010000183.1, read as the reverse complement.
GGGGCTTTTTCTTGCCGGAAACGCTGCGCCTGCTTAGCAGTTCGCCGAACCAAGGGCTCGCGCGGTTGAACAACTCAGCGTCAGACTGGGCGTGGGAAGACGCGCGCTTGAGACGTCACATGCGCGCCTCATTGCGGGCCCGCCGCAGACTAGTGGCTGCGACGCGTACTCGGGCCGAAGAGTCACTTGTGGACGGGCTACCCTCGGTTCTGCGCCTTGCTACGCACGTTGCCCGTCACCGCGAAACAACGCGAGGATCACCACTCCTATCGCGAACGAGCCCACGCGTTCGATGGTCACGGCAAGGTTGGCAGGCACGCCGATCACGCCCGTCGCCGCTTCCGGAAAGAAGTGGAACAGCGTGGCGGTCAGAAAGCCGGTAGCGATGGCTGCGAATACGCCTGCAGGATGCACTGCGATGCTGGCTGCGCGAAAGAAGACGAGTGGACCAAAGCTGGCGCCCAGCGCCGTCCAGGCGAGCAGGGCACGTTGGAAGATCGTGGACGGCAGAGTCACCGAAATGACGACCGCGATCACGGTCAGGCCGATCATGGCCATCCGCGCGATCAGTAGTTGCCGCGAGGGAAAGCGGCGAGTCAGCCCCAGATCGTGAGCCACGACCGAGGCGCCGACCAGCAGCTGGCTGTCGGCAGTGGACATGATGGCCGACAGCACGGCGGCCACCAGAATGGCGCCGACAACGGTTGGAAACAGCGCGTCCGTCATCGCGAAGAACACGAACTCGGGGTTCTCCAGCGTGTTCAGCAAGACGTGTCCGGCGAGGCCGAGAAAGCACATGCCGCCAAAGACGACGAGAAACCATGCGATGGTGATCCAGCGCGCCTGACGCAGCGCGGAGCCATCTCGCAGAGCCATGAACCGGACCAGCAAGTGGGGTTGGCCGAACGTTCCGAAGGAGATGCCGGCGATGCCGCCGATGAATCCCAAGGCAAGCAGTCCGGTGTTGCGCCCGGTCAGGCTGAGCTGTTCCGGCGAACTAACAGCGAGCAATCCATCCCAGAAGTCCTGAAAGCCGCCGATCTTCACCAAGGCGGCAACGGGCAGGAGGATCGCCGCGACCGCCATTAGCAAGCCCTGGATCGTGTCCGTCAGGCTGACGGCCCAGAAGCCGCCTAGCAGCGTGTAGATCAGGATGATGACGGCGCCAATGGTGATGCTGCGCGTCAGCGACAGATCAAAGGTCTGGTGAAAGGTGTTGCCGGCACCCTGGAACTGCGCGGCCACGTAGAACGACAGCGCAAACAGCACGATCACCGACGATGTCAGCACAATGGCGCCCCGCCATGGGCCGCGACAATCCCACGCCACAACATCCGTGAGCGTGAGCAGGCCGTTGCGATGACTTAACTGCATCAGCCGCGGGGCGACGTAGAACCAGGCCACCAGCATGCCGCTGACCGACCCGGCGACCAGCCAGAGCGCCGAGACACCCATGACGAATGCGGCCCCGCTCATGCCCAGCAGCGTCCAGGCCGACGACGAGCTGGCGGAATAGCTGATCGCTGCGACCAGCGGGCCAAGCTGACGATCGCCAAGGAAGTAGTCGGAGGCATCCCGCGTGCGCCGTTGCGCCCACAGACCGATGCCGATCAAAAACAGTTTGTATGCGACCAGGGTGGTCAGAATGATCGCGGAGCGGTCCATCAGGCCAACGCTGCCGCCGGCAGGATGCCCACCTGCATGCGTTGGAGCATGTCGACCAGGTCTGGCATGGCGACATAGTGGTCGGTATCCGACGCGGCGCTGAGGTGATGCACGCCGGACTTCAGCGCAACCAGCACGTTCGCCAGTGCCATTGGCCCTGCGCCGGGACGCAGGCCCACCGGCGTTCGGCCCACCACGCCGGCAATCGCCTGAAGCGCTTGCCGTAGCTGGACGGGGTCCGCGGCTGACGGTCGATCGTCGAGTAGCAGCAGTGATGGTGCCGGGGTCGAATCGAGCGCTTCGCGCACGCGTGCCACCAGGGTATCGACCGGCGCGGGGGCCTGAGGCTGGCCGAAGGCATCCGGGATCACCAGCGCATCGCCGTCGTCCGCCGCATCCAGCACGGTCGCCTGTTCGGCGAGCACATCGGCAAATTGCCCCCATGAGCGTGAGTGATAAAGCAGCGGTACGGCGGTGTCGTCAATGCCGGCCGCCAGCACCTCGCCCACGAAGATGCTGTGATCCCCGCCGTCGTAACTCGCCCAGAGTCTGCAGTCGATCCAGCCCAAAGTGTCCGTGAGTACCGGGCACCCCGTGCTCGCCGTGCGTGTGGTCACGCCGGCAAAGCGATCTTCCACACCCGGCAACATGCCGGCGAAGCGCATGCCGTGCTCTTGGCTGTCCTTGCTGAGTATGTTTACGGCGAACCGTCCGGCCTCGCGGATCCGGTCATGCATACGCAGATACCGCGCCACGCAGATTGAGATGAGCGGCGGGTTCAGCGACACGCTGGAAAAGCTGGACGCCGTCATGCCGCCGAAGCCTTCGGCGTCCTCGGTCGTAATGACCGTGACCCCGGACGGCCACTGCCCCATGACGGCCTTGAAGGTTTCCGGATTGACGCTCATGAAGGATCTCCTGACACGCCGGCCACGCCGGCTGCGAGTGGTCGGGTCGGTATGCGTAGCTGCGACAAGGCCCATAGCGCGATCAGCACCGCGAGTGTGCTCGCCACGAACCAGGCTGGCTGAAAGCCCGCCAGGCTGAGTATCGTGCCCGCGAGCATCGGGCCGCAGACGCGTCCGTAGGCCGAGCTCGAACTGGTGGTGCCGAGCATCCGGCCCCGCAGCGCTGCGGGTGTGCGGTTGGCCACCAGCGCGTTGAGCACTGGCGTGCAAACCGTGCCTCCGGTGATGGCCGCGAAGAACCCGACCAGGATCGCGGGTGCTGAGTGCGCAAAACCGGCGATGATGAAGCCCATGGTCATCAGGCTGCTGCCGAACAGCAGTAGCTTCAACTCTCCGACCGCTCGCACGAACCGACCGATCAGCCCGGCTTGTAACAGCACCATGGCTACGCCCTGCACGCCGAATACCACCCCGACCTCCCGCGCTCCCCAGCCCAGCGAAGCGCCGACCCACAAGGGGAACAGGTAGCTCACCGATGTGTGGCAACTATTGGCCAGAAAATACTGCCCCGCCAGCAGGGTGTTGCCTGATTCGCGCAGCATCCGCCATGTGGAGGCCGCCTTCACCTGGCCCGCCGCCTGCCGGTGCCGGGTGCGGGTTTCGGAACTGTGCGACTCCGGCAACCAGATCCACCCGGCGATCAGGGCGCAAGTCGACATGGCCGCGGCGACCATGGCGGGGCGCATGAAGTCGCCATCCCCTGCCGATAGCACGCCGCCGAGGAAGGGTCCGATAACCATGCCGAGGCCGAAGGCCGCACCGATCATCCCCATCGCCTTGGCGCGGTTTTCCGGCCGGGTGATGTCCGCAATCATGGCCGAGGCGACGCCGAAGTTGCCTGCCATCGCACCGGCCAGCGCCCGTGACACGTACAGCATCACCAGCGTATGCGCGAAGGCGAGCAGCACATAAGAAGCTGCGGCACCGACCAGGCAGATTAGCAGCACCGGCTTGCGGCCGATGCGATCAGACAACCGCCCCCAGAACGGCGCGGCCAGTCCATTGAAGACCGAGTAGATCGCGATGATCAGCGCGATGTCGAAGTCGCTCGCACCCAGCGGCGGTGCCATGAACGGAAGGATGGGGATGATGATGCCGAAGCCGATCAGATCGATCAGCACGGTGACGAACAGGATGGGCATGGCAGCCTGGCCTTATAGAAGCGTTGGATGCGCGGCAAAATTTGCGGCGCTGGGCGCTGCGTCTCGCAAGATCACGCCGACTTCAGTGCTCAGCGAGCAGCGAGCCAAAGCCCCGAATCCGGTCCGGGATGCCGTTGGCTCGCAGCGCATGCCACAAGGTGATGGCGTTGATCGCCAGTACCGGCTTGCCGAGTTCCTGTTCTAGCTGGGCAGCGAGTTCCACGAAGTAGAGATTCGTGCCGGCCTGGAGAATGGCGTCGACCGCTACGCCGTCTACCGCGCGAACCAGCTCCCGGGTTTTTGCCGTAGATTCATGGGCGATGGTCACCGGGCTATCGGAGCGGTGCCCGTCGATGTGGACGACCTCGTAGCCAATGTCGCCCAGAAACTTCACGACCTGCTGATCGCCCACCGGCATGTACGGTGTGATCACGCCTAGCCGGCGCACGTGAGGGTAACACGCCAGGGCGTCGAGAATGGCCTGGGCGCCAAAGGTGATGTTGCAGCCGCCGAGGGCTTGCGCGATGTCGTTGTACTTGCGGAACTCGCGATCGGAGCGCTCCTTGCCATCCCAGAAGGTTTCGGCGGAATAGCCGAAGATCACGTGGTCGGGCTGGCAGGTCAGGGCGTCTCGAAGGCCTTGTTCGGTGGCCGCGCCAATCGCCTTCACCATGTTCACGAAGTCTTCTTCGCTTTGCACCGAGAACGGCGGAATCGTGCAGCCGCGTGTTGCCAACACCACGCCTTCTGGGCGCATCATGTGGTACTCCGTTTCCACTGCCGTGTTGGTCGATGGCACCAATACGGCGAACTTCTTGCGGTAACCGTAGTGGTCGGTCATGAGAGGCTCCGGCGTCAGCGCCAATTAGTATTAATGTTATATCAATATCATTATCGAACGGTGGTCGCAATGCCGCGTTCGCCACAGAGTCGACGATGAAACGTCGCGCAAAACTGGAGCGGCCGCAGTGACGGCCTCGCGAGCGACCGGTCGTCAGCCGGCGCGCATCGGCAGCTTTCGCCAGCTTGAGATTCTCATTGCCGTGGCCGAGCACGGCGGCATCGCCGCCGCTGCGTCCAGGTTGCACCTGAGCCAGCCCAGCGCCTCCATGCAGCTAAAGAAACTGGCAGATAGCGTTGGCCAGCCGCTTTACGAGGTGATCGGCCGCAAGGTGCAACTCACGGCAGCCGGGCAAACCGTGGTGCAGCACGCGCGCGAGGTCTTCGACTGCATGGGTCGGCTGGAAATGGAGCTGGCCGAACTGCAAGGCATGCAGGCCGGGTATCTGAGCATAGGGGTCGCCACCTCAGCCGAATACTTCCTGCCCCATCTGCTTGGGCCGTTTTACCGCCGCTATCCGAAGATCGAGGTGGATCTGCACATCGCCAACCGGGCGACGCTGCTGGAACGACTGCTCGCCAACACCGACGATCTCTACGTGTTCGGCGGGCTGCCGGAGCACCCACGCATCGATCGCGAACCACTGGGCGCCAACCATCTGGTCGTGATCGCGCCGCGTAGCCATCCGTTGGCCGTCAGCGACAGCTTGGTCTGGGCCGATGTGGCTGACGAGCAGTTCATTGTGCGTGAGGTCGGCGCCGGCACGCGGGCCGTGGTGGATGCCCACCTGACCCGTCACGGGCTGGACCTTAAGCATCAGATGACGATCGCCAGCAACGAGGGCATCAAGCACGCAGTATTGGCGCGGATGGGCCTGGCGGTGGTGCCGGCGATGACGCTGGACGAGGCCGATGCGGAGGATCTGGTGCAGCTACCACTGGCCGGTTTTCCAATCGAGGAACAATGGCACCTGGCCTGGCGCCATCAGAAGACCTTCTCTGTCGTTGCTGAAACTTTTCGCGACTACGTGCTCAGCCAGGGCCGGGACATGCTGGCCGATGCAATCACTTACTGGGAAACCCACCACCGACCAAAGCTGCCGACACGCTAGGGACGCGTTGTTCGAACCGCCCCTTCGACGTCGCTATCCCGCAGCCTGAGTCGCGATTAGCTGTAGTACGGATCGTTCATGTCCCCGATGGAGCGCGAGCGCAGGGGCTGCAGCGGGACCGGGTCCAGGGTGCCTGGGTAGGCCTTACCCCAGTTCACTGGGTCACCTTGCATTTCCATCTTGGCGTTGTCGGTGTACCAG
>JAGLCS010000182.1 GCA_023146115.1 Abyssibacter sp. | reverse complement strand
TAGGCCATGATGGAGACCAGCGACAGCGGCGCGACGACGCAGATCACGCCGGAGAGCGTCCGGAAGCTGAGCCACAGGAACAGAATGACCACAACGTAGACCCAGAACACGACTTGCAGCTCCTGCGCCTCCACGACCTCATTGGTCGCGGCCATCACGCCGACATTGCCCGTGGCCAGCGCGAAGTTGACGGGGCAGGGCGAATCGATCGCACGGATTTCATCGCGTTCGGAGCCCAGCTTCTCCTCCAAGTCACCGGCCTCGGTCTTGAGTCGCTGAGCCTCGTCGCTGTTGGCATCCAGCGCGACCAGACGACCATTGCGCTGCTTCAGGTCCAGGGCGGTCTGGCCAGCCTGGCGGATCAATGCGGTCTTGTCCGCGCACACCTCGAGGTTGGTGTCGGGATGATCGTTGGCGAAGCGCTCGGCGTTTTCGGCGTTGAAGGCGTCGACCTGGTCGACGATGTGCTTGATGGTGCCGGCGCGGTGGTCTTCGGTGAACACGAACATCGCCATCGCGGAGCAGTCGTTGTTCAACAGCCCCGTGGACGATGGGAACTGCGACAGCAACAAGGCCATCGCATTGGGGTTGCGGGGCAGGATGCGGGCGTTGATGTGGCCTTCATTAAACCCTGAATAGACCAGTTTCATGTAGGTCGGCAGCCCCAGGGCGGTTTGCACGCCGTCGGTGTTCTGCATGGTCCACAGGAAGCGGTCCACCTGTTCCATCGTGTGGTAGAAGCGGCACGCCTCCGGTTCGGTTTCAGCCACAACCTTGAGGATGTCGACGCCCAGATCGAAGTTCTCGACGATTGCGGCGGAATCCATGTTGTAGCGTGAATCAGGCCGCAGCTCGGGCACGCCCTTTTGCGCGTCGCCGACCTGGAGATCCGGGTATTTGTAGAGCGAGAATGCAAGCAATACGGCGCAGATCAACAGGGTGACAATCGCCGGGCCGCGGCGCGTGATCTTCGCCAAGAAACGGAACAGTCCGGCGAGCATGGCTTCCTTCTTTGCCTGCTTGGCCTGGAACTTGTCGACATCGCCGATCGATATGTACGTCAGCCAGATCGGCATCATCACCTTGTTGGTAATGATGATCGACGCGACGCCGAAGGCCGCGTTCAACGACATCTCCCGGATGATATCGATGGGGATCAGGTAGATGGTCGCAAACCCGGCCACGTCGGTGATCAATGCGGTGGTGCCCGGAATCGCAAGGCGGCGGAAGGTTTCCAGCGATGCGTCGTGGCTGTTGCGGCCAGCCGCGATTTCATCCACCCAGGCATTCACGTACTGCACGCCGTGGGAGACCGACACCGACAGCACCAGGAAGGGCACGAGGATCGCGAACGGATCGAGTCCGTAGCCGGCCGTGGTCAGCAGGCCGAATTCCCAGATGACCGCAACGACCGAGCAGGCCAGGGGGAGGAAGGCGAGCTTGAGTGATGACGTGTAGAGCCACAACAGCACGAACGTCATCAGCAAGGTCAGCAGGAAGAAGCCCACCACTTCCAGCGTGGCGTCGGTCACATCGCCAATGATCTTGGCGAAGCCGATGATGTGGACCGATACCGATTCCGAATAATTGTCGTTCTCCAGCTCGACGATTTCGAGTTCGCGATTGGGAACCTCGACGGTGATCGGTACACCGCTTTCGTTCTCGGTCTTGACCGATGTCTTGCCAAACCAGCGGTCCAGCCGGCCAGGCTCGCTGAACTGGGTTGCCACGACGGCGCCCGCGCTTTCCTGCTCGGCGGCTTCCTTCAGGCGGAACTCCCACTTGCGCGGGCTGTTAATGGAGCCGCGAATACGCTCCAGTTCGGCGGCGACCGCGCGGTAATCCAGCTTTTCGCCGGTGCGCGGATCGAACTCCAGCAACTCGGTCTGTACCAGCGCGCCGGATTCGTCCTCAGTGACCAGCCGACCGATGATGTCGGCCTTGCCGACGTTGATACGGATCAGATCGAAGTTTGTCTGGTCCGGCCGGTAATCCGCCGGCACCACGTTGGCGCCGGACAGTCCGCCTTCCACGACCTCGATGTAGCGAACGTTGCGAGTGAATAGCGATGTGACACGCCGGCGGTCGTTGCCCGGTACGTAGAACACCTCATCGGTGACGAACTTGAGTTTTTGCAGAAACTCTTCGTTGTAGATGTCGCTGCCGTCCTTTTGCAGCAGCGCCACCAGCACGGTGTTCGCACCGCCGAATTCCGACTGATACTGCTTGAACACGTTCATGTAGGGGTGTTCGAGCGGAATCGACTTCTCGAACCCGGCATCCGGTTCGAGCTGGGCAGCCTGATACCCGAGAATGACCGTGAGGACCGTGAGCCAGAGAATCCCTATCCAGCGCTTGCCATAAATCAGTGGTTCGACGACGCCGAGGATCCGTTGGGTCCACGCGCCGGTTGACGCTGAAGTGCCTGCCATATCTACAAACTCCCTTTATCGGCGCTGCTGCGAAAGCGCGCCCAAGCTAATGCGGACTTCAGCGTCCGATGGCCAAGTGGTTCAATCCGGTCTCCCCGCCGAGCACGAGGGTATCGTCCAGGCGATCGACGTCGCCCAGTGCCGAGGCGCCCCCGCCGGGGATCCGGGTTAACTCGGATTCGCCGTCCGTGTAGCGCACGATGGCGCCGTTAACGCCGACCAGGTAGGCGCCGCTGGTGGTGACGATGCCGTTGAACAGCGAATCGTTGCCGTCAAAGGTCAATTGCGTGACGGAATCTTCCGGGATGTCCCCCAGCGGGTACTCCCCGTATTCGTCGAATTCCAGCGTCGGCAACGCGGCGACATTTTCCAGGCGGTAGACGTTGCCACGCAGGCCAAAAATGATGGCGCCGGCGTCACCGTAAGGCAGCGCGCCGAAATATGAGCCGAAATATGGGCTGGCAACGCGCTCCCAGGTCAGGCCCTGATCCGTCGAGCGGGCAAGCATGCTGCGTTCGCCGGCGATGAGTAGCGTGCCGTCCGCGAGCTCGGTGATGGAGTAGTGGTGCAACTCGCCCTGTCCGACCGGCGAATCCACTGGTTCCCAACTGTCGCCACCGTCGTCGGTCCGCCAGAACAAGTCGTAGGCGCCCACGGCCAAACCGCGTTGTGCGTCGAAGAAGTGCAGGTCGTAAATGGCCTGCTCCAATTCCGGTTGGTAATTTTGTAGCGACCAGCTTTGTCCGCCATCCGTGGTCTTGAGCACGGTGGCATCGTGCCCGCCGATCCAGCCGGTCTGGTCATCCACGAAGTGCACCCGGTTGAGCATCACCGACACCGGAACCTGGACCTGCGTCCAGTTCTCACCGTCGGGCGAACGCATGACATGGCCGCGCTCACCGACTGCGATGACATGGTCGCCGGCCTGTGCGAGGTCGGTGACGATGCTGTCCTCCGACAAGTCGGACAGCATTGACGGATGGGGCTGAATCGGATCGTCCTGGGGCGCGGCGAAGGCGGCGCCAGCCAGGGCAAGCGGAAATGCGGCGGCTAGCCAGACGCTGCGCATGGTCACTCTCCCTTTGACTCGTCGTGGGGCAGGGGGCCGCTGCGATGAGCGACAGACGGGTGGCGCGAGGCTAGGCTCGCGCCACCCAGTTGGTGTCGTGCGCGGTTAGCGGGTGGCGCGACGCTTGAGTTCGCGCGGGTCAAAGAAGCGCGTGTCGTAATCGACGAACTGGTTATTCGCCTCGTCTTCAGAGCGCAGGGCGGTGGCGAAATACGAACGCGCCTGCAGGTCGTAGATGATCTCGGGCACCGTCGTCGAGGCCGGCAGGCCACGTTCCACGATCAGGTGGCCTTCCTGCACCTTCCACAGGTTGCCGCGGGTGTCGTAGCAGTCAACCGCCACGATGTTCCAGCTGTCCTCATCCACATAAAAGCGGCGCTTGCCGAACTTGTGGGTCGTGCCATCCTTTAGGTCGGCTTCCACCACCCATACGCGGCGCAACTCATAGCGCGGCAGATCCTGGTTGATGTGACTCTTGCCGATCACGTCGTCGTACTTCACGTCGGACTTGTTCATCGCGAAGGAATTGACCGGGATGTACATTTCCTTCTTGCCGATCAGCTTCCAGGTGAAGCGATCCAGGGCGCCGTTGTACATGTCGACCTGGTCGTAGAACTGATTGCCATCCGTGCCTTCGTACGGATTGTCGTAGGCAACCGACGGTGCACGACGCACGCGGCGCAGGGCTGGCGGGTACAGCCAGGCGCTGCGGTAGTCCACGTGCTCCCAGGCCATCAGGAACAGGCCGGCGTTACGCGGCGGCGACAGGATCTCGGCCACGTAGTAGATCGTGATGTCGTCCTTGTCGTTGATCGGAACGTGGTCTTCCGTGAGGTTGGCGTACGGGAAGAGCACATCTTCGCGGAGCGTGGACTGGGTGTAAGAGCCGTCCGGCAGCACGATGAACTGGTTGTTGAAACGCTGCTGAGCCTTGCCGCGATATTTCAGGCGGTGGTTCCAGATGACCTCAGCGCCGTTTTTCGGAATGGGGAAGGGGAAACCCACCTCTGCGCCCAGCAGAAGGTCGGTGCCTTCCAGCGATGCGTTGGTCGCATTCTTCTTGGTGTACTCGTAGTACTCCTCCGGGAAGCCCGAGCTACGACGCGTCGGGTACACGTTCATCTTGTACGTGTCGCCGTAGGCGTTGAACAAGGCCAGATGACCAACCGTCAACTTGTCCTTGTACTGGTCGATATTGTCCTTGGTGATCGTGAACTTGATCTCGTCATCAGCAAACGGATCATCCCAGTGCGTGGGCTCCGAAATATCCAGCTTGGGCAGGCCGCCGTCCCAGGCCGGAATCGTGCCGTCGGCATTGCCGGCCTTCTCGGCCCCGATGGGGGTGAGTTCCGCGCCGAGCTTGGCGGCCTCTTCGGCTGACACCTTGGCAAGCACGGGGAAGGCCGCCACGCTCAGGGCGCCTGCGAGTAGGAATGGTGTGGTTCGCATCAGATTGATCCTCCAAATAAATTCGTGGGCGTCGCGGCAAACGCGACGCTTGTCAACTTTCTAGACTGCTTCGGCCCGGGCAGTGGTTTCGGATGCATTCGCAGGCCATCAAAACCGGTAGCGCACGCCCATCTGGGCGAAGTCCCGGTCGCGCAGTACGTTGTTTTCTTTGGCTCCTGTATACCACTGATATCCAGCGGTGAACGACAGCGCGTTCTTCACGCGCATCTCGATGTTGAGCGAATACTGCTGGCGCCCTTGCACGAAGCGCTCGCCGGGGCCGGGGGAGATACCGTACACATCGTGTTTGATCAGGAACACCGGCTCGAAGCTGATGCCAGGGAACACGCTTTCATAGCGCACGATGGCGATCAGGTCGTAGCCGAACGAGTTGGCGGTGGTCCAGTAATCGGGATTGGCCTGCTGCGGATTGAAGCGTGCACCGGATGGCCCAACCCAGCCACTGTTGGCGAGTCCGTCCAGATTTCCGTCCGCACCCGAGCCGTCCGCACCGGCTGAAGCATGGGTGTACTGGCCCGGCCCTTCGATCTGCAGTTCTGCCAGATCTGGCAGGTCGAGAATGTGCGTGCCGCCCAGTTCGAACAGGAAGATGATCTGGTCGGCGCCAACCCAGTTCTCCGGCCCCAGGATGTAGGTCGCGCCGAGAATCCA
>JAGLCS010000181.1 GCA_023146115.1 Abyssibacter sp. | reverse complement strand
CTTCAATGAAGCCGGAGCATTTCTGCTCCGGAAACAATGCTGGGCCTGTCTCAGCGAGGCAAGGGGCTCACGGCTTCAATGAAGCCGGAGCATTTCTGCTCCGGAAACGGGCATCAAGCTGATTACGCGGGCTGTCAAGTCCGCCGCTTCAATGAAGCCGGAGCATTTCTGCTCCGGAAACGGCAGGGTCACCACGGAATACAGCGCGGCAGAGATCGAGCTTCAATGAAGCCGGAGCATTTCTGCTCCGGAAACCGGCCCCTTGCGAGGGCCTGTGCGACGGGCGTTTGCAGAGTGTCTTGCGAGCGCTCTTTTCGTCAAGGCGAATCGGTGGCCGCGGCGGCTCGGGACCTTGCAGGCGAACCGGCGTAATTCACTGATTGTTAAAGAACTTTCTGAAAACGAGCGCTCCCTGGGGATACTGGCACCATTGGAGCGCTCGTTCTCGGCGGGCAAAAAAATCACACGATGACGGGTTCTCTGGCGACCGCCTTGAATGTTTTGCCGAGGCTGGTCACTTTTGGGTCGACGCTGCTCGCGGGGCCCAAGTCCAAAGTAATCACGTGATCTTCTGAGTTTTCGATCAGGCCGTCGAGCAAATGGATCAGCTCGGCATGACGCTTGGCAGAAAGCCGGCATTGGAACAGGGAGAGCTGCAACCATTCGCCGTAACCTTGCATCAGCTTGAAGACGCGGCGCCAGCGCTTGGGGTCGCCGATGTCGTACGCGACCACGTACAGATGTTCATTCATAAGCTCACCGCGTGGTGAAGTTGGGATTTTCCGGAATCTCTCCCAGCAGGCTGCGCCCGAGCAATCGCGCTTGTATTTCCAGCAGCCGCCGATAGCTGACGCGATAGCCAAACAGCGGGTGTGTCACTTCGTGGCTGAGCCGTCGCTCAAAGGCCGCGATGAACCGCTTGCGCCCATCCGCATTGAGATTGACGCTACCACCGGCTGAAATGAAATCGGTTGGCCGGACCTCGCCGTTGTTGATTGCTTGGAGTACGGCGGAATCGGCGATCAATGGCCGGAACGGTTCCATCATGTCTAACGCTAACGCGGGCCGACCATAGCGTGGCTGGTGGTAGAAGCCCCGGTATGGATCAAAACCGACGGTGGACAACGTAATGGTCCACGCCCGTGTCAGCATCGAATAGGCGAATGACAACAAGGCATTCACCGGGTCGGCTGGCGGTCTTCGATTGCGTTTGGCGAAGTCGAAAGCCACTTCGCCCTCCGCATCCGCCTTCTTCAGCATTCCGTCGAATGCGCCAAAATAGGCTGCGGCCGCATTGCCCTCCACGCCTAACAGCTCCGGCTGATTGCGCGTGCGGGCGACGCCCTTGATCGAGCGCTCCAGCGTCTCCAAGGCCTGGGACGGCTTGTCCTCGCCGCGCCAGTTCCGCCGCAGCAACGTGCGCTGGTTCCGGATCTTCGCGGCAACCCAGCCCTTGGCCAGTCGAAGACAGATTTGCTCATCGAAGCTGCCACGATATTGCGCGGTGCGCAGCTCCACATTCTTGTGACCAACACCCGCGGTATAACCCTTGAACCAGCCGCCGTAGCTGCTCCAACTGACGGGAATTTCGCGCTCCATCAACGCGTGCAGGGTTGGCGTAGTCAGGTAGACGTTGCCCATCAGAATCAGCTGGGAGACCTCTGGCAAGCGCGCCGATGCGATGGCCTTGTCATCCTTTTTCACCACCAGGCGTTCGCCATCCTTGGTCACCTTGGCTCGGTGGTCTTGCACGATCATCGGCAATGCCTCAGTGAGCCCTACGGCGAGGCGGCGTGGCGGTGTCTCCGCCCGATTTAAAAAGCTCACCTCGTCAGGAAGACAAATGCCGACGAGGCTGCAACGCGGACACTTCGGGCTGTCTTCCAACGGCGCAGGAATTTGCCCACCGGCAGCAACCAGCCGTAGCCCATTGATCGCCGACAAGGTTTGCGCGACGAGGTCGTCATCAAACACCACCGGTACACGCTCCTTCGAGCCGGCGAAGTACAGGGCACCCTCATCGCAGGTGTAGCCGTGTTCCCGCAGAATCAATCCCTGCACACAGACTTGCACCCGCTCCGGCGCATACGCACCCTTGCTAACGTGCGGTCGCTTGCCCTGCTTGTAGTCCACCGGCACCACGGCTCCGGCGTCTGATTCGATCAGGTCCATCTTGGCGATTAACCCGAGCTTGTTGGACGACAAGGTGATCGACCGGGCATGCAGGCGGGTGTCCTCATCCAAATCTTGCGCCTCGGGTAATTTGCCCGCCCGTTTATCAACCCGCTTGTGCACAAAACGGCCACGAACCGTGTCACCAGATTCCGCCCACTCGCCCTGCACCCACTCCAGATAGGCCAACCGCGGACAGTATTCGTACTCGTTGACCATCCGCGCCGGCATCAGCGGGAGATCAGACGCCAACTCGGGAAACGGTAGAGGTAGTTCACGCTGATTCACGGCATGTCCGCAGAACGCCTCCTCAAAACGAAATCACGATCGTGATACATTTTGCATTACGCAAATCATCACACGGTGAAAGCCATGGGCGCACTCAGCCTGAGGTTGTCGGACGAACTCGAAACACAACTCGCCCGCGAGGCCGACGTGGAAGGTCGCCCCAAGTCCGAGGTTGCCCGCCGCGCCCTGGCCGAATGGCTAACGGCGCGGGAGAAAAAGCGGTTTATGGATGACATGGTCCGCGCGGCCAAGCTGCTGTATTCCGACCCGGCCGTCATCGCCGAATCTCGCGAAATACAGGCGGATTTCGATGCCATTGACACCACGCTGGGGCACATCGAAGCGGAAGAACGTGCCACCGCACTCCACCCCGATGACCCCGCAGGCACCTGATGCGTCGGGGTGAAATCTGGGTCGCCAACCTCAACCCGACGCGCGGGCGCGAGATCGGCAAAGTCAGACCGGTGGTCATCATGCAGGCTGACTGGCTCACGGAACTGGGCGCCGACACGATCTTGATGATTCCGCTCACCACACAGATCCGGCCCGCGCTGGAACCCATCCGAATCAGAATCCGCGCTCGCGATCAATTGCAGCATGACTGCCTGACCGTCACGGAAAAAATGCGCGCGTTGGATCGCGATCGGTTTGGCAAGGGCCCGTTGACCACGCTAACCGACGCCGAAATGGCGGCGATTGAACGGAGTCTGGGGGCGGTGTTGGGCATGGGTTAGCCGGAGCCAACCGGCCGATACAGGCCCAACCCAAAGTGACATCCGAAGCCGAGTGCCAAGGGACCGTCCACAGGCTCGGCAAAGGTCAGGCTCCAGAAACTACCGTGGCGGTCCGGTTGACGCTGACCGCGTTTTTTGCGAAAGCGCTGAAAATGAATCGGCCGCCGGTGATTTGGAGCTATCGTTTCGTGCCGCTCAATCAGCGCAAGTTCCGGCAGACCACGATCTTTGCATTCCCGGCGAATCTGGTCTTCAACGCCAAGGCGGGGCTTGATGTGCCACGGATGCAGGTAGGGCGTCACAGACTGCCAGCGGCGAGCATGCCCACCAACTTCTCCCGCTATCGCTGCGGCGCCGATGTTTTCCAGAATCAGCCGCCATTCATGACCGCCACGCTCCCATAGCTTGCGAACACGCTCCAGCACACGCTGCTGCTCAGCATCCATGCCGGCCGGAACATGGACCACAACCCGGTCGATGCATCCATCCCCCGTCGTATCGACAGCCAAATAGAAAGCATGTTGATGATTATTGCCGCCGGGCATGCCATGTCCGGAAAATACTGGCGGCACAGATTCCGCGCCGAACATGGCCTTGGACTGGCTCATGACGGCCAGCCTGAGAAGCTCTCCGATGCGCAAACTGTTCTCGACGCGCGGGGATGGCTTACCGACCACCAGAAAACAGGCCGTCGTGATGGTGGGGGGCTTGGCCACGGTGGTCTGCCGGTGCGGCCTGAGTGCATCGACGGCGCGCAGGTAGTTCACCCGCCGCGCCGCTGGTGGCTGGTTCCAGCCCTGCTTGCGAAGCGCCGCCGTCTCCACGCGGAGCGCGTCCGTCAGATTCTCCGGCAACGTCTGACGCAGTTTCTTTGCCTTCTTCTTGTCACTCGTGAAACGGGCGCGAACCGAGGCGTAATCGATAGGCGACACCGGCGCAAAGACGGTCACCGTCTCGCCAAATACCTCACCGGTTTCGTGATCCAGGCCCCGATCTCCCGGAATACAATTGGGTTCCGGCACCTCGGTTTCCCGACGTGCATCGACCCAGGACTCCGCGCGCCCGAGGTACCCGAGGTTTTCCAGTAACGTATCCAATAACGCGATTTCGTCCTCGGGCACATCGAGACCCGGCCAACTCATGAACAGCGGATCATCACGATCAACTGCGACAAACGCATCCAGCACGAGAGACGTCTTGCCCGGCGCAAATTGAGGCATGTAATGCCGCGTGTGACTGTGCGACGCAGTGGGCAGGTGATACTCCGGCAACTGCTCAGACAACCGTTCGATCAAACGCTGAAGGGTGTCTTCGTCGTACCGTCCCAGGGGAGCGACCTTGTGATGCCATGTGGCCAGCAACGCCCGCAGCACACGCCACGGTTCCGGAGGCCATGCCACGGCACCTTCGTTAACGTGACGCTCCCACGGCGTGGCGTGGTAACGCCCGGCGGGAAAACGCATGGACAGCGCAAGCATGACCCTACTTCT
>JAGLCS010000180.1 GCA_023146115.1 Abyssibacter sp. | reverse complement strand
TCGGTCGTGCGCACCCGCCGCGAGATTCTCGAAGGCATGGGCGTCGAGTTCCGGCTGGGCGTGGAGATCGGAACAGACACGCCGTTTCAGGCGCTGCTCGATGAATACGATGCCGTATTCCTCGGCATGGGGACCTACACCTACATGAAAGGCGGCTTCCCCGGCGAGAACCTGGAAGGCGTCTACGATGCGCTGCCTTACCTGATCTCGAACATCAACCGCGAGCTGTTGCTGGAGAATCACCCGAGCGACTTCATCAACATGGCCGGCCAGAAGGTCGTCGTGCTCGGCGGTGGTGACACGGCGATGGACTGCAATCGCACGGCCGTACGGCAGGGTGCCGAACGCGTGCTCTGCGCCTACCGCCGCGACGAGGAGAACATGCCGGGCTCACGTCGCGAGGTGGCCAACGCCAAGGAAGAAGGCGTGCAGTTCCTCTTCAACCGCCAGCCCATCGAAATCGTGGGAGACGGCCGCGTCGAGGGCGTCAAGGTCGTGCAAACCCAGCTGGGCGCACCGGACAACCGTGGCCGTCGCAGGCCGGAGCCGGTCCCCGGCACGGAAGAGGTCGTCGACGCCGATTGCGTCATCATCGCCTTTGGCTTCCGGCCAAACCCAGCCACCTGGTTTGGCGACCACACGATCGGCATCCACGATGATGGCCGGGTACAGGTCAATGCGCAGGCCGACGGCAAGCATGCCCACGCCTTCCAGACCGGCAATCCGAAGGTGTTTGCGGGGGGTGACATGGTCCGGGGCTCCGACCTCGTCGTCACCGCCGTGTTCGAAGGCCGGGAGGCCGCCGAGGCGATCTGCGACTATCTGGAGGTCTGATTCAGGCCGCGCGGCCGGGACTGAAACGAGCGGGCGTTTAGCCGTTGAGCGGCTGCGCCAGAATCCAAAGCCCCACACCGGTGAACAGGACCATCAGCGCCAGCACGGGAATCTGGCTGAGCAGCACGGTGCGCGTATCGCGAAACTGGCGCAGCGCTTCAGCGTGGGCGATGTAAACGCTCACAACGTGCCCGAGCAGGATCAGCAACACCTGGCTGTACCACACCACCCCCATATCGGGCAGGATCGGCACGCGGCCGGTGATGGCGGTCCCGAACAGGTTCCAGCCCCAGCCAAACGGATCGGACACCAGCGCCCGGATCTTCACGCCCTGATCCAGCAACAGCGTGTAGTAGTGCGTCACGTGGTACACGACCGCGATGGGCAGCAGGCTGTACCCGAAATCCATTGCCAGATCGCGAACACTCGCCCGGGTGCGGCAAAGGCATTTGCCAAGCCAGAGAAACAGCGCCACCGCGCCAAGGTACAGAAATGGTGAGGCCACAAGACACAGCATTTCGTAGCGAATAAACCAGATGCGCACATCGCCGTAATACTGCAGGGGGTGGCGACCAAACCATTGCGTCAACAGGCCGCTCGGGTCCATCCAGAACGCGTTAAACCACGGCTTTGTCTCGCTCAGGCCGTCAAATGCGGTCGAAGACAACATGAACAGCAGGAACACAAGCAGGCTGCGGTGCTCGATGCGGGCCCCCAGCAAGCCCACGAACGGCCAGCGAAGCCAAACCCGCCTCGCCCCGTTGGCGTCCCGGTCAATCAGCACCGGCGCCATCATCGACACCAGCCGAAACATCACCGCGAAAAACTCGCCGTGGCGAAACCATGCCCGAGCGCCTACCAGGAACACGCCGAGCAGGTTGATCGCGGTGTACAGCAGCAGTGCGACCGACAGCGAGAACGGCCGGACATCCCCAAACAGTTCCAGCGCGATGAAGCCCATGTACAAGACCAGCGCCGGCCAGTACGCCAGACCTGCGGGGTAGCGAAAACGCCCGGTCGAGAAGGCCGGCCACAGGCGGTCGCAAAGGCGACTCAGCGTGCGCCAAGGGTTCAGCACACCGTACCAGCCGCCGATCACAGCACTGAGGTAGGTGCCGCCCAGCACGAACAGAATCCAGAAGAACGTCATGTTGAAGTTGCGGTACGGATCGCGCGAACCGACCAGACCGGTCAGCACGGAAAACGCGAACAACAGCAACACCACCGCCCGCAGAGTGCTGATGGCGTATCCACGTCGCAGCCAACGCAAGGGCGGACTTCCGCTCAGCTCCCGGTAGCGCGGAGCGCGATCAAAATGCGACCGACCCACGAATAAACCGAACACGACGAAAGACAGCACCAGCGCGGCCATCGCACCGTAGATATAGAGCCAGTACGGCATCGGCAGCTGGTAGGGCTGCCCGAACGAATGGCCGGAAACCGGCGTGGAGAACAGGACCGCAGCAAGCAGCCCGGCACGTCGCATCACGACCGTGGGTAGACCTCCAGCGTCCCGACCTCCAGCGTGCTGCCGTGAAGCTCAAGCTGGTGCTGGCCGGCGCGATCGGCAGTGAATTCGAGCGTCTGGGGCGCTCCCGCCGGCAGCGGCAGATGATGCTCGTAACCGTGCACGTGCATCGCGTCGTCCACGGCGCTGGTGACCTCGAAGCGAACCCGATCGCCCTGCTCGACGCGAAACCGCTTGGCGACCCAGTGCTTGCCGTCGCCGAGCGCGAGCTCAAAGACCTGCATCTGCGGTGCGGAGTTCGCGGACGGCACCGCCGGCCGCATGGTCCACCACAGTCCTGCCAACAGCGCCATCGCCACCAGGGCGATGAGCAGCTGGCTAACTTTCATCGGACGCGGTCTCGCGATTGTAGGTGCGCTCCCACATCTGCAAATAGCCTTCGGCCGAGTTGTAGAGCGCATCCAGCGCCTCGCGACCACCCTCCAGACGCACTTCCTCGACAAAGTCGGCGACCAGGCCGTAGTGCGCCATGCCGACTTCGTCGATGTGCCAGAACTTGCCGCTTTCCGGGATCGTCAGCAGGCCCACGGACACTGGATCAAAGCCCGCGAACTGAGGTCCCCAGTCGGCGCCCTGGAACAGGGTGAAGGGATATTGAACCGGCTCCGAATCTCCGCCACGCGGCCCCGGATGCCCACCGAATCCATTGGCATCCGCACCGAAACCCAGCCCCAGTATCCGGTCATCCGGAACACCAGCCTTCTCACGCCAGAACTTCAACTTTTCCAGGAACTCGACGTGTTTGACGCCGTTGCCCTTGTACGGATAGATGATGCCGCCGCTCGCAAGCATCCGTTGCGCCTGGTCGCTGGTCAGCCCGCCATGGGCATCATGGGAGGAGGCCATCGGGTATGGCGGATTCTGGGATTCCGCAATGTCCAGCATGATGTCCTTGCTGTGGTAGGCAGCGTGGTCGATGTCGATCACCATGCGCTTGTCCATCAACGCTTGCAGGGCGTACGCCCCCAGTTCCGTCACGGTCCGCTTGTTGCAACTCTTGCCATCGGGGTAGACCGGCAGCGAGCCCCCCGTCAGCCCGAGTATGGCGGCGGTGAGCGGATCATCTCCCAGGCCGGGCAGCGAGGTGGCGATCTCCAGGCCCGGGGTGCGGACCGAAGGCTCGTCCTCAGGATAGTCGCGGCAGGCTTCGACCTCCCAGAACGCGCCGGTGTCCAGCAGCCCGAGCAGGTTCATGATGTCGCTGAAAATTCCGGTGCCGCCGAGAGCACTGTTGATGTCGTGATACGGGTAGACGTGTCGCACACCCAGTTCCCACAGGCGATCAATCTCGGCATCGATCTGGGCCTGGTCACACTCGGGAACCTCCGCCAGCCCAACCGCGAGATTGACGCCGCAGTTGAAGACCTGCGCCACTTCCACACCCAGCACCACGGCGAGCTTGCCATCGTTGATGACCTCCCGGGCCTGCTGCGGGCTGGTCACGATGCGGAACCAGCCCTTGCCCGGGCCGCCATGTTGCGCATCGACGTAGTCCTGAACCTCGTACAGATACTGCACCTGCTTGACCGCGATACTCATGTCATCGCAGTCCGCCAGCGGGGCGAGGGAATACAGCTTTCCGACGTTGCAAAGCGCCTGAATGTTGGTGCCGTGATTGACCATCAGCCGCAGTCCGGCCAGCCAGGCGCGCTCCACCCACTTGTAGTACATCACCTGGTGGGTCAGGTAATCGCGCTGCGGCCAGTCGATGAACGTGGGCCAACCCTCGGTCTCATGCGTCCCCACCGTGCCGGAGATGATCTGGTTCGCATCCAGCACGCCCTGCGGACCGTGGAACTCTAGGCAGTCCTCCAGCGCATGCGGAACGCCGAAGCGGTGAATGACCTCCCCGTACAGCACACCGCCTGCAGACGGCCCCACATCCCCCGCGTAGGAGAGCTCGCTGGACATCCCCATGTGCGTGTGAACATCGGCAAAGCCGACCGCCGGCTTGTTGATCCCGTTGCCCTTGAAGCTGTCGCCGGTCACCGCCACCGGCATCTCCGGATAAATGGCGCAGGTCACGGAGGTGGGCACGAACTCGAAGTGCGTGGTGTTCGTGTCGCCGGGGTCGGCCAGGGTCAATGCGCCGGCGTCGTTCACCGCCAGCGCCAGACTGGCGTCGTCGGAATACAGGGTAAAGGCGTCCGAATCAGGCACCGGATCAACCGTCCAGATCGCAGCATCGCTGGGAGCACTCTGGCCGGCAGCGGGTGACGCCGAAGTCAACAGCCGAGTGTCGGTTGCGTAGAGCAGATACTTGCCCAGCGTCGCCGCCCGCATGAAGAACGCCTCGGCGTTCTCGGGCGCAACCACCGAGGTGTCGTAGCCACCGGTGTCGTTGGCCACAACCAGACCATCCGTCGCCACCGATCGCAATGCATAACACTGGTTCACGATGGAAAAGCGGTCGATGGGCAGAGGTGACTGTCCGACGTCCGAGTCTGATGGAGGGGGGCTCGAACCGCAGGCCATGATGGTCAATGCCACACATGCGGCAACCGCTAAACGAATATTGGCCATGTCCCCGGTCCCGATTTGTTGTTTAAGTTTGTTCAGGCTCGAGTGTATGAGAGTGACCCAGGTGAACAAACCGTAAAAATGCCCCAACGGCGCGCTGCAGGAGATGAACGACGCATCCGCACCGTCACCGTTCGACGCGGGCTTCGACAATCCCCCGATCGGCTCCTAAGATAGCCGCCGTCCCCCTACCCCTCCCGACGAATCATGGCCGAAACCACTGCGCGCGAGCGATTGATCGTTGCCCTGGATGTTCCAGACCTCGCCCACGCGAAGGCATTGGTCGAGCGGCTGGGCGATACCGTTGGTCACTACAAGATCGGCCTTGAACTGGCGATGACGCCGGACTACTTCGTCTTGCTGGACTGGCTGGTCGGTCAGGGGCATCGTGTGTTCTGCGATCTGAAGCTGCATGACATCCCGGCCACCGTTGGCCGGGCGGTCGAACGGCTGGCCGCCTCCGGCGCCCAGTTGCTCACCGTTCACGCCGGTCAGACCGCGATGCTCGAGGCTGCCGCGCAAGCCAAAGGCGCCACACTGCAGGTGATCGCCGTCACGGCTCTGACCAGCCTCGACCAAGCAGACCTCACCGACCTGGGCATCACCACGCCGGTTGATGACCTGGTGTTGCGCCATGCCAGCCGCGCTCGACAAGCCGGCCTGGATGGTGTCGTGTGCTCCGGCCACGAAGTGGGCCGGGTCCGCGCGCTACTCGGTCCTGATGCACTCGCGGTCACGCCAGGGATTCGGCCAACGCTCGAAACCCATCACGCCGATCAGAAACGCGTGATGACGCCGCAGTCCGCAATCAAGGCGGGCGCCAGCCACATCGTGGTCGGACGGCCGATTCGCGACGCGGACAACCCGGCCGCCGCGGCTGAATCCATCCTGCGCGCCATCGAACAAGGCCTGGCTGACCAACCCGCCTGAGTGACGCGGCAGGCCCGAAGCTTTTAGACTCCGCCGCCATGGAATCCAGTCATCGCTTTATCCGCGCGCTGCGTCGCCAGCCCGTGGACAAGACCCCCGTGTGGATCATGCGTCAGGCAGGACGCTATCTGCCCGAGTATCGGGCCACGCGCGCCGAAGCCGGGGACTTTCTCACGCTTTGCAAAACCCCGGAGCTGGCCTGCGAAGTCACCATGCAGCCGCTGCGCCGCTTCGAACTGGATGCGGCCATCCTGTTTTCGGACATCCTGACCATCCCCGACGCGATGGGTCTGGGGCTGACGCTGGTCGAAAAGCAGGGCCCGCGCTTCGACCGACCCGTGCGCGATCTCAGCGGCATTCAGGCCCTGGGCGTGCCGGATCCCGAGGATGACCTGGGCTACGTCATGGACGCCGTGCGGCTCATTCGCAAGACGCTGGACAACAGGACTCCGCTGATCGGCTTCGCCGGCAGCCCATGGACCCTGGCCTGCTACATGGTCGAAGGTCAGGGTTCGCGCGATTTCGCCCGGATCAAGACGCTGGCCTACGACCGCCCGGATGCGATCGCGCATTTGCTGGACACCCTGGTCGAGTCGATCACCCTGTATCTGAATGCGCAGATCGCCGCCGGTGCGCAGGCGGTGCAGATCTTCGATACCTGGGGTGGATCGCTGTCCTACGACGCCTACCGCCGTTGGTCGCTGGAACCGATGCAGCGCATCATCGCGGGTCTGGACCGCGGCCCGGAAAACGTTCCGGTGATTCTATTCACCAAGGGCGGCGCGCCGTGGCTGGAACACATCGTCGACGCCGGCGCCGATGCGCTGGGCCTGGACTGGTGCTGCGACCCGGCCGATGCCCGACGCCGGGTCGGCGACCGTGTCGCGCTGCAAGGCAATCTCGACCCGGGGATTCTGCGCGCCGATCACCACGTCATCGAACGCGAGGTGGCACGGACGCTTGATGCCTTCGGACCCGCGCCCGGCCACGTGTTCAACCTCGGTCACGGCATCACGCCGGACATCCGCCCAGACGCTGTCGCCACCCTGGTCGATGCAGTCCACCGACACCGGTTCGAAGCGGCCTGAGGTTAGCCTCACCACGCAGGTGAGGCGACAGTGCACCGCAGGTGTCACGCTGGTTCTTGGCGTGATCTGGCTGCTGGGCTGCTTTCTGCTGCTGCTTCCGATCGCCCTGATCAAACTGGCGCTACCGCATCAGGCAGTGCGCGGCTGGTGCGCCGGCCGCATGGATCGGATCGTTGGTCTGTTCTCCGCCGGCCTTCAGCGGCTGCTGGCGTTGATGCGCGTCGGCGCCTACGAATTGCGCATACACGGCGACCTACGCACCGACCGAACCTACCTGCTGGTATGCAATCATCAATCCTGGGTCGACATTCTGTATCTGCTCGTCCTGCATCATCGGCGCATCCCCTTCCCCCGCTTCTTTCTCAAGCGCGAGCTGATCTGGTTCCCGATCATCGGCTTCGCGTGCTGGGCCATGGATTTTCCGTTCATGCGCCGTTATTCCTCGCAGGCGAAAGCGGCCAATCCCGCCCTGGCTCAACGCGATCTCGAAACCGCCCGTGCGGCCTGCGCGCGATACCGCGGCCGCGCGGTGACCATCATTAATTACGTCGAGGGCACCCGGTTCTCCCGCGCGCGCCATGCCGCCCAGCAAGCACGCTGGACACACCTGCTCAACCCACGCGCCGGCGGGGTGAGCTATGTGATTGATGCCATGGGCGACCAATTGGACGGCATCATCGACACCACCCTTGCCTACCCGACACCCGAGGGGCCGGGCTTCTGGCGGTTCCTGACCGGCACCGAGCAACCCGTGCTGGTCGAAATGGCATTGCGGCCGGTCCCAAGCTTCGACCACAGCACACCACGCGGCCGGCGTGAACAGGCCCGCAACTGGGTCAACGCGCTCTGGGACGAAAAGGATCTCCGCATCGAAGCCATGCGCGCGGAACTGGAACCACGCCTGCGCTAACGCAGGGGCCACGCCACGGTTGGGTATACTCACGCGCCGCGAAATCCCGTCCACACGGCCAATCCAACCGACATGACTCGCTTTCTTGAAGTCCGACAACTCGATCACCAGGCCATGGAGGCCGAGCGACTGGACTGGTGGGAACGCGAACAGATTTTCCAGCAGTCGATTTCGCAGCGGGCGGACGCGCCCAGCTTCACCTTCTACGAAGGCCCGCCCACGGCCAATGGCCGGCCCGGCGTGCATCACGTGCTGGCGCGTACGATCAAGGACAGCTTCTGCCGCTACAAGGCGATGCGCGGCTACCGCGTTGACCGCAAGGCCGGCTGGGATACGCACGGCCTGCCGGTTGAAATCGAGGTCGAGAAAAAACTCGGCCTGAAATCCCGCGAAGACATCGAAGCCTTTGGTGTCGCCGAATACAACGCCGCCTGCAAGGCCAGCGTCGGCGAGTACACCGGACTTTGGAACACGCTAACCCAGCGCATGGCCTACTGGGTCGATCTGGATGATCCCTATGTGACTTACGACAACCACTACATCGAATCGGTGTGGTGGCTGCTCCGGCAACTATGGGATAAGGGCCTGATCTACAAGGGTCACAAGATTCACTGGTATTCGCCGGGCACCGGCACCGTGTTGTCCAGCCACGAGGTTAGCCTGGGCTACCAGGAAGTCGCCGACCCCGCCGTGACGGTCGCGTTTCCGCTGGCCGACGAGCCGGAGACCGCCTTTCTGGCGTGGACGACCACGCCCTGGACGCTGATCTCCAACCTGCTGCTGGCCGTGGGGCCGTCTATCCGCTACGTGAAGGCGAAGACCGAGTCCGGACAGTTCATCGTCGCCGAGGCGCTGGCCTCCAAGGTGCTCGGCGAGGACTTCGAGGTGCTGGCGACCCTGCGCGGCGACGAACTGGCCGGCATGCGCTACACCCCGCCCTTCGACCACTACGTCGATCATGCCGGCGCCCATGTCGTGGCCACCGCCGACTACGTGACCACGGAGGACGGCACGGGCATCGTCCACACCGCCCCGGCGTTTGGCGCGGACGACTTCGAAACCGCCAAGCGCGTGGGGGTGGAGATGGTCAACCCCGTGCGCCGCGACGGCCACTTCGAAGAAGCCATGCCGCTGGTCGGCGGTCTGTGGTTCAAGGACGCCGACAAGCCGATCTGCCGTGACCTGAAAGAGCGCGGCCTGCTGTTCAAGCGCGACCAGTACCTGCACAACTACCCGCATGACTGGCGCCGCGGCACGCCGCTGATGAGCTACCCGGTCGAAAGCTGGTTCGTGAAAACCACGGCCTTCAAGGAGCGGCTGGTCGAACTCAACGCCACCATCGGCTGGCAGCCTGAACACGTCGGTCGTGGCCGCTTCGGCGAATGGCTGAAGAACAATGTCGATTGGGCCTTGTCGCGCCACCGCTTCTGGGGCACTCCGCTGCCAATCTGGGTCTCGGACCGCGATCCGGAACGGGTCGAAATGATCGGATCCATCGAGGAGCTGAGAGCCAAAGCCGGCGATGCCTGGCCGGGCGACGAGGCGCTGGACTTGCACCGCCCGTTCGTCGACGACATCACCTGGCCCGATGGCCAGGGCGGCACCATGCGGCGCGTGCCGGAGATCATCGACGTCTGGTTCGACTCCGGCGCGATGCCCTTCGCCCAGTGGCACTACCCCTTCGAAAACAAGGACAGCTTCGAGCGCAATTTCCCGGCCGACTTCATCGCCGAGGGCCTGGACCAGACGCGCGGCTGGTTCTACACGCTGCACGCGATCGCGACCCTGGTCATGGACTCGGTCGCGTACAAGAACGTGGTGGTCAACGGCCTGTTGCTGGATGCCAACGGCGAGAAGATGTCCAAGTCCAAGGGCAACACGGTCGATCCGTTCGAAGCGCTGGACACACACGGCGCCGATGCCGTGCGCTGGTACCTGATGGCGGCCTCACCGCCCTGGGACAGCACCAAGTATTCCGATGCCGGGATCGTCGAGACCCGGCGTAAGCTGTTCATGACGCTGACCAATGTCTACGGATTCTTCGCCAGCTACGCGAACATCGACGGCATCGACCCGACCGAAGCGCCGGTGCCGCTGGAGCAGCGCCGCGAGTTGGATCGCTGGATGCTGTCACGCCTGCATACGACCACAGGCGAGGTCATCGAGGCACTGGATGGCTACAACCCGACCCGCGCGGCCCGCGCCATCGAGGCGCTGGTCGACGCCCTGTCGAACTGGTATATCCGCCGCTCCCGGCCGGTGTTCTGGGCCGGCAAGAAGGACACCGGCGTGTCGGATGCCGACAAGCGCGCCGCCTACCAGACCACCTACACGGTGCTGCTCGGCATTGCCCGCCTGATGGCGCCAATCGCTCCGTTCTACGCCGACTGGCTGCATCAGGCCCTGCTGGGTGATGCCTCGGCGGCAAGCTCGGTCCATCTGGCGGACTTCCCTGTTGTGGACCAGAGCATGATTGCTCCAGAGCTGGAACACCGGATGGCCCTGGCACGGACAATCGTGTCGACCACACTGGCACTGCGCAACACCCACAAGCTCAACGTCCGCCAACCCCTGGCGAGGCTATCGGTGGTCATCGAACCCGGTGTCGACGAGACCGCCATCGAACTCGTGCGCGACCTGATTCTGGACGAGGTCAATGTCGAGGCTCTGGACTATGTCGACAGCGGCTCCGACCTGATTCATCGCGCGGTCAAACCAAACTTCCGCGTGCTCGGCAAGCGCGCCGGCAAGCGGATGAAAAGCCTCGCGGCGCAGATTGCCCGGCTCGACGCCGCGCAGATCTCCGCGGTGGCCGATGGCCAAACCCTGGTCGTCGACCTCGATGGCGAGCCGTTCGAACTGGCCGGCGATGACCTGCTGGTCGAAACCCAGGGCGCCGAGGGCTGGGCTGCGCTGCGGGAGGGCGGCGTGACAGTTGCGCTCGACACGACCGTCACCCCGGCGCTGCGCTCCAAGGGCCTCGCACGCGAGGCGATCAACCGCATTCAGAACATGCGCAAGGCCGCCGATTTCGACGTAACCGACCGCATCGTCGTGCTCTGGCAGGGCGAGGGCGAACTGGCACAGGCGCTGACCACGCACGGCGACTGGGTCGCCCGCGAAACACTGGCGATCGAGCTGCGTTCAGATGCGGACCCGGCCGGCGAGCACCGGGAGCAGTTCGAGCTGGATGCCGGCCTGCTAACGCTCGCCATTCGCCGAAGTTAGCGCCAGAAAGGCCCGCCGGCGCGGC
The DNA here is from genome assembly GCA_023146115.1 of Abyssibacter sp. Lineage (GTDB taxonomy): Bacteria > Pseudomonadota > Gammaproteobacteria > Nevskiales > OUC007 > Abyssibacter. The sequence goes on along the minus strand of JAGLCS010000180.1, from coordinate 402 downwards.
CGTTCAATACCGTTGGCGTAACCGGGCTACCCTCGCTTTCACAAAACAGTCACAATCCTTCGCTGTGTAACGGGCGTAAGACCCGACCATCACTTTGCGAGGAGACGTTATGACGCGATGGGGAATGCTGGCGGTCGTCGGCTTGGCGACGGCAATGGGCGCGGGCTGCGGCAGCAGTTCTGGCGGCGGCACGAACGACGGCAGCGGTGGCGGCCCGGTTGGTGGCGGTGGGGAATCACGCGACGGCGAGGTGTACTCACCAGAACCGCTGGTCTCCAATGTGGACGGCGAGGCCATCGCGATCACCGTGCTCGAACCCACCACCGTCACCGAAGGCGCGACCTATCCGCTGATCCTGCACAGTCATGGCTACGGCGGCGCGCGACAAACCACCGCTCCGGC
>JAGLCS010000018.1 GCA_023146115.1 Abyssibacter sp. | reverse complement strand
TTCATCATCGTCTACCGGCTATCGATGCTGGATCTGGTCGAAGGCGGCAACACCTGGGACGAGATCGTCTACCAAGGCAAGGCGGTCGAGGCCGCCGGCGCCACGATTATCAACACCGGCATTGGCTGGCACGAGGCGCGGGTGCCCACGATCGTCACCTCGGTGCCGCGCGCGGCCTTTGTCGAAGTGACGCAGCGGATGAAGTCCGAGCTGTCGATCCCGCTGATCACCACCAACCGCATCAACGACCCGAAGGTCGCCGAGGACATACTCGCCGCCGGTCAGGCGGACATGGTGTCCATGGCTCGGCCGCTGCTCGCGGATGCCGCCTTCGTGAACAAGGCCGCCGACGGTCGCGCGGATGAGATCAACATCTGCATCGCCTGCAACCAGGCCTGCCTGGACCACACCTTCCAGCTCAAGCGGGCCAGTTGTCTGGTGAACCCGCGCGCCTGCCACGAGACCGAACTGAACTTCGAGCCGACCACGGCGCCGAAGCACTTCGCCGTGGTCGGTGCCGGGCCGGCCGGCCTCGCCTTCGCTGTCGAGGCTGCAAAACGCGGGCACCAGGTCACGCTGTTCGACAAGGCAGACCAGGTCGGCGGGCAGTTCAACATGGCCAAGCGCATTCCCGGCAAGGAGGAGTTCGAGTTCTCGCTGCAGTACTACCAGCGCCAGCTCGAAGTCGCCGGGGTGACTGTGAAGCTGAACACCGAAGCCACCGTGGAGCAGCTAACCGATGCGGGTTTTGACGAGGTCGTGCTCGCCACCGGCGTCAGCCCCCGCGTGCCGCATATTCCCGGTATCGACCACGACAAGGTGCTCATCTACACCGACGTGCTGCGCAACAACGCGCCCGTTGGCAAGACGGTGGCCGTCGTCGGGGCCGGCGGGATCGGCTTCGATGTGTCCGAGTTTCTGGTGCAGGACACATCGCCGACGTTGGATGCCGCTGCCTGGCGCGAGGAATGGGGCGTGGATCTCAGCGTCAGCACGCCCGGTGGTCTGCTCCCCAAGCAGCCGGAACCGCCGGCGCGCACGGTCTACTTGCTGCAACGCAAGGATGAAAAACTCGGCAAGCGCCTGGGCAAGACCAGCGGCTGGGTGCACCGCACCAGCCTGATGGACAAGCAGGTGCAGATGATCGGCAACGTGACCTACGACCGCATCGACGATCTCGGTCTGCACATCTTCATCGGCGACGAGCCACAGGTGTTGGACGTGGACCACGTTGTCATCTGCGCCGGTCAGGAGCCACTGCGAGAGCTGGTGGACGGACTGGAATCCGCTGGCAAGACCTACCACCTGATCGGCGGCGCCGATGTGGCTGCCGAACTCGACGCGAAGCGCGCGATTCGTCAGGCCAGCGAGCTGGCGGCGGTGGTCTAGCTTTGGTGATTCGCTAGGGAAACTCTAGGACGTTCCTGTTGGCGGTTTGGTTGAAATCCCGTGACCCCGGAGGTCATTCGCGGCCACCGCCAGCTGCTGTCGCAGTTGGTGGGCGGTGACAGAGGACCACAGGAAGAACGCTGCGGCGAGTAGTCCAAGCTGGCACAGCACCAGTCCGAGGCTGACCCGCAGCGGGATCACGGTGCCAAAGGTGCCTGCGTTGTCCAGGCGGCGCCCATCCAGGTAAGCGAAAGAGAGCCAGCTGCAGTAGAGCACCAGCAACACCACCAGCAACAGGCTCGACACGGGCGCGCGGCGACCGCTCCAAAGCCAGAGGCCCAGGGTGGCTTCACCCGCGACTGAGGCCAGCGCCATCGGTAGGGGGCCCCAGTCGGGCAACAGGCCGTAGGTACTCACCACCGAGACAAAGCCCGTCAGGTCCACCAGCTTGGTCAGCGCAGACACTATCAGCAGGCTGCCAAAGAACAGCCGACCGATGCGGTTGAAGGCGGGCTCGCTCATGTGCTTGTTTTTCCCCAGACCAACGCGCCAGGTCGATGCCGGGCTTCCTGTCGTTGCTCAGGCGAGGCCCGAGTCCAGATTCATTATGATGTCTGCTGATTTTTAAAAGCAACGCAGGGATGCCATGTCAAAGTTCTTGATCGCCGCCGGCATCGTCATCGGCCTACTGGGCCTGGGCACCTACGCGTACATCGAGACGCATCCCCAGGAAGCATTCGAACTGGCGCTGCGCGCCGAGCGTGACCGCGCCATGCTCAGCGTTAAGTCGGTGAATGTGGACGGCGATACCTGGCCGTACCTCGACGGTGGCGAAGGCGACGTTGTCCTGCTGCTCCACGGGTTCGGGGGTGATAAGGACAATTGGACGCGTTTTGGCGGCCATTTGACCCCAGATCACCGCGTGATCGCTCCTGACCTGCCGGGTTTCGGTGGCAACGCCCGGCATGAGGATCAGTCCTACGACATCGCCAGCCAGCGTGACCGGCTTGCGGCCTTCGTCGAAACCCTCGGGCTGGAGCGCTTTCATCTGGCAGGCAACTCCATGGGGGGGAATCTCGCCGCCGCGTACGCCCACAGCTACCCTGAAAAGCTGCTGTCCTTGGGGCTGCTGGATGCTGCCGGTGTCGAATCCCCCGTCCCCAGCGAGCTTGCGCGCGAGGTCGAGGCAACCGGACGCGTCGCGCTGATTCCGCGCACGCGGGAGGACTACGACCACATGGTGGACATGGTGTTCGAGGACAAGCCGTGGGTGCCCCCGTTCGTGGTCGAAGCGCTGGCTCAGCGCGCGATCGAAAACGCGGACTTCCGCCAGAAAATCTTTGTCGAGTACCGTACGAATCTGTTCCGGCTGGAGCCGGTATTACCGGAGATCCAGACCCCGACGCTGATCATCTGGGGCGACTCGGACCGCCTGATTCACGTATCCGCAGCGCGGGTGATGGACGACCTGCTGCCGAACTCCGAGTTGGCCATCATGGAAGGCATGGGGCATTGCCCGATGATTGAAGATCCGCGGGCCACGGTGGAGTTGTACGGGCCGTTCATTGATCGGCATACGCCGGCCGGCATGTGATGGCTGGAGTGGATCTGGGCAGGTTGCGGGCTTATCGCCAGCTCGGGTCAGCGTTGCACACCGCTGGCCAGCCATCCCGTTTGCAACTGCAGGGGCTGGGGGAGGCCGGTATTGCCAACGTCATCAACCTCGCCTTGGCCGACTCCGACCACGCGGTGGCCGACGAAGCTGATGTGCTGGCCGCGCAGGGGGTGGTGTACCACCATCAGCCGATCGAGTTCTCGACGCCCGGCCGCGACGATTTGAACCGGTTCAGTGCGACGCTGGCCGCCTGCGAGGACCGACCTGTGCTGGTGCATTGCGCGCTGAACATGCGGGTGTCCGCCATGGTGTTTCTCGACCGCATCGAACGCCAGGGCATGATGCCAGCCCAAGCCCTGCCCGACCTGCTCGCGATCTGGACGCCCGAAGGGCCGTGGCGTGCGTTGATCGATGCCGTGCTCTCTGACAACGGGCACGCGCCATTGCCTGAATGACGGGTATGCACAGGGTCTCGGGGTTTCCGCCGATCGCCGCTGCCGACGCTCGTGCGCTGATTCTAGGCTCGCTGCCCAGCGTGGCGTCGGTGCAGGCACATCAGTACTACGGCCATCCGCGCAATGCGTTTTGGCCGATCATGGGCGCGTTGTTTGGCTTTGATGCCGAGCTGGACTACGAAGCGCGTTGCCATCAGTTGCGCAGTCAGCAGGTCGCGGTCTGGGACGTGGCGAGCCAGGCCGAGCGCCCCGGTAGTCTGGATGCCGACATCCGCCGCGAATCGGTCCAGCCGAATCCGCTTGATGAGTTGTTGGTCCGATGTCCCGGCATCAGCCACGTATTCTTCAATGGGGGTGCCGCGGCGACCCTGTTCCGGCGTCATCATCGCGGTGATGCGGCGATCGCCCGGCTTCCGGCAACCCGGTTGCCGTCGACCAGCCCGGCGCACGCCAGCCTGCGTTTCGAGCAAAAGCTGCAGGCGTGGGCGGTCGTTCGGAATGTCCTGCAATAGCGTCGTTCATTTCGTGGCGGTTGGTCCTACAATCCGCGCTTTCGCGCAAGCGATCCAGCGGTGATGCGGCGATGCAGGCAGTGAGTTCCAAGCGGGTGACGACGTGACCGGGTTGGTCGTGGTCGACCATCTGGCTGACTGGCCCGAACCGCCCGATGGCATTGCGGTGATCACGGCGGAGGACTATCTCACCGACGACCGTCACGCCGGCGGCGGCCGTCGCCGCATCTACAACCTGTGCAGTTCCCACCGCTACCAGAGCGCCGGGTATTACGTGTCGCTGCTGGCAGGTGCTCGAGGGCATCAGCCGCTGCCCGAGATCAGCACGGTGCAGGATCTCAAATCACGCGACGGCCCGCGCATCATCCGCGCTGAAACGGATGATCTGGTGCAAACCAGCCTCGCGCCGCTGGAATCCGACACGTTCGAGCTGCATGTGTACTTCGGGCGTTGTGCTGCCAAGCGGCATGCCCGCCTGGCACGAGCCTTGTTCAACCTGTTCCCCGCGCCTTTGCTGCGCGCACGCTTTTCGCGGCAGGCGCGTTGGGAGATCGTCGGCCTGTCCGCGATTGCCCTTGGTGATGTGCCTGCCGGTCAGCGTGATTGTCTGCACGCATCGGCCGCCGATTATTTCGCCGGCAAGCGGCCCAGTCGCAAGCGCGTCAAGCGTGCCCGCTACGACCTCGCGATTCTGCACAATCCGGAAGAGCAGGAGCCCCCATCCGACGCGCGCGCCCTGAAGCAATTCAGAAACGCGGCGGAAGACCTGGGTTTCGGCGTGGAGTTCTTGGAGCGAGCGGATTACGGCCGTTTGCTGGAGTTCGACGCGCTGTTCATCCGCGAAACCACGGCGGTCAACCATCACACCTATCGCTTTGCACGCCGCGCGGCTCAAGATGACCTGGTGGTCATCGACGATCCCCAGTCGATACTCCGCTGCACCAACAAGGTTTGGCTGGCGCAGCGGATGACCCGCGCGGGCGTGCCGACCCCGAAAACCTTGATTCTGCACCGAGGCAATCTCAAAGAAGTCGCCGACATCGTTGGTTTTCCCTGCGTGCTCAAACAACCGGATAGCGCGTTCTCTCGCGGTGTCGTCAAGATTGACGACGCGACCGAACTCAAGCAGACCGCCAAGGAGTTGCTGGAGCGTTCGGATCTGCTGGTGGTGCAGTCATTCGTACCCACCGAATACGACTGGAGAATCGGTATTCTCAACGGCCAGCCGCTCTATGCCTGTCGCTACTACATGGCGCCCGAACACTGGCAGATCATCAAACGTGACACGGACGGAAAACAGGAAGGTGCGGCCGACACGCTGCCGATTGATGCCGTACCGACACGCGTGCTCGACGTCGCGATGAAGGCGGCGAAAACCGTGGGTGACGGCCTCTATGGTGTGGACCTCAAGCAGTTCGGTAGTCGGGTTGCGTTGATCGAGGTCAACGACAACCCCAGCCTCGACGCCGGTGTGGAGGATCGCGTGCTGGGCGCCGATCTGTACCGCATCGTCATGCAGCACATGATGGACCGGCTCGATGCCCGAACCCGTCGCCAATGATCACGTCCACGTGCCGGATACGCACCGCCAGACCTGATGACCTTGATGCCTTGATGGTGCTGGAACAGGGGTTCGATGCCGATCGAATCTCACGCCGATCGATGCGCCGCTTACTCCAAAGGCCGTCGGCGCTGATTCGCGTGATCGACGCCGACACGGACCACCCGACGCTCGTCGCCACGCTCATCCTGCTCACGCGCAGCAACAGCCGGGCCGCCAGAATCTACTCGCTCATCGTCGACACCACGCAACGCGGACATGGTTTGGCAGCGGGTCTGGTGGACGACGCCTGTCACCTCGCCGCACTTGCCGGCTGCGACCGCATCTGCCTCGAAGTGGCCGCCGACAACGTCGCCGCGCTGGCGCTGTACCAGAAGCTCGCGTTTCAACCACAGCGGGAGCTACCCGGTTACTACGACGGTCGTGATGGTCTGCGGCTGTGCCGGGGACTCTAGGGAAACACTGATCTATGCGCGCCCCCAAGTTGCTGCCTGAAAACAGGCCAGGTAAGGCGCGAGGAGTGAAGTTTGGTCATTCCAAATGAGCGACGAGCAACGCCGCGTGGCCTGTTTTCAGGCGCAATCCGTACGGAACGGGCCGGTTTTCCCGCAAGCCTGCG
>JAGLCS010000179.1 GCA_023146115.1 Abyssibacter sp. | reverse complement strand
CGTAGAGTTCATCGATATGAGGATTGCTCACGCCCGACGCGGTCGCTTTTTTTGCCAGCCAGCTCTCGTTGAGCAGTTCGGCCATGCCAGGTATGTCGCCCGAAAACAGCAGGCGTTTCATCGTGATGGCGCCATCCTTCAACGTGTGCATAGCCTCGATTGTCTTGGCCGTGCCCTTGCCCAGCTCGGAGGTTTGCATGTCGATGATGTGCGCCGATTCGCGGGACCGGCCGGAGAAACAGGTGATCAGGGACGATTCCAGTTCGTTCCGGATATCCCGGCGCAGCCGCAAGGGATTGACGATGACGCGTTCTTCGGCCAGGAACTCGATGAAATTGAGGCCCCCGAACGCCGCCGCGTATTGATCCTGGCGTCCGCCGGCCAGCTTCAGATCGACTCGCTCGATATCGAAAGCCAGCCGCGCCACGTCGTATTCACCCAGCGGGGCGGACAACAACTCGCGAAAGGCATCGACCAGCGCGACAACCAGCGCGGAGGACGAGCCCAGCCCCGAGCCCATCGGTGCGTCGACCGTCGTAGTCAGGGTCATCGCGATGCGCTGCCCGCCGTTGTAGTCGCGAATCATCCGCTCGTACACGCCCCGGTGCAGCAGCAACTCGGAATTCGACAAGTCGTCGTTGACGTCGTACTCCCTGGTCTCGCCGATATCATGGGCTTCGAAACGCAACCGGCCGTCTTCGCGAGGCGTGATCGACGCGAAGGCATAGCGGTCGATCGTCAGATTGAGAACGGCGCCGCCATAAATGTCCGCGTAGGGCGACAAATCGGTGCCGCCGCCCGCAAGCCCCAGGCGCAACGGTGCCCTCGAGCGAGTCGTCTGGATGTCTGCCATAGATTTTGTAAAGTCCCGGATTCAATGGAGCGACGAGCGACAGGCGCCGATCTGAATGTTCCGCTGTCTCGCTCCCGAATGGCCGACGGCGGGTGGCTGGCCACCGTCGCTTGTTGTTCGGGGCAGTGTCACTGATGCGGCGTGCTACGCCAAGTCCTGGCAGGTCGGTACTGGCGGGCAATGCGCGGCTGCGGCTAGTTGGGATTACGGGAGTCGAATCACCAGACCCTGTCCGGCGTGAATCGAGTGGCTGTTGTCCGACGTTGTGGGCACAATGGCGATTCACCAACGCTTCACCCGGTGACCGGCAGACTGTCGGCATGTGCCGGGTCGGGGGTTAAATGTTAAATGCTGATGCGCGCGCCGCTCTGACGCAGCTGGTGCAGCGCTACCACTCATCCCTGGACAAGAAGCGTGCTGATCTCATGGCGGCCTACCACGCGGCCAGCGAATCGGGATGGAATGAAGACGGCACCGCGGTGCTCAAGCTGCTGGTTCACCGCATGGCGGGCTCGGCCGCATCTTACGGCTTCGCCGACCTGGGCGATGCTGCGAGAATGCTCGATCAGGCGCTCCAATTTCGTACAGTCGGCGAGCCGCCAGAGCATCTTTCGAACCACTTCGATCGTCTGACACGTGAGCTTGATGCCTGCCTGCGACGACCTCCGCCGGGCGATCCGCATGCTGGCACAGCGCAGGACTCCGCGCAGAACAGGCTGACCGAGCTGCCGCGCATCGTGCTGGTCGACGATGATCCCGCCATGGTGGACATTCTCACCCGTCAATTGATGGCGGTTGGCTTCGATATCAGCGGTTTCACCGACCCGTTTGCCGCGATGGAGAGTGTTGGCGGCATCCGCCCGGCCTGCATTCTCATGGACTTGATGTTCTCCGAGGGCGAGGACTACGGTTTTCAGATCGCCGAGGCGATGGTCGCCAGGCTCCGCTACAAACCCGGCTTGGTTTATCTATCGCAACGCACGGATGTGCGGGCCAGGCAATGGGCCGTGGATTCGGGGGCGGATGCCTTCTTCACCAAACCGGTGAACGTCACGGCCCTGGCCCAGCTGCTGGAGCAGTTCGTCGGTCGCGGCGAACCTGGCCCGATTGATGTCGGCCGGATTGCGATCATTGAGGATGATGTGCAGATCGGGCAGTACTACTCGACGCTGCTGGAGGGCTCCGGGTTTCGGACCGCGCTGGTCAGCGACCCGGTGGAGGCGCTGGAGCGCTTGCTGGAGTTTCGCCCCGACCTTGTGCTGATGGACATGCAAATGCCTGACCTTGACGGCATTGAGCTCACCCAGATACTGCGCCAGCATGAAAGCCTGTTTGATATACCGGTCATCTTTCTGACTAGTGTTTCCGACCCGGGACTGCTGCGAGGAGCATTGCGTGCCGGTGCCGACGCGCTGCTTTCGAAGGGCGATGACCCGGAGCTCATCCTGTCCGTCATCCAGCGACGCATTCAGCGGTTCCGGCGCGTGACCTACACGCTCACCCGCGACCCCCTGACCCGTCTCTATAACCGTCCCGCGCTCATGGAACGGGTCAGCTTCGAGTTGCAGCGTGCACAGCGTGACGAGCAGGC
>JAGLCS010000178.1 GCA_023146115.1 Abyssibacter sp. | reverse complement strand
TCCTCCAGCAGTTCGAAGATCGCATCGAGCTGCTTGTTCATCTGATCGATCTGGCCCAGCGTCGACGCGCTGCGCTGGCTCTCCTCGTGCATCAGCGTGACCAGCTCCTCGATGAGCGAACCCGCCCGCACCGCGAAGTCACGCACGTTGACACCGGCATCGTCCGAGGTCTGTGCCAGCAGGCTGCCCACGGCCTCTTGCTGGGTTCGTGAGGTCTGGCTGATGGCGCTGAAGCTGCTGCCCAGTTCTGACACCGCCTCACGCACCAGACCGTTGACGCGATGGATTTCGTTACGGACCTCGCCCATCTCGTTCTTCGCCGAGCCGCCGAGTTCATCCAGCAGGGTCTGGTTCTGCCGCAGGGTCTGCTCGTGGGTTTCCACAGAATGTACGCGCTGCCAGATCGACCAGCCGGTCCAGGCCAGCGCTCCGAGCAGCCCGGCGGTGGTGGACCACAGCAAGATCGCCGGCGCGCCAGACAGCGCGGTGATGACATGGGCGACCGTCAAACCGGCCAGCGCGAGCAGGATCTTGAAATCGGGCGTGGACATGCGTGGTCTCCGAGACTCCGTGAACGCTGGATCTATCGGCCGCAATGCCGGGAGCTTTAGGAAGCACTGATCTATTCCCACCACCAAGACGGAGCCGGTTTTCGCGCAAGCCCAGGCGGAGTGAGTGCGATTTGGTCGGTCCATAGGTGGACAACACCGATACGCGCGACACGTGATCCGGCGCCCGGCCAGCGCCGACCGTCAGGCGACGGCTTGCTGCCGGGTGGCATCCAGGGCTGCTTGCGCCATCGCGTCCAGCGAGACGATGCGGTCCACGGCGCCGAGCCGCACGGCGGCGCCGGGCATGCCCCAGACCACGCTGCTGGCCTCGTCCTGCGCCAGAGTACGTGCACCGGCCCGATGCAGCGTTTGCATCGCGGCCGCACCATCGGTGCCCATGCCGGTCAGCATCACGGCGACCGCGTTGCGCCCACATGCCCTTGCCACCGAGTCGAACAGCACATCCACACTCGGCCTGTGTCCGCTCACCGGATCATCATCACTGAGACGGCAGATCAGGCGGGCACCGCTGCGCACCACGCGCAGATGTTGGTTGCCCGGCGCGAGATAGGCATGTCCGGGGGTGATGGGTTGTCCATCACTGGCCTGGCAGACACGCATCGCGGAGACGCCATCCAGCCGCTGGGCGAGCGAGGCGCTAAAGGCCACCGGGATGTGCTGCGCCATGACAATGGCAGGCGCGTCTGCGGGCATGCGTTCCAGCACGCAGCGCAGCGCCTCGGTGCCACCGGTGGATGAGCCGATGCAGATCAGCTGGTCCGTCGTCCGGTAGGCCTGGGCCACCGCAGCCTCTACCAACGGCGCCGCCTGCTGGCGCTGCCGGGGCCGAGACTGCGCCACCGCGCGAACCTTGTCGCAAAGCAGGTCGGCATAGGCCCGCAGGCCGTCGGCAACGCCGATCTCCGGTTTGGTGACGAAATCGATCGCGCCGAGTTCCAGCGCGCGCAGGGTGATTTCGGCGCCGCGTGCGGTCAGCGACGACACCATGAGCACCGGCATCGGCCGCAACCGCATCAGATTGTCGAGAAATGTCAGCCCGTCCATCCGCGGCATCTCGACATCCAGCGTCAACACGTCCGGGTTGAGCGCCTTGATTTTCTCGCGCGCGTCGAAGGGATCGCGCGCGGTGCCAACCACCTCGATGTCGCCGGCCTGATCCAGCAATTCGCCGAGCACCTGCCGGACCAGCGCGGAATCATCAACAACCAGAACGCGGGTGGCCATCAGAACAATTCGATGCTGCCGGCATCCGGCACATGGGTTTGCAGGCGGCGACGGTGTTGGTCTTCGTCGGTGGCAATCCGTCGCGCCTCGATCACCGGCAGCCGCTTGACGAAGGCGCGCCCGCTGCCCGAAAAGAAATGCACCCGTCGCGGCCAGGGCCCACCCACGTCGGAGGCCAGCACGGCGATGCCCTCGGTGCGCAGATACTGCTGCACGAAGGCGATATTGCTGGCGCCAACTTCGGTCTGTGTCATTGATCGAATCACCGCCGCACCACCAAACAACTTGGCGCGCAGCCGCGATCGCGCAGCGCCGAGCGCCATCAAGCGGTTGATCAGCAACTCCATGGCATGCACGCCATAGCGCCCTGACCCCGTGCCGTCTCCGGCATCCCCAGGCAGCATGAAATGGTTCATCCCCCCGACCTGTGCAACATCGTCCCATAGGCAGGCTGCGACGCAGGAGCCGAGAATGGTGACCAGCATGGCGTCGTCATCCGTCCCGACAAGCTCGCCCGGCAGCAGCTTGATCGCGGGGGTGTCGAACCCGCGGTCGTGGTAGCGCATCGGCGCCGAGTCGGCTGCGGTCGCCCATTGATCGAAGCGCCGGTCCAGCGGCTCGGCACAGATCGCAGCGGCGCTCATGCTGCCGCCTCGGCCGCACGGCTGCGGTAAACGGTGTGGCCCTGCGACGCAAAGCCATCCACTTCACGGGCCTGGCTCTCGGAGTGGCCGACGAACAGCCAGCCGCCCGGATTCAGGCAGCGATGGAACTGCTGCAGCACCTGGGTCTGCGTCGGCTTGTCGAAATAAATCATGACGTTGCGACAGAACACGACGTCCACACCGCGGAATCTCGACCAGTCCGGCGCCAGCAGATTGAACGGCTCGAAACGTGTAAGCCGCGCCAGCTCCGGCCGCACGCGGACCTTGCCGGCCATCGGCCCGGTGCCACGGAGAAAGAACTGCTGCCGGCGAGCTGTCGACAGCTCGTCGATCCGTTCGATCGGGTAAACGCCCTGTCGGCACTGGTCCAGCACCTGCGTATCGATGTCCGTCGCAATGATCTCGACCGGCGGTGTCCACGAGCGGTAGTGCTCGACGACCGTCATCGCGATCGACTGGGGTTCCTCGCCGGTGGAGGCGGCGCTGCACCAGATTCGCAGCCGCTGCCTGCCGTAGCCCGCCAGCACCTCGCGGAGCACTTCGAAGTGATGGGCCTCGCGAAAAAACGCGGTGAGGTTGGTGGTCAGTGCATTGACAAAGCGCTGGCGTTCGCCGCCGACATCGCCCTCGACGCGCTCCAGGTAGTCATCAAATCCAGCACAGCCAAGGGCCCGCAGGCGCCGAATCAGCCGGCCGTAGACCATGTCCTGCTTGGTCTCGGCCAGACTGATGCCGGCGTAGTCGCTGATGCGCCGACGAATGCGCTGGAACTGGTCTGCGGTTAGCCGGAACTCTTTGCTGCGATCAGACATGGCTCGCCCCGGCCCGGACCGCCTAAAACTCGGCCCAGTGTTCGTCCGGCGCCGCCTGGGCAGCTCGCGCCCCCGGTGCCGGCGCCAAGGCCGCGCGGGGTTCCGGACGCGACCGCGCCGGCTGGTTGGCGGCGCTCACCGATGGCTCCACGCGAGCAATGCGTTCCTGGCCACCGCGAATTGCGGGGGCTACCCCCGGCTCCGCGGCATCGAACCGGAACCGCATGATCGCCTGCAGCAAACCGTCCGCCTGTTCTGTCATGGACTTGGCCGCGGCAGCGGATTCCTCCACCAGCGCCGCGTTCTGCTGCGTTCCCTGATCCATGTGTGTGATCGCATCGTTGACCTGCTCGATGCCGGATCGCTGTTCGCGCGAGGCCGCGGTGATCTCGCCCATGATGTCGGTGACTCGTTTCACGGCCGAGACGATCTCCGCCATGGTCTCGCCCGCCTGGTCGACCATCTCGCTGCCCTTCTCGATGTTGTCGACCGAACTGGAGATCAGCTTCTTGATTTCCTTGGCCGCACCGGAGGACCGCTGCGCCAGCGAGCGAACCTCGCCGGCCACCACGGCAAACCCGCGGCCCTGCTCCCCGGCGCGGGCGGCTTCCACCGCCGCGTTGAGCGCCAGAATATTAGTCTGGAACGCGATGCCCTCGATCACGCTGATGATCTCGCTGATCTCCCGCGAGCTATTCGTGATTTCGCCCATGCGCTGCACGACCTCACGCACCACCTGCCCACCCTTGTCGGCGGTGTCCCGCGCGCCGACGGCGAGCTGGTTGGCCTGTTCGGCGTTCTCGGTGTTCTGCCGCACGGCCGAGGTCAGCTCCTCCATCGACGATGCGGTTTCCTCGAGGCTGGCGGCGGTTTGTTCGGTGCGTGCCGACAAGTCGTTGGAGCCGGAGGCCACATCCCGAGACGCGCTGTTGATCTCCTCGGAGGAGCCGCGAATCTGCAGCAGCAGCGACGACAGCTGGTCCACCGTCGCATTGACCGAAGCCTTGAGTTCGGCCCAGCTGCCGCGGTAGTCCGCCTCGATACGCTGGGTGAAATCGCCATCGGCCAGGTAGCCCAGCGAGGTGTTCACCTGCTTGAAGCCGGCTTCGAAACCCTCCATCAGGCTGTTGACGCCCTCGGACAGCCGCAGGAAGAAGCCCTGCTTGTCGGCCACGCTGATGCGGTTGGAAAAATCCCCCTGGTTGGCCGCCTCGATGGACTGGCCGATCTCGTTCTCGACCGCGACCTCGGCGGTCCGGTCCAGCCATTCGACCACGGTGCCGGCGCGATCACCCTGTTCGCCAAAAATCGGCGTCACGGTCAGCTCCATGGTGCGGCCGCCGAGATTCAGCTCGGCGCGGTGCACGTCGGTGAGCCGTTCCAGCATGCGCTTCTGGTGCTCAGGATTCTTGTGGAATACATCGATGCTGCGACCGCGCAAGCCTTCGGTGCGGAACTCAGGCAACTGCTTGCGAATGTCGGACTCGGCATCGGCAAGCATGGTCTCGATGGACGCGTTCAGATAAATGATATTGCGGTCGTTGTCCGCGATCATCACGTTCGTGGTCACGCTGTCCAGCGCGTTGCGGATGCGCAGATTTTCGGTGGCCACGTCGCGCTCGCGCCGCTGGTTGGCCTCCATGGTATCGAGCATCGCGTTCACCCCGGCGCACAACTCGGCGACCAGACCCTCTGCGTTGTCGACGACGATGCGCTTGGAAAGATCCCCCGAGCTGGCGACCTCGGCGGCCTGCTTCACGGCAAGCTCCAGCGCCTGGTTCGCCCGCACCTTGTCGGTGACATCGGTGGCGTACTTGACCACCTTGAACGGCTGGCCGTTGAGGTCATAGATCGGGTTGTAAGACGCCTCGATCCAGATCTCCCGCCCGCCCTTTCCCAGGCGCCGATACTGCCCGGAGTCGAATTCCCCGTTCCGCAGCTTTGCCCAGAACGCGCGGTACTCGGCGCTCTCGGCGTCTGCCGGGTCAACGAATATCCGATGATGCTGGCCCTGGACTTCGTCCAGCCGATAACCCACAGCCGCGAGGAAATTGTCATTGGCCGACCGGATGGTCCCGTCGAGATTGAACTCGATCACCGCCTGAGACTTGCTGATCGCCTCCAGCTGCCCCGCATGATCGGCCGCCTCGATCCGCTTGGCCGTCACGTCGGTCGCGTACTTGACGACCTTGAACGGCTTGCCCGTCGCATCGAGAATCGGGTTGTAGGACGCCTCGATCCAGATCTCGCGCCCGCCCTTGCCAACTCGCTTGTACAGCCCGCGGTCAAACTCGCCGCGCCCGAGGCGTTCCCAGAACAGCCGATACTCCTCGGATGCGCGCTCGTCGGCGTGGACGAACATGCGGTGGTGCTGACCGCGAATCTCGTCGAGGCTGTACCCCACCGCGCTCAGAAAATTCTCATTGGCGTCGAGAATAGTGCCGTCGAGCTTGAACTCGATCACGGCCTGTGACTTGTTGATCGCCGCCACCTGACCCAACAGATCGGCTTGCCTTGCGCCGTTGCCATTGCCGTTGCCGGAAAACCACCGGCGTAGATTGAATGTGCTCATGCGAGATGCTCCCAGTCGCTTAGTGCGCCGCCTGCGACGCGTCAGATGAAGCGGTCAGCGCCATGTCATCGCTGGCCATCAGTCGTTCGATATCCACCAGAATCAGCAGCCGCTCGTCGATCGAGCCAAGCCCGCTGATGTACCGCGTATCCATCGCGCCACCGAACTCCGGCGGCCGCAGAGTCTGGTCATCAGTGAGCCGCAGCACGTCGGACACGCTGTCGACCACCATGCCGACGTTGCGGCGCTCCAGCTGCAGAATGATCATCACCGTATAGGCGTCGTAGACCGCCTCGCCCAGCTTGAAACGCAGCCGCATGTCCACCACCGGCATGATGGTGCCGCGCAGGTTGATCACGCCTTTGACGAACGCCGGCGCATCGGGAATCTTGGTCACGGCGTCGTAGCCGCGAATCTCCTGCACCTTGAGGATGTCGACGCCGTATTCCTCATCGCCCAGGCGAAAGGTCAGGTACTCGCGGACGGAGGCTCCAGCCTCCAGCACCGGCGCATGCGCCCTGTGGTCGGTGTCGGTCGCTGCCAGTTGTGTCATGAGCTGTTCTCCTCGTGTCTGTGGCGGCTCATCGTCATATCGGCGCCGGTCAGGCCGCCTGGTCCTGCACCTGCAGGCTGCTGAGCTCGGCGGCGTCGAGAATCAGCGAAACCCGTCCATCGCCCAGAATCGTCGCGCCGGACACGCCGAACACATGCCGGTAGTGCTCTTCCAGGTTCTTGATGACCACCTGCTGATGCCCCAGCAGCGCATCGACCTGCAACGCCACCCGGCGCCCATCGGCTTCGGTGACCACCAGCACGCTGTCGGTGAGCGCGGGGGTCGCCCCGTCCACCGCGAACAGCTGTCGCAGTGACAGAATCGGGATGTACTGGTCACGCACACGGACCACCTGCGACGTGCCGGCGATGCTGCGGATGTCGTCCTGGACGGGGCACAGCGACTGGCTGACGAAGTTCAGCGGGATGACATAGATTTCGTCGCCCACTCCAACCAGCATGCCGTCGAGAATTGCCAGCGTGAGCGGCAGGCGAATCTCTACACGAGTGCCCTGTCCGGCCCGAGACGACAGCGTGACCTGGCCGCCCAGACTGACGATGTTGCGCTTGACCACGTCCATGCCGACACCGCGGCCCGACAGGTCCGTCACCGCTTCGGCGGTGGAGAACCCCGGCGCGAACAGCAGTTGCCAGACGTCGGCATCCGCCATGTCGTCGCTGACCGGTAGGCCTGATGCAGCGGCCTTCGCCAGAATCCGTTCGCGGTCGAGACCGGCGCCGTCATCCAGCACCTCGATCACGATGTAGCCACCTTCATGCGCGGCGCGCAGCGTGATCTGACCGGCTTCCGGCTTGCCGGCCGCGAGGCGGTCAGCCGGCGATTCGATGCCGTGATCCACGCTGTTGCGAATGATGTGCGTGAGCGGGTCGACGATTTTCTCGGTGACGCCGCGATCCAGCTCCGTGCCCTCACCCTCGGTTTGCAACTCCACCTGCTTGCCGAGCCGCCCCGCGACATCGCGCAGCACCCGCGGGAACCGTTTGAACACCGAATCGATCGCGACCATGCGCGTCGACATCACCGCCTCCTGAATGTCGCGGGTGTTGCGCGCGAGCAGTTCCAGGCCGGCCACCAACTGTTCATGCTGCGCGGTGTCCAGCGCCTGCCCGGCCTGGTGCAGCATCGACTGGGTGATCACCAGCTCCCCCACGAGATTGATGAGCGCGTCGATCTTGTCCACCGAAACGCGAATCGAGGCCTGCCCCGCTGGGGCCGGCGCCGTCCCGACCGCAGCGGCCTGTGGCTCGGCCGCCATCACCTGCGGCTCAGCGACGGCCAAGGCGGTGATCGCCAGATCACATTCGTCCTCAATCCAGGCAAAGGCCTCCCGAACCGCGGGCTCGTCGGCCTCGGTGACCAGCTCCAGATCCCAGCGCAGATAGCACTGCGTCGGGTCCATGCTGGCGGGGTCCAGCGAGGCATCGACCTGCACCTGCGCATGCAGGCTGCCGAGAGACGCCAGTTCACGCAGCACATGCAGCGGATCGTTGCCGGTGGCAAACAGCTCCGGGTGCGGCCGGAAATCGATGCGCCAGCCGCCGCCCGGCGCACGACCAGCCGCCCCGGCTGCCGCCACGGGTGGCTCGGCGCCAGGCGTCTGCAAGGCTCGCGCAAGGGCTTGTTGTGTGCCCTGATGCGCGGTCAAGTTAATCGGTCGCCCGGCCTGGGCGTCGTCGAACAAGGCGCGCAGCACATCCACCGACTGCAGCAGCAGATCGATAAGGGCGGCATCGGCGACTCGCG
>JAGLCS010000177.1 GCA_023146115.1 Abyssibacter sp. | reverse complement strand
GCATCGTCCAGCACCTCCAGCCCGGCGCCGGTGCGGTGTGCACCTTCTGACAAGACCCGTCTGAAATTCCGGCCGCCAGGCTGCCCGTGGAACAGCCCCAGGACAGGCCGGATCAAGCGCGCCATTGACGTGCCGGTGGCAAGCTCCTGGGCGATATGGCTTCGATACCCCGCCAGTGCATCCAGCCGGGTGATCGGCCGGCTGCCGGTGCCGAACAAGCGGCTGTCGACCTCGCTGAGCAGATACGGTCGCTGGTAGGCCGCGCGCCCCAGCATCACGCCGTCCACGTGGCCCAGATGCTCCTCGCTCTGGGCGAGATCCTCGATGCCGCCGTTGATCGCGATTGTCAGCGCCGGGCGCGCCTGCTTGACGCGATAGACGAAATCGTAGCGAAGCGGGGGAATGTCGCGGTTTTCCTTGGGTGAAAGACCATCGAGCCACGCCTTGCGAGCATGCACGGTGAACACCTCGCAGCCTGCAGCGGCCACGGTATCGATGAACCGCTCGAATGGCTCGTAGGCATCCTGCCGGTCGATGCCAACCCGGGTTTTCACCGTCACCGGAATCGTCACCGCCGCCTGCATCGCGGCCACACAGTCGCCCACCAAGCCCGGCTCCGCCATCAGACAGGCGCCGAAACGGCCGTTCTGCACCCGGTCCGACGGACAGCCGACATTCAGATTGACCTCGTCGTAACCCCAGTCCTGCGCGAGCTTCGCACAGTGGGCAAGCGCCGCCGGATCGCTACCGCCGAGTTGCAGCGCGACCGGGTGCTCCGACTCTCCGTAAGCAAGATGCCGCTCCACATCGCCATGGATTAGCGCGCCCGTCGTCACCATCTCGGTGTAGAGCAGCGCGTGGCCAGAAAGGATGCGGTGGAAGGCCCGGCAATGGCGGTCCGTCCAGTCCATCATCGGTGCGACGCTGAAGCGCCACTGGCGGGAATTTGAAGAATTACTCGACAAAACAGTTGCTTATCCTGGTTTCTTGTCCTCCATAGGACACGCGTTTTTGTGCATTTAGAGGTATTATAGAGACGGTGGTGCACAAAAAAGTGCACAACGAGTGAGCGTTGTGCACCGGAATTGGAGGAAGAATGGCGACCATAACTAAGTGGAAGAATGCGAACGGGACGATGTCATATCGGGCCCTCATACGTGTCAAGCGAGAGGGCAAGATTATCGCGTCTGAGTCCCGCACGTTTCCGCGTCGTGCCATGGCCGAGAACTGGTCGCGTAAGCGCGAGACCGAGATCAAAGGGGAGGGCAGTACTCGAAAGCTGGCGCTAAAAGACATCACCGTTGGCGACGTCATACACCGCTATCGTGCCGAGTACGAACAGCTCAGTGGATGGGCTCGCTCAAAACGTGAGCATCTGCGGTTCCTCGCCAAGCACGATATCGGGCGCGTCAAAGTCCAGGACCTGACGAGTCAGGTGTTGATCGACCATGTGCGGACAAGGCGACAGGCTGGTACAGGGCCATCAACTGTCATGAACGACATCACTTGGCTGAAAGCCGCGTTCTCGCCGATGAATGTCGCGTGGGACTTACCGTTCGATATGACTGTGTTTGAAGACGCTCTGCAGTTCAGCCGCGACCAGAAACTCGTCCGTCGTTCACGGCGACGTACGCGTCGCCCGACAAAGGATGAATTGAGCCGGCTCGACAAGTACTTCGCGCAGTCTGATCAGAACGCCATGATCCCCATGCAGGAGTGCGTCAAATTTGCGCTCGCGTCCTCACGCCGACAAGCCGAGATCACCCGGCTTCGGTGGGACGACTTGATTGAGAAGGATCTTGTGATTGTAGTGCGGGACGTGAAGCACCCTCGCACCAAGAAAGGGAATGACCTTGAAAGCAAGCTCACGCCCGAGGCGCTCGAGATCATCAAACGCCAGCCGCGAACCAGTGAACTGATCTTCCCGTACAACCCCAAGTCCGTTGGAGCACGGTTCACCCGCGCTTGCCGAATACTCGGAATTCAGGATCTCCGCTTCCACGATCTCCGTCACGAGGCTACATCGAGGTTGTTCGAGCGCGGGTATGCGATCCACGAGGTGGCAGCGTTTACGCTCCACCTGGATTGGAACATCCTTCGCAGCTATACACATTTGAAAGCGAAGGATGTTCCAACCCGGCCGTATCAGGCGGCATAGGCCATCCCGATGTGGTGGCGTTTGGCTTGAGCGCGTTGCTCGTCGATGAGTTGTGCGAGATCTTCGATGTGGACGAACCAAGGTGACTTTTGCGATCCCGTCCGAAATGTCGGAACGGGTAGTTGATTTGTCGCGGCCTTGCGTCGGGCCTGACCTTCTTCCATCCCGAAAAAATCGCCGCAAATCGCGGTGAGTTCAACGATGGGACTGCCGAATCTTTGGACCAGGATTTCTGCAGTAGAACGGTTCATGGTGATATACGTGGTGTGCATGTACATCATCAAAGGGACGGGGCCGGACATTTGCGCATCGCATGACCGCTGGGGCACTTATTTGGCCGATTGCATCTCGTCGAACTGGCCGCGTTGTGCCAACAGCCGTCATTCGCAGGTCAGTTTTTTCTCTTGCCAAGCCGTCCGTCTGACCGGGACCGAACCCGTTTACTGATAAACCGGACACCGGTCGTTTCGGGGTTCTCCAGGGGGCGTAGTACCCCCTCCATCGCATCCCGTCGCCCCGTGTGAGAAAAAAATCAATGCTGAGGCACTTTGTTCGCCAAGTGATTGTCTGAGTTTCCGACTTATCAGATATACTTCAAGCAGTCCTCCTCAGCTACGTTCTCGTCACTTGCATATCAATTCTCACAAATTGGTCTGGTTCCTGGTCATCCTCGTGCTGGCCAGCCGCATCCTGGGTGCGCATGCCCATGCGTGCTCGGACGGTGACCTCGACTGCCTGAAGGAAGCGCATGCAGACGCGATAGCCCACGTTAGTGAATCGTGCGCAGACGAGACCTGTATAGACACCAAGGTTGAAGCGGCAGACGGCATCCTGGTCAAGCTGCTCGACCTGGATGAAAGCGATTTGCTCGCCGTTGTTGCAGCTGTATTGCTGGGCTTGTTTATCGCGCCGCGCATATTGCTCGTAACGCAGCGCACCGCGTCGGCACCGCACCGCCGTGTCGGTCTCAGTCCCCCGGCGCGAGCCCCGCCCCTAGCACTCTAGATATCGCCTCCGGTGCCAATGCGGCACCGCCATGCGCCTGTTCGGCGCAACGATTTCTGGAGTCA
>JAGLCS010000176.1 GCA_023146115.1 Abyssibacter sp. | reverse complement strand
GGCGAGGGTTGGGGTCCACAGTTCGCCGAGGCGGGCATCGCGCCCCTGCAGGTCGACATGCTGTCGATTCCCGGCGGTAAGCAGTGGATGATGGACGAAGAGGGGATGTCCAACTACGGGCTGGTGGCCGACATCGTCGAAGGCATTCGCCTCGAGGGCGGCGAGGACGCCATCACGGCGCTTTTCAATTCGGCCGAGGCCTATCTCCAGCTCTGGGAGCAGACGGAGGCAGCGTCCGCCAACGCGAGGCAGCAGCCCTGACATGACCGCACCGCTGGGCGCTGCCGGCCGGCTCGGGCTGGTGGCGGCGCTGGCCCTGCCCGGCGTTGCAGCCGCGCATGGTTTCGGTCGTCTGTACAACCTGCCAGTGCCGTTCTGGCTTTATGCCTGGGGGGCCACGGCGGCCCTGCTGGTGTCGTTTCTGCTGGTGCTGTACTTCGTCGCCAGGCCGGTGGGTGCATCGGCGGCCACCGCGCGGGATCTGACCCCCCGGTGGCACGCGAGCGGGCTGCGCCGGGCCCTGCCGCTGCTCAAGCTGTTCAGTGCATTGCTGCTATTGCTGTGCATTGCCACCGCCTGGTTTGGCAACCGCGATCCCTACCGCAATTTCTCGATGACCTTCTTCTGGGTCGTGATCCTGCTCGGTCTGAGCTATTTCACGGCGCTGGCGGGCAATGTCTATGCGGTGCTGAACCCCTGGCGTGTGATCACCGGAGCCATCGGCGACTGGTGGCCCGCATATGCTCGCGGCCGTCTCCGCTACCCGGCCTGGCTGGGCTGCTGGCCGGCGCTCATCCTGTTTCTCGGCTTCGTCTGGCTGGAACTGTTCGGCCGCGGTGTGCCGAGGCAGCTGGCGTGGGTGCTGCTGGCCTACAGCGCGATCAACTTGGTCGGCGTCGGGCTGGTGGGCACGAGAGCCTGGTTTCGTCACGGCGAGTTCCTGTCGGTTTACCTGCGGCTATTCGGCCGCATGGCGCCGCTGGACATCCGTCCCGGCCAGCTTCGCGTACGCCGCCCGCTCACCGGGCTGGTCGATGCCCGGCCGCGGCACCTGAGCACGGTGCTCTTCATCATGGCCATGTTGTCGACGACGGCCTTCGATGGCCTGCGAGCCACCCAGTGGTGGGTTCGCCTGTTCTGGAGCGACCCCACCGGCTGGGCCGAAGCGGTGGTTGGCGGCCGCCCCTTGCTGAACATCGCCGTGGCGAGATCCTGGTATATCCGCTGGGAAACCGTCTGCCTGCTGGCGTCACCCTTTCTGTACTTCGGCGCCTATATGGCCTGTATCGCCGCGGCGAAACTCACCACCCGCAGCGGGCACTCCCTGCGTGAGCTGGCCCTGGCCTTCGCCTATCCGCTGTTGCCGATCGCCCTCGTCTACCACATGACGCATTACGCCACGCTGCTGCTTACACAAGGGCTCAAGATCCTCAGCCTCGTTTCCGATCCCTTTGGCTGGGGCTGGAACCTGTTTGGCACGGCATTGAAATGGCGGGCTCCCTTCCTGCCGGACATGAGCCTGGTATGGCACGCGCAGGTCGCGCTCATCCTGCTGGGCCACGTCATCAGCGTGGTCATCTCGCACCGGGTTGCGATGCGCATGTTCGCCTCGCGGCGCGATGCCGCGATCAGCCAGCTTTGGCTGCTAGGGCTGATGGTGTGTCTGACGGTGGGCGGGCTGTGGATCATCGCCCAGCCGCTCACGGTAGAGCGGATGCAATGAGGCTCAGTCGTCGGCGGGCAGCAACAGCTCGGGGGAGTCCTCGGCCCAACCAAAGCGCGAGAGGTCCACGCGGCCGCCGCTGACGACCACGCCCTCGTCACGCAGGCGGCGCAGCTGCTCGGCGTAATGGGGGTGATCCGCCGCAAAGGCGATCCGGCCATCGGCACGCAGCACGCGATGCCACGGTAGCGGCTGATCGTCCGGCGTCTGCCGCAGGGCCGCCACCGCCACGCGGGCACCGCGCGGAATTCCGGCGCGGGCCGCCAGGCGGCCGTAGCTGGTGACACGTCCGCTCGGTATGCAGCGCAGCAGCCTGCGGATGGCCTCAAGTTGCTGATCGGACATGGGCTCCGTCTTGGTGGCGTGAATAGATCAGTGCTTCCCTAATATTGCCGAGTCTGCCGGTCGCTGTAATAAATCGGCCGCCCCAGCGCACTATCTCTCTAAATCCTCTGGAGAGTCGCTGTGGAAAACGTGGAACTGATCATCAAGTTCATGGCCTTGGGTGGTTTTATCACGCTGATGATGTGGCTGGATCAGCGGTTCGACCTTGGCATCAATGACTGGAACTGCGGTGGCCGTCGGCGGGATGACGATGCCGAGGCGTTGCGGGAGCGGATCGCCTCACTCGAAGCCGTGGTGGCCGATCGCGACTGGCAGCTCGACCGCGAGTTCGACGTGCTGCAGCGCCGCTAGCGCGTCTCGTCCAGGCGCTGCTTCAGCGCCCCGATCAGAATCGACTGGCAACTGCGGATCACGCTGGCCTCCGGCTGCCGGTAGCCGGTCATGGCCCAGGAGCCCGCCGCGTAGATCACGGCGCCCACCAGAGACTGGCCGAAGATGGCGGCATCCTCGCGCGGTTCCGCCATGGCCGGCGCCAGTGGGGCCGTTGCGGCCATCAGCAAATCGGCAAACTCAACCACCGTGCGCATGTACAGCGCGGTGATTTCATCGCTGACACCGAGAATCTCCGACATCATGATCCGCGCATTGCGTGGGTCACGCATGAACCGGAAGAACGCCACCAGACCGGCCTCGCTACGGGCCTCGATGGCCGGTTCGGCCGATTCCATTGCGGTGATCAGCGCCTGCTTCAACCGCTCGCTGACCTGTGTGTACACCGCCAGAAGCAGGCCCTCGGTGCTGCCGAATAGCTGATAGAAATAGCGGTCGGTGTACCCCGCCTGCTTGCAGACGGCCCGCACCGTGGCCGCGCGATACCCCTCGGTGCCGATCAATTCGAAGCCGGCTTCAAGAAACGCCGCGCGTCGTTCGGCCATCCGATCTTCATGACTTTGTCCGCCGTATACACGGCGCGGTCGGGCGGTTCCGTTCATCCCTACATTTGACGACACCCGTCCTCAGAAGTAAAGTGACGACAGTCGTCATCACATAGCGGGCTTTCGATGAAACAGTTCAAGAACAAGGTTGCGGCCATCACGGGCGCCGGCTCCGGCATCGGCCGTGCATTGGCGCTGAACCTGGCACAGGCGGGTTGTGATCTTGCGATAAGCGATATCAACGGCGACAACCTGGCCGAGACGGCCAAGCTGGCCGAAGCCGCGGGTGCCCGCGTGACCACGACCAGTCTCGATGTGGCGGACCGTGATGCGGTCTACGCCTGGGCCGACGACGTGGTTCAGCAGCATGGCCGGGTCAACCTGCTATTCAACAATGCCGGTGTCGCCCACGCGGCGGCGGCCGAAACCGCCTCGCTGGAAGATTTCCACTGGCTGATGAACATCAACTTCTGGGGTGTGGTGCATGGCACGCAGGCGTTTCTGCCGCATCTGCGAGCTTCCGGCGAAGGCCACATCGTCAATGTTTCCAGCTTGTTCGGGTTGATTGGCATGCCTACCCAGGCGACCTACTGCGCGGCGAAGTTCGCCGTGCGCGGCTACACCGAAACCCTGCGCATGGAGCTGGACATGGAAGGCGCGCCCGTGAGCGCGACCTGCGTGCACCCCGGTGGTGTGGCGACCGGCATCAATCAGTCCAGCCGCATCGACAGCAGCGTCGAAAAACTCACCGGCGTTTCGCTGGACTCCCATAAGCGCCGCGCCGAGAAAATGATTCAGACCACGACCCCGGAACGCGCGGCCCAGATTATTCTCGATGCCGTAAAACGCGACGCGCGGCGTGTGGTCGTGGGCCCCGACGCGCGTGCAATCGACAAGCTGGCGCGCCTGCTCGGCTCCGGTTATCAGGCGCTGGTTCTGCGACGCTACCCTCACAAGAAAGCTCCGGCGCAAGCTCAGGTGGAGCAGTCCAATGGCATTTGAAGGCGCATCGCCCGTGAACACGCAGCATGTAGATGTGCTGATTGTGGGGGCCGGCCTGTCGGGTATCGACGCCGCCTATCGTCTGCAGACCGAGTGCCCTGACAAGTCCTACGCCATCGTTGAGGCCCGCGCCGCCATCGGCGGCACCTGGGACCTGTTTCGCTATCCCGGCATTCGCTCCGACTCCGACATGAGCACGCTGGGCTTTCCGTTTGAGCCCTGGGACAGCGATGTCAGCATTGCAGACGGCGAAGCCATCCGCAGCTACATCCAGACCACGGCCAGCAAATACGGCATCGACCGCAACATTCGCTTCGGCCACCGTGTGACCGCAGCAGATTGGTGCTCCGAGGCATCGCGCTGGACCGTTACCTGCGAAACCGCGGACACGACCACCACCTGGACCTGCGATTTTCTCTACGCCTGCTCGGGCTATTACGACTACACCGCTGGCTACACGCCCGAGTTTCCGCAGGTCGACGACTTTGCAGGGCAGATGGTTCATCCGCAGCATTGGCCGGCGGATCTCGACCTGACCGGCAAGCGCGTCGTTGTGATCGGCAGCGGCGCGACCGCGATCACGCTCATCCCCTCGCTCGTGGGCCAGGCCGAGCACGTGACCATGTTGCAACGCTCGCCAAGCTTCGTCGTCAACCTGCCGCGGGTTGATGCGGTGGCCGGCAAGCTGCGGCGTGTGCTGCCCAGGCGCACGGCCGGCTCCCTGACGCGCTGGAAGAACATCTTCCTCAGCATGTATTTCTACCAGTACGCACGGCGTAGGCCGGACGACACCCGCTCCAAGATCCTGCATTTCGCCCAGAAGCAGCTGGGCGACGACGTCGACGCCAACACGCACTTCAACCCGAGCTACAAGCCCTGGGACCAGCGGCTGTGCATCGCGCCAGGCGGCGACCTGTTTCGCGCCCTGCGCAAGGGCAAGGCATCCATCGTCACCGACCATATCGAGCAATTCACGCCGTCCGGCATCAAGACCCGTTCCGGCGAGCACATTGATGCCGATGTCGTGGTCACCGCGACCGGGCTGGTGATCCAGCTATTCGGTGGTGCGGCGCTGAGTGTGGATGGCGAGGCCGTGAGCACGGCTGAAAAACTGATCTACAAGGGCATGATGCTCGATGGCGTACCGAACTTCGCCTTCGCCTTCGGCTACACCAACGCATCGTGGACGCTCAAATGCGACCTCACCGCTCAATACGTCTGCCGACTGCTCAATCGCATGTCCAGGCGCGGCGAGACGGCCTGCGTGCCCGAACGTGACGCCAGCGTCGAACCCGAACTGATGGTGGACCTGGACTCGGGCTACATCCAGCGCGCGAAGAACGTGATGCCATTGCAGGGCACCCAGGCCCCTTGGCGGGTACATCAGAACTACGTGCTGGATCTTGCGGCGACCAAGCTCAGCCGCATCGACGACGGCGCCATGCAATTTCGTACCGCGGCGAGCCGCAGCACGGCGGCATCAACCTCCACTGTGGCCGAATCCCGCTGACCGGTTCGCGGCCGCAGGGCAACCCTCGGCCGCTCACAGCGCGGAGCGCTGGACCTCAATCCGGACGCATGCGAGGCGACGCCGGTTATTGCGGCAGCAAAAAAGGGCAGCGAGTTCGAAGCCCGCCGTAACATACGATAGGCGACTGTGTTGCAGGGCGATGTGGACCTGCGCCCGCTCGATAGAGCTTACAGAGGGGCTGTTTTACTGCCCTCACTCTGTGCTTCCACGCGATCCTTTAGGAAGGCCTGCAATGCGTCCACTTCGGCCTCGGTGAAATAAACGAAACGCTCGCGTGAGGCCTCCGACATGATGCCGAGATCGCGCCCACCCAAGCCTTCGCCCGTTCGGAGGAGTTGCGCGAACGCAGCGGCGGAATAGCCCGCCGCAATGGTTAGGTCTGGCGCCCCATCCGCGATGCTACCCATGAGACTCTGACCGTGACAGCCTGAGCAAGTGGTCATAGCGAGATACTCCCCAAGTGCGCCACGCTCGGTGGGCCGATAGACAGGCGGCGGCGTGCCGACGGAGATGTCGTTTCTTTGCGGTGAGAACATTCCTATCGCAAGACCGACGCGGGCCAACGGCCCGAGGCTGATTTCTGTCGTTGGTCCATCGACCGGAGGTAGGCTTCGGAGATACGCGAGTATGGCGCCAAGGTCATGGTCGCTCAGGTGCTGGTATTCGGCGGACGGCATACCGAGTGCGCTACGGCCATCCGTATGTACGCCCTGCCGAATCATCCGCTCCAACTCACTGTCCGATTGTTCCAACACCGGGCCCGTCAGGTTGCCCGCGACGAAGTAACCGAGCATGGGATCGTCCACAAACACGGCTCCCTCTAGGGCTTGCCCATGGCACGACACACACCCGTGCGTCTTCGCCAGCCGTCGGCCCACCGCCACGGACACCGAGTCTGCCGAGGCCGCGAGGGTCCTGAGCGGAACCTCGTAGGTTTTTCTGAGGACATACTCCGATCGGAGGTAGACGCCGACCAGGGCGAGCACCGCTACGGCGACAAGTGCGAGCGTTATGCGTTTGATCCAGATCACGAGAGTGTTGACGGGCGAACGTTTTATAGGCGCTCGACTCTACGCGACGCCGCCCGAAACTCCACGTTCTCTACCGCGTCCAGATGGGTTCTACCCCGTTTCTTCCGCTCAGGTGACGCCCAACGCTTGATCTAACCGGCGCGGCGGCGAAGCCGACGTCCGTATTGAGCGATTTATTATGGGCGCGTACGATCACTGGTACTTATTGGTACTTCATCGCGGTGCACGATGGCTCGGAACACCAGCATAACCTTGGGCAACCACTTCGACGACTTCATTTCACGACAGCTTGCTGACGGCAGGTTTGGTTCAGCCAGTGAGGTAGTGAGGGCCGGACTTCGATTGCTGGAGGACCTGGAGACGAAGCAGAAAGCGCTTCGTTCGGCACTTCAGGAAGGCGAGAGAAGTGGCTTTGTGCCCTACTCGATGGATTCAGTGATCGCCGAACTTGATGGCGAAACAGGTGCCGAGTAAGCCATTCAGACTCTCCGGAAAGGCTCGACAGGACTTGCTGGAAATTGGACGGCATACCACTCGGAAATGGGGCCGTGCACAAAGAAACCATTACCTGCAGCAGTTAGATGAAGCCTTCATGCTGTTGGCTAAGAACCCGGCTATTGGTACGGAATGTGAGGACGTGCTGCAGGGCTACCGAAAATTCCAGCAAGGGTCTCATGTGATTTACTACAGGATCACTGAGTGCATAGAAATCATCCGCGTGCTGCATGGGCAGATGGATCCTGAGCATCGGGTTTCATAGCACATGTCCGCTGCAGCGACTTGCTGGGCGAAAGCGGCACCGCGTTGGTGAGGACCACGTTAAACACCGCTATCATCAGATAGCTTGAGCGAGCGTTCGCTCCTCCAAACCCTGACAACGCGTACTCTTTGGGCGTCACGTTTGTACACGATGCGAAACGGTGGATGAATGAGTTCCCGAAGATATTTCTGGCCAAATTCAGGAACCTCTCCGCCCATATCTGGATGGTCGACCAAGGCCTCGGTTCGGGCAAAGATTTCCGAAACCAACCGCCGCCCAATCTCTGGGGCCGACTCACTCTCATACCAAGCTTGAATTCCCTCAAGATCCCGAACGGCAGATTCTGCGAACGTGACGGATAGCTTGGCCACAGCGTTACAGCCCTAAACGGGCTTTTGCATCCTTCAGCGATAGCTCTAGGCCTGATTCAAGGTCATTCAGACCGGCTACAACGGCACGCATGAAAGCCCGTTCTTCCTCAGCCGCCTCAAAGTCGCCAACAGACTGTACGACAGCCACTCCGCGCCCCCGACTGGTAAGAAGCGTTGGACGATGAGTTTTCGCAACATGCTTTACAACCTTGCCAGGGTTGACCTTCAGGTCTGTCAGAGGAACCACATCTTCTGAAAATTTGATGGCCATGCTACGTCCAGGTCGGAAAGGCCCCGATAATAGCACCAGTTAAAAGGTGCTGTTCAAGAACGCATGGCTAGACACGAGCCCAAGTCTGGGAAGGGCTCAGCTTCCTGTCGCCCAACACTTGAGCTCAGGGGCGCAGGAGTGCGCCGGCTACTACCACCCAGTTGATCCCCCAGACCCAGTGCACCACGCAACCGATAACCGTACAGATAAGCAAGCGGATGAATATCGGGATGAAAACTATGCTGTTCATCCAAGCCGCTAACGCCGTGGTTCAGGCGCGCAATCGTCGCACAGCAGAACTTATGTCGGCCGGAACCACTGCTTAGTTTTAGTTCTACGCATTGACGCCTAACAGTAGTTCACGTGGTTGAGCCCGTGCTTTATACGTGGCGTAGAGAATATAGGGAAAGCTAAACATTCCCCCCATGATAATGCTGAGGAAACCGAACAAATAAGCCCTGCTATTAGCACCTTCGCGCCAAACGACCCATGTGGCGAGCAGTAAAAGGTGAACAATAAAATCGAAATCGAACTGTCCGCGCCACCCAAGCGCCATTAAGTCAGCTATTGCCACTCCAGGCCAGTTCAGCCCTTGGGCTAGCGATGCGATGACCGTCAGTGAGTAGATCGCAATGGTTGAGATAACTAACAGAACTCTAATGGCGTTCATTTTTCTTTTTAACCTTGGCTAGACTTTCATGCAAAGCTCACGCCCGCATACAGCCGCTCGGAGGAGTTGGGTTAGCTTCTATGATTTGTTGGGCCGCATTTGGCACCACGCTCGTGAACTCAAACTTGCGTCCTGAGAACGAATCGAACAATCGCCGATGCTGCTTGAGGCCATATTCATCCTCCCTAGTTTCGTACTCAGACACCCACAGGAGTAGGTTCTCTAGATTCTGCGCTTGCTCCGATTCGGTTGCGAACTTTTCAGGCTCCCATGGACGGCGCCGACAGTGTTCGATGCAAGTGGCAACTCCGGGATTCAAGAACACAAGCGTCCCGCCATGCTTCAGTGCCGGCTCAATAATGTCGGCGTAGCAACCCTCGATAATCCAACTCTCATTGCTTGCTATGAACTCAAGAACATCCCGAATACTTTCAGCAAGTGGACGCCGTTCAGCGCCTTCCGAGAAAGCGATTTCATCAAGCGACAACCTCGGTACCCGATAGCCGTCCATCAATCTACGCGCAAGCGTGGTTTTTCCCGCCCCGGCGTTACCCATCAGCACAACTCTCATGCCACGGCCCAACGTGTGAGCCCAAGGGCGCTGGCGATGCCCGTTCTAACTGAAGCAAAAGTAGGTGGTAGGTCAAGCGTCACCTGCAGCATCTTGCCGGGCGTTATTCTTGCCATGTTTCGAACTGCGGCGCTGATCCGCCGATGTGATCCCACGGAGCCTTTGAGCCTACGAATATGTGGGCCTCTATCTCAACGCCCGGATCGCCATTAACAGTGCCAAGCACCACTCCATGAACTCTGCCGAGATGTTTTCCGCAGATCGTGGTGCCGCAGGTTTTGCAAAAAGCCAAACCCCACGACTCCTGTGATGTGTAGTCGCTCAAGTTTTCAGAACCGCAGACCCAAGAAAACGAGTCGGAGTGGGCTAACTCGGCATACGCGGAGGCTGCGCCGCCAAATGCCTTACGGCAGCGTGAGCAGTGGCAAGATCTTGCCCGAACGAGATCGCCATCAATACGATACTTAATGGCGCCACAAAAGCATTCACCTTCGATCAATGGCATTTCCTCCGTTCAGCCGCTGCCCGGACGTCCGAAGCGCCGGTTTTTGCGCTAGCAAAATGGGCGGCGTCATCACCCGAAGAACATTGGATACAGAAACACACAGTACCCACCACCTGGCGCTGGACCGAAGTTCATTACCTCTACGATTCGCAAAAGCTTTTGATGAAGCGCTTCGTCTTGGAGTGTTCCATCTTCTATTTTCACTGCCGCAACTTCTCCATCTGGGAGCAAGGCAATTGCAAGGGCCACAGAACCTGAAGGCGGTTTGCGACGACGACTGACCTGCTTAAGCGCGAGTTGAAACAGCAACGAGTTATCCTGCATTGCACTTTGCAATTCGGAATATGGACGGACTTGATCCCCTTGCGGATAGTTGATTACAAATGGACTCCTCCATTCTGCCACCTGCGTACACGCGTTTTTCTCCGACGGG
>JAGLCS010000175.1 GCA_023146115.1 Abyssibacter sp. | reverse complement strand
AACAAGACGATGAAGAACAGCGTCATCAGCAGGTTGTCGGCCGCCACGGCGGCGCTGAGTATGGCGCCATCCGTCAGCTCCACGGCTTGCGCGGTGGCTGCGAAGTTCATCGAACCACCGATGTAGGTCGCAGCAAACACCGCGGACAACTGTGCATCCAGCGTGCCCAGGTCCAGCACATGGCGCATCAGCAACACGCCGGCAACCGTGCCCGTGGCGCCGATCAGGAAGGCCAGCAGCATCGGCCCGGCCTCGCGGGCAATGCGCCGCAGGTCCGCCCGCAACAACAGCAGCGGGATGGCCAGCGGCACGGCGATGCCCCACACCTGGTCATAAAGCGGCGCGGCGACCGGCACGATGCCGGTGTTGGTTAGCACAAAGGTGATCAGAATCGACACCACAGCCCCGGATATCCGGCTGCCCCAGCGCTGGCGATCCGCCCACAGCCCCACGGCCGCCGCCGTCAACAGAATGGCCAGCAGCAGCCAGGTCTGGTCGGCTGAAATCAGCGCTGTGTCGTGCATGGTGAGCTCCCCGTTGTCGCTGGACCGCTGTTCCGGTGCATCCGGTCCCGCCGCATGTCTGGCGCCCCGAGTTTTGCCGCACGCGTGTCAAGAAAGTGTGTAGATCGCGCCGACGCGTTGGCCGTGGTTCAAGCTCAGAATGCGATGCCCAGCCCGGGCAATCGTGGTGTTGGGGGCGCCTGGCGGTCCGGTGAACGGCGCGCGCCGACTCCCGGCTCGCCGGCATCGCAGCAAGCGACCGCGGCAGGCGGCGATCAACAGGCTGGGGTCCCGCGAGCCTCCCGCGATGAACGCAGGGCGCGTCCGCGCCAAGCACCACCACCATGGGGTTGGGCTTCAGCGATGTTCAGAAGCCGTGCTTAGCGCCACGCGCCGCTGCGCTAGACCGACAAATGCCGCGCGACCAGCTCGTCACTCAGTCCCGCGATGTCACCGTCGGCGACCAGACGGCCCTTGTCGAGAATGCGAAAGCCATCGGCCACGCGGCGCGCGAAGGGGAGCTTTTGCTCGACCAGCAGCACAGTCAGCCCGGTGTCGTTGTTGAGGCGTCGCAGCAAATCGCCGATTTCGGCGACGATGTTCGGCTGTATCCCTTCGCAGGGTTCGTCCAGGATGAGCAGTTTGGGGTCGAAGATCAGCGCGCGGCCAATGGCCAGCTGCTGCTGCTGACCGCCCGACAAGTCCCCGCCACGGCGGCGGGCCATTTGCTTGAGCACCGGAAAGGTCGTGTAGACACGTTCCAAGGCCGCTGCCTGACCGGACTTGCGGACGAACTGCCCCAGCCGAAGATTCTCCTCGACGGTGAGCTGGCCGAAGATCTCGCGGCCCTGCGGCACATAGCCGACGCCTAGCGAGGCGCGACGCTCCGCGGCCAAGGGGTGCAGCGGCGTCTCTTCCAGCAGGATGTCACCGTCCTGGATGGGCAACAGGCCCATGACGCATTTGAGCAGGGTGGTCTTGCCCATGCCATTGCGCCCCATCAGGCAGGTGATGCGGCCGCTGGGCACATCCAGGTCCACGTCCCAGAGGATGTGGCTGCCACCGTAGAACTGATTGACCCCGCGCAGTGTCAGCATGCCTCGGCTCCCAGGTAGACCTCGACCACGCGCGGATTGGCCTGCACCTCGTCGATGCTGCCCTCGGCCAGTACGCTGCCCTCGTGCAGCACCGTCACCGTGCGCGAGATGGAGCGGACGAAGGCCATGTCGTGCTCGACCACGACCACCGACCGCTCACCGGCCAGCGAGACCAGGAGCTCGGCCGTGCGCTCGACCTCCTGCGGGGTCATGCCCGCGACGGGCTCGTCGACCAGCAACAGCTTCGGGTCCTGCATCAGCAGCATGCCGATTTCCAGCCATTGCTTCTGGCCGTGGGACAGGCTGCCGGCCTGGCGGTCGCTAACATCCGCAAGCCCGATCAGGGTTAGGGTTTCGGCGATCCGGTCGCGCTGTGTGTCGGTGAGTGGACGGAACAACGTGGCCAGCACGGTGCGGCTTCCGGCAGCGGATAGCTCGAGATTCTCGAACACGCTGTGCTCGGTGAACACCGTGGGTTTCTGAAACTTGCGCCCGATGCCCGCCAGGGCAATCTCCGGCTCGGACATGCGCAGCAGATCGACGTCCTGTCCGAACCAGGCCGTGCCGGTGTCGGGGCGGGTCTTGCCGGTGATGACATCCATCATCGTCGTCTTGCCCGCACCGTTTGGGCCGATTATGCAGCGCAGCTCACCGGCGTTCACATAAAGCGTCAGCTCGTTCAGTGCGCGAAAACCGTCAAAGCTGACGGTCACGTCCTCGACGTAGAGTATGGTGCCGTGGGTCACGTCGGGACGCGATGGACGGATCGGGCGGTTGACGAAGTCGAAGGTTTTTTCGCGGTCCGCGAAGTCGCGGATTGCGCCCAGTACATTCATGGCGTCGTCCGTTTGCGGCGCAGTCGGCCGAGCAGACCGACGACGCCCTGCGGTAGAAACACTGTGACCACGACGAACAGCGTGCCCAGTGCATAGAGCCAGATCTCGGGCATGGCGGCGGTGAACCAGGTCTTGGCGTAGTTCACCAGGCCAGCGCCCAGTGCCGCGCCGAACAAGGTGCCGCGTCCGCCGACCGCTACCCACACCACAGCCTCGATGGAGTTGATCGGCGAGAACTCGCCCGGATTGATGATGCCGACCTGCGGGACGTATAGCGCGCCGGCCACCCCGGCCAGCACGGCCGAGTAGGTGAACAGGGCCAGCTTGTAGTGATCGACCCGGTAGCCGACGAACCGGGCACGGGCTTCGGCATCGCGAATCGCCGCCACCACGCGCCCGTAGCGCGAGGTGACGATGTAGCGGCCACTCAAATAGCCCAGTGTCAGCGCGATCACCGAGGCCAGATAAAGGCCGATGCGCGCGGCGTCGGTCTGCAGGTCAAAGCCCAGCAGGTCTTTGAAGTCCGTGAGCCCGTTGTTGCCGCCAAAGCCCATTTCGTTGCGAAAGAAGGCCAGCATCAGCGCATAGGTTAGCGCCTGGGTGATGATCGACAGGTACACGCCGGTGACGCGGGAGCGAAAGGCCAGCCAGCCGAAGCCAAAGGCCAGCAGACCCGGGGCCAGCACGGCGATGATCATCGCAAACCAGAACTGGTCGAAGCCGGTCCAGTACCAGGGCAGGCTGTCCCAGTTGAGAAAGACCATGAAGTCGGGCAGGTCCGGATTGCCGTAGACACCCCGATCACCGATTTGCCGCATCAGGTACATCCCCATGGCATAGCCGCCCAGGGCAAAAAACGCCGTATGTCCGAGGCTGAGAATGCCGCAGGAGCCCCAGATCAGATCGATGGCGACCGCCAGCAGGGCATAGCAAAGGTATTTGCCCAGCAGGGTCACCCAGTAGGTCGACAGGTGGAGCGCGGAGTCGGCGGGGACGGCGAGGTTGAGTAGCGGGACGACGATCGCCATCACCGCCAGCACGCCCAGCATGATCCGGCCGCCGGTATCCCCGTAGAACATGGAACGGCGCATTAGTGACCCTCCGCCGAGCGGCCCTTCTGGGGAAACAGGCCTCGGGGTTTGCGCTGGATGAACAGGATCAGGAACAGCAGCACCAGGATTTTCGCCATGACAGCGCCTGCATGCGGTTCCAGCAGCTTGTTGATCACACCCAGGGACAGGCCGCTGATCAGCGTGCCCCAGAGGTTGCCGACTCCGCCAAACACCACGACCATGAACGAATCGACGATGTAGGCCTGACCGAGGTTGGGGCCGACATTCGTCAGCTGTGACAAGGCCACGCCGGCGACACCGGCGACGCCCGAACCCAGGCCAAAGGTCAGCGCGTCCACGCGCTCGCTGCGGATGCCCATGGCGCGGGCCATGGCGCGGTTCTGCGACACCGCGCGTACTTTCAGCCCCAGCGAGGTCTTGCTCAGCACCAGCCACAGCAGGCCGAACACCAGCGCCGTGAACACAATGATGATCAAGCGGTTCCAGGTTACCGCGAACAGGGCATTGATCTGGAGTAGTCCCTGCATCCACTCCGGCGATGTCACCGAGCGGTTCAGCGGAGAGAAGATTGAGCGGACCACCTGCTGGAGGATGAGCGACAGTCCGAAGGTGGCAAGCAGGGTCTCCAGCGGTCTGCCGTAAAGAAAGCGGACGATGCCGCGCTCGATGCCGACGCCGACCAGTCCGGAGACCAGAAACGC
>JAGLCS010000174.1 GCA_023146115.1 Abyssibacter sp. | reverse complement strand
CAGGCGAAATCGAAGGCTCGCCTGCGCCAGTTCGAGGACTTGCAGAATCCGACCACGCAGAAACGGTCCGAGACCAACGAGATCTACATTCCGCCTGGCCCGCGCCTGGGCGAGCTGGTTTACGAGCTGGAGGGCGTGAGCAAGTCCTTCGGTGATCGCCAGCTCTACGACAACCTGAGCATGACCGTTCCGCGGGGCGCCATCGTCGGAATCATCGGCCCGAACGGCGCCGGCAAGTCCACCTTCTTCAAGCTGCTCACCGGCCAGGAACAGCCGGACAGCGGCACGATTCGCATCGGCGATACGGTGGACGCCGCCTATGTCGACCAGTCACGCGATCATCTCGACGACGACAAGACCATCTGGGAAGAGATTTCCGGTGGTCACGACATCATGAAGGTCGGCAACTACGAGGTGCCGTCGCGCGCCTATGTCGGTCGCTTCAACTTCAAGGGCACGGACCAGCAAAAGCGCGTCGGCAAGCTATCGGGCGGGGAACGCAACCGCGTACATCTGGCCAAGCTGCTGGCCGCCGGCGGCAACGTGTTGCTGCTCGATGAGCCCACCAACGACCTGGACGTGGAAACGCTACGCGCGCTGGAAGACGCCCTGCTCGCCTATCCGGGCTGCGTCCTGGTGATCAGCCATGATCGCTGGTTCCTCGACCGCATCTCCACCCACATTCTCGCGTTCGAGGATGACACCGTGGAATTCATCGAAGGCAACTACCAGGACTACGCGGCCGACTACAAGCGCCGCCATGGCAAGGAAGTCGGCGTCGATGTGAAGGCCACTCGGCGCAAGATCTCCTAAAACCCGGCCCTGCGCGGCCGCCACGATCAGCGGCTGCGCAGGAACCGCAGAAACCGGGCTTCGGCGGCCAGCAGCGGTCTGCGCTTGGCCATTGGCGGGAGCAGCCTTAGCCGCTTGTCCAGAACACGTGTTGCGAGCGCACACCAACGCCGCAAGCCACGCGCTGGGCCGAAGCGCCTCATCTGCCAGCCGGTTAAACTGCGCCAAGCCTGCGCAATTCCCCTCTCATGCTTGATTCCACCCCGCTAGCCTGGCGCTGGCGCGATGACCGGCTCAACGCGGTCGAGTATCCGCAACGGGTCGCGCTCGACGACATACTTGGCGTGGACACACAAAAAGCGCGGCTGCTGCAGAACACGCGGCAGTTCGTCGCGGGCGCGCCAGCGAACCATGTGCTGTTAACCGGTGCACGTGGCACCGGCAAATCCTCGCTGGTCAAGGCTCTGCTCAACCCGTTCGGCGCCGAGGGGCTGCGTCTGGTGGAGATCGCCCCGGAAGCACTCACGGAGTTGCCCCGTATCGTCGAACCACTGCGTGGATCCGCCTGCCGCTTTCTGCTCTACGTCGATGATTTCTCGGTCACGGACAGCGGCCCGGCGCTCACCGCGCTCAAGGCAGCCTTGGATGGAAGCATCGAGGCGCCACCAGACAACGTGCTGCTGTACGCGACATCCAATCGCCGCCATCTATTGCCGGAACCCAAAGCCGATAACCTGGATGCACACAATCTGGACGGCGAGATCCATCCCGGCGAAGCGGTGGAAGAGAAAATCTCCTTGTCGGACCGGTTCGGCCTCTGGCTGTCCTTTTACCCGTTCAACCAGACGCAATACCTGGAGATCGTCACCGCTCACATCGCTCGCCTGGGCGGCGGCACCGCCATGACCGACGAATCCCGCAAGGCTGCATTGCAATGGGCGCTCGCGCGTGGATCCCGTTCCGGCCGCACGGCCCACCAATTCGCCCGGCACTGGGTCGGATCACAGCGCATCTGAGCCGCTTGTCCCGCCCGCGACGGCTCCCACGGTCGCTTTTCACCCTCCTGATGCGCAACGTCGCGCATCAGGAGGAGCCTGGAACCGTCGATTCAAGAAAATTTTCAACTTTTTTTCACCCCCCGATTTGTCGATCGCCGACAGGTTTGCAAAGGGCGAAGAACATCGAAAAATCCTGAACTCCTCGCTGGCCACCGCAGCGATAGGCGACCACCCAGTTCCAGCCTGTCGCCAATCCGGCGACACCCTTAGAACGGGGTGTTTTTATCGACTTTTCAAGCAGTTAAAAGCAAAGATCCCACCCGGAATAAACGTCCTCTGTCGCCCTTCTGAGACAGTAGACGACCCCTGGGCTGCTCCCTATCGTGGCTCCACCTGCTGAGCACGACGACACGCACACGTCGCAGCAGGGGCAAACAGGATCGAGTTTGAAACTGGCTTTAAGTCTAAGGAGTCCGAAATGAACGAAAACCAATGGGAAGGTAAGTGGGACCAGATGAAGGGAAAGCTTCGCCAAGCCTACGGCGACCTTTCGGATGACGAACTTGAAGGCGCCAAGGGTGACCGCGAGGAACTCGTTGGCCGCATCAAGGAAAAGTATGGCGATACAAAGGAATCGATCGACCAGAAACTGGATGAGATCGCTTCCAAACTGAACTGAAGGTTAGCGTTTAGCTAGCCCCAGTACGCGACCCCCTACGTTCCCCCCTCCCCCCGCGCGTGGGCAGGTCGCTGGGACCGCATCGCAGGATGCGGTCCTTTTTTATGCGTGACCGCTTTTTCACGGATGGTGTTCGCAATCGGCTTCGCTTGAACCTGGCTGGGTTTGCGCCTGTCCGCAGAACCCTTTTCAGGGGACACGCACCACCACCAAGTACAAGGCAGTAAACTTCGGCGATTCAATTCGACGCCAGCTGCGTCCCCCCGATGCCCGACTTCCCCACTCCCCCCGACTGGTCGCAGGTCGAATCCCGCCTCCGGCACCGCCTGAAGCGCGAATTCAAACGCGCGTCGCAACCGGCCGACCGCGACCAGCTGCTCGGCCAGATCCAGGCGTCGGCGACCCGCGTCGCCACACGACGCGCCGCACAGCCAGCGGTGCAGTTAATGCCCGAGCTGCCGGTCACGCAGCGCGCCGAGGACATCGCCGCGGCGATCCGCGACCATCAGGTGATTGTCGTCACCGGCGACACCGGATCCGGCAAGACGACGCAGCTGCCCAAGATTCTGCTGGATATGGGTTACGGCGCCGCCGGCCTGATCGGCCACACCCAGCCGCGGCGTCTGGCCGCGCGCAGCGTGGCCCAGCGCATCGCCGATGAACTGGGACAGACGCCGGGCGGACTGGTCGGGTTCCAGACCCGGTTCGACGATTCGGTGTCCGAGCACACCCAGATCAAGCTGATGACCGACGGCATTCTGCTCGCCGAGACGCGGCGCGACCGCTTTCTGAATCGCTACGAAGCCATCATCGTCGACGAGGCCCACGAGCGCAGTCTGAACATCGATTTCCTGCTCGGCTACCTGAAGCGGATGCTGCCGAAGCGCCCCGATCTCAAGCTGGTGATCACCTCGGCCACCATCGACCCGGAGCGGCTCAGCACGTTCTTCGATCACGCCCCGATTGTCGCGGTGGAAGGGCGAACCTATCCGGTGGAGGTCCGCTACGCGCCACCCACCGACAGCGATGACCTGCCCGAGGCGATCTGGCGCTCGGTGCAGACACTGTGGCGCGAGGCGGCGGGCGACGTGCTGGTCTTTCTGCCAGGGGAGCGCGACATTCGCGATGCCGATCAGCATCTGGGTCGGGCGCTGGCCCACAGCCGCTTCAGCGGCGCCGAGGTGCTGCCGCTTTACTCGCGGCTAACCCGCAGCGCACAGGATGCGATCTTCAAGCCCAGCCGCGGCCGCCGCATCGTACTCGCCACCAATGTGGCAGAAACGTCGCTGACAGTGCCCGGCATTCGCTACGTGATCGACAGCGGGCTGGCGCGCATCAGCCGTTACTCCACCGCCTCACGCGTGCAGCGTCTGCCCATCGAGCCGGTGTCGCAGGCCAGTTGCAAGCAGCGCATGGGCCGCTGCGGGCGGGTCGCCGAAGGTATTTGTGTCCGCCTGTTCGACGAGGACGACTTCGACAACCGCCCGCCGTTCACGGATCCGGAGATCCGCCGCACGAATCTCGCCAGCGTGCTGCTGACCATGGCCGATTTGCAGCTCGGCGAGATCGAGGCCTTTCCGTTCATCGACCCGCCTGAGGGGCGCTATATCCGCGATGGCATGCGCCTGTTGCAGATGCTCAAGGCGATGGACGAGCGCGGGCGCATCACCCGGCTCGGCCAGCAACTGGCTCGCCTGCCGCTGGATCCGCGGATAGGTCGCGCGCTGATCGCCGGTCAGGCGGCGCAGATCGCGCCGGCCGTCCGCGTGCTCTGCGCCGGCCTGACCATTCAGGATCCGCGCGAGCGACCGGCCGACAAGCGCCAGGCGGCCGACGAGGCGCAGCGTGAGTTCACCGACAAGCAATCCGACTTCATCAGCCTGCTCAAGCTTTGGGACGCGTTTCAGTCCGCCAAGCGCGATGAGTCCACCAACGGCCTGCGGCGCTGGTGCCACCGGCATTTCATCCACTTCATGCGCATGCGCGAATGGGAAGACCTGGCACGCCAGCTGCGGCAGATCGAACGCGACCTGCAATGGCCCGCCGAACCACCGCGCGGCGAGCTGGCCGGCACTGACCTGCGCGCGCTGCATGAGGTCGTGCTGGCCGGCTTCATCGATCAGATCGGCGTGCACGACGAGCGCGGCGAATACATCGGCGCGCGCAACCGCAAGTTCCGCATCTTTCCCGGTTCCGGCGTGGCCAAGGCGTCGCCACGGTGGATCGTCGCCGGCGAAATTCTCGAAACCTCCCGGCTTTATGCGCACCAGATCGGCAAGGTTGAGCCGGAATGGATCGAAAGCGCCGGCGCCCACCTGCTGACACGCGAGCAGTACGACCCGCGCTGGTCGGTCAAAAGTGGCCGGGTTGAGGCCAGCGAA
Organism: Abyssibacter sp.; assembly: GCA_023146115.1. Classification (GTDB taxonomy): domain Bacteria; phylum Pseudomonadota; class Gammaproteobacteria; order Nevskiales; family OUC007; genus Abyssibacter. Next base: position 6,649 of record JAGLCS010000174.1, on the reverse strand, counting down.
CGGATTCGCCTGTTCGGGCTTCCATTGGCCGACAGCCGCAAGGTCGATTTCGGCCGTCTCGACCCCGAGGCGGCCCGCGAGCTCTTCATTCGCGAAGCATTGATACCGCAGCGGCTGGTCCGGGAGGGGCGCACGGAACCGGCGTTTCTCGCGCACAACAGAACGCTGGTCGAATCCATCGCCGAACAGGAAGCGCGGTTTCGACGCCGTGATCTGCTGGTGGATGAGGTCACACAGTTCGCGTTTTATGACGAGCGCCTGCCGGCCGATATCCGCGACCGCGTGTCGCTGCAGCAGTGGCTGAAATCCAATCCGGACACCGGCCTGCGTTTTGACGAGGCAACATTGCTCCGGCATGCCGGCCTCAGCCTGCCCGAGCAGGACTACCCGGAAACGCTGGGCATGGGCTCTACCCGGATCGCACTGCGCTACCACTTCGAACCCGGCCATCCGGAAGATGGCATCACGGCCGTGGTGCCGCTGCCGCTGCTCAATCAGTTTGATGCCGCACGCGCCAACTGGCTCGTGCCCGGGATGCTGGAGGATGCCATCACCGAGCGACTCAAGGCCTTGCCCAAGTCGCTGCGCCGGCAGATTGTCCCGGTGCCTGACACGGCGCGGCGGCTGCGCGAGACGCTCCCGTTCGCCGAAGGCCGGCTGGAAGCCGTGCTGCGCGACGCATTGCACCGGATGACCGGTGCGCCCTTGCCGGCCACGGTCTGGGAGGATTTCGAGGCCTCGCCCCATCTTCGAATGCGCTTCGAAGTGGTGGGAGATGGTGGCGAACTGCTTGCATCTGGCCGGGATATCGACGCGTTGCGGGACCAGCTCGGCGCCCAGGCGCGCGAGGCCGTGCAAACCCTGCCGGACGATGGCTTCGCCCGCACCGGCCTGACCGACTGGGATGTTGACGACCTGCCGGAGACAGTGGACCTGGACCATGGCGGCGTGCGTTTTTCCGCCGTGCCGACATTGGTCGACCGCGGCCAGTCAGTGGATTTGGAACTGGTCGACGATGCCGACAAGGCCGCACGCTGGCATCGCCAGGGGGTGATCCGCTTGGTCCGCCTGGCCATACCGCAGCAGACCCGGTTTCTGAAACGCGAGCTGGACGATCTGAAACTGCTGGCTGCAGCCCGGCTGCCAGAGCCGCCACCCGCAGCACTGGCGCCGGCCGGCCTGAGCGATCGGCTGCAGCGCGACCCGGAACCCGTGCTGTTCGCCGACCTGCTCGAAACGCTGATCCACCAACGTCTGGATGCCGTGCCACGCAGCCAGTCCGAGTATCAGTCGCTGGTCGAGACCGTCCGCGCACAGGCGGTGGCGGACGGCCTGGCGATCTGGGCACGCGCCGCGCCGGCCTTGCGCCGCTGGGTCGCGCTGAAGAAGCGCCTGAGCCGCAACATCCCCCTGCCCTGGATGCCTGCCGTCAACGACATTCAGGATCAGCTCGACCACCTGGTGTTCACGGGCTGTCTACGATGCCTGCCGGACCCCAGGCACCTCGACCGCTATCTGAAAGCGGTGGAAATGCGGCTGGACAAGCTCGCGCAGGAAGACATCAACCGCGACAAGGAGCGCGCCCGCCCGGTGCAGCGGTACTGGAATCGCTACAAGGAACTGGCCGCTCGGGCCGCCCGCCGCGGAGAACCGACGGAAACGCTGGTGCAGCTGCGCTGGATGGTCGAGGAGTTCCGGGTTCAGGTGTTCGCCCAACCTCTGGGAACGGCGATCAAGGTCTCCGAAAAACGTCTGGACGCGGCGATCTCGGCCCTCTAGCAACCAGCAGCGGCGGGCCGCCAGCCGCTTGACAGGGTGAACACGACGGCAGTAATTGTTCAGGCCATGCAGTGGTTGCTGGACATGCTGGGACGCAAGATTCATCGGGCTGCTCTAACGATCGAGCTCGATGATGGCGCGCGCTACGTGCTGGGCGATGGCGCGCAGCAGGCGGGCATTCGCGCGCGTGATGCCTCGGTGCTCCGGCGCGTTGCGCTGGACCCGAAGATGCGCTTTGGCGAGGCCTATGTGGCGGGGCTCTGGGAGCCTGCCGACTGCGCGCTGATCGATGTGCTCCGCGTGGCCGCGCTCATCCAGCAAGACCTGGAACCTGGCCGCGTGGGACGCGAGATCACCAAGCTGCAGGGCAACCTGCGGCAATGGGACTACGGCCAGCTCAGCCGGCGCAATGTCAGCCACCACTACGATCGCCCGCCAGCGTTTTATGCCAGCTTTCTCGATGCGGACCTGCATTATTCCTGCGCCTATTTTTCCGAGCCCGACATGTCGCTGGAAGCGGCCCAGCAGGCCAAGTGCGCCCACATCGCCCGCAAGCTGGACCTTGAACCGGGTGCCGAGGTGCTGGATATCGGTTGCGGCTTCGGCAGCATGGCCTTGTTTCTTGCCGAGCAGTACAACGCTCGCGTCACCGGCATCACCCTGTCTCAGGCGCAACTCGCCGTTGCCCGTGAACGCGCCCGGGAGCGCGGACTCGACCAGCGGGTGCAGTTCGAGTTGCTGGACTACCGGACCCTGGATCGCGACTTCGATGCCATCGTCAGCATCGGCATGTTTGAGCATGTCGGACGGCCGCAGTTCCGCACGTATTTCGACCAGGTTCGCCGGTGCCTGAAGCCCCATGGCACGGCGCTGATTCACAGCATCGGGCGATTCTCGCCACCAGGGCGGACCAACCCCTGGATCGCGAAGTACATCTTCCCAGGCGGCTATATCCCCGCCCTATCGGAAACCGCCGAGGCGCTGGAACCGCATGGCCTGCTAAGCAACGACATCGAGATCTGGCGCCTGCACTACGCCAAGACACTGGCGGCCTGGCGCGAGCGGTTCGCCGCCGTACGACCGCAATGGGTCGAGACCTACGACGAGGCATTCTGCCGGATGTGGGAGTTCTATCTATGCGGCTCGCAGGCCAGCTTTGAAGCAGGCGACATGATGGTGTTCCACCTGCAGCTCACGCATGATTTGGAGCGCCTGCCGCTGACGCGAAACTACCTCTACGCGCCGGACGAGGCAGCGAGCAAGGCATCCAGCGCCTGACGCATTTCCTCGTCTTCCATCGTCACCGTCAGGGTGCCGGTCTCCGTGCCATCGGGCTGTAGCAGCACAACCCAGCCGGTGGAGCGGTTTTCGGCATAAAGCGCTGAGAATCCACGCGCCTTGGCGATCGCCTTGCCCTCCACCCGCGCGGCATCCGTCGTGTAATCCACCCGCATGAACTCGATGCGGTCGCCGTAATCGGCCTGCAACGCAGCCAGCTTCGGTTTCATCAGCTTGCAGTTCAAACACCAGTCGGCATGAAACAGCACCGCCGCGGGCTTGTCCTGTGCCTGAAGTGGCGTCAACGCGCTTGCGAATACGAGCGTGAGGCCCAGCAGTGCGACTGTGAGTAAACGATTCATGGCTTTCCTAACGGGCAAAAGGTGGGTGCAAACGCGGAGCATAGCGGCAGAGGTTGGTCTGCCGCCATGCTCTAGATCGCAGTTCAGCCCGCGTTGCCGCGTCGCCGCAGACCCACGGCGGTCAACAGCCACAGCATCGCCAGCCAGGGCATGGCGCCAGCAGATCCCGTGGGTGACTGAACCTCGTCATCCCCGGTGTCGCCCACAGGCTCCTCTGGCTCTTCCGGATCCTCGGGTTCTTCCGGCTCACCGCCGCCGACGGCGCCCTTCTCGCAGGCATCGCCAGAACCATCCGCGTCGGCATCGGCCTGATCGGTGTTGGGTGTGACGGGGCAGTTGTCGACATCGTCCGTCACGGTGTCACCATCGCTGTCCTGCGGGCTGCCATCGCCCGTATCGGCGGTGAGTGCCGCAGTGGAATCGCAATAAATGTACGGGTCCGGGCTGGGGGCGTTGAGGAAGGTCTGACTGTCGACCGTCACCGTGTCCCAATACAGCTTGCGGGTGGCGATCAGGCCATTCTGGAACTCGCAGAAGCCGGCGTCCTTGCCGGTGACGTCGCCGTCGGTAATGCCCAGCAGGCTGAGCGTCTTGCTGATCACCTCGGCCTCATCAGCCGGGGAAATCACTCCCCAGCCGACCTGGACCCAAGCCGCCGGATCGAGGATCGGCGCGGCCAACTCGCCCACACCCAGCGCGGGATCGTAGTCCGCGGCGCCCGGCACCCAGGCCGCCTCTTCGAGGGCACGGCGTAGCTGCCAGTTGGTGATCGTGAGCGGCTGCCCGTCGAGAATACCGGCGGCCATCAAGGGACGACCGTTGCCGATGTAGGCACCACCCAGGTAGTTCAGCGCGCGGCGCGCCTCCAGCAGTATCTTCGACGCGGTGCCGGCCGAACGCGGCGTCGCGAAACTGGTGCCACCGACGCCGTCATCGTAGCCATCCTCGCACTCGGCGCAGTACGGCAGGGTTTGCGTGAAGTCGGCAATGAAGTCCGGGAAGGTGCCGGAGACGATCTGGCGGCCGTTGGAGGAGTCGCCCGGCTCGTTGGCCTGCGTCTCCTCAAAACCGGCGATGCCGACACTCCACCACGGCCCGCAGGTCGAATCCTGGATGGCCGGTGACGGCGAGTTGTCACAGGCGCCGAAGTGCAGCTTGCCCCAGTCGTAGGTCCCCACGAAGCTGTCGGTTAGATGATCGGTGCTCGGGATACTGCCGATGGCGCCATAGCTGGTGGACACGAAGTCGATCGCCGGATGTGTCATCGCGAAGGTTTCGCTGGCATCCGAGATGCCCTCGACAAAGACGAGCACGGCTTCCGGGTTGGCGAACAGCACGGCCGCCGAGGTGCCGACTCCGTGGGTGTCGCTCTCGGTATCCGGAAGATACGGACGGCTGCCGGGACCGAACGTCTTGGCAAGCACATTGGTGCCGACAAACCACACCATGTCGCATATCGAGGCCTGCTCCCACAATCCGCTGTCGACATCGGCCTGGTAGTCAGCCGCGAAGTCGCCGGTCCGCTTGAGGTTGATGGCGCAGTCCGGCTCGATACCAAAATCCTGAAGTACCGGCAGGCTGACCGCCGTCGGCTCGGCGCCAATCGGGTAGATCGGGCTGCCTGCGTGGTAGAACGCGTGGTAGGGATTCACCCCGGAGTCGATAACACTGACGACCGTGCGCGGCACGTCGGTTAGCGGCAGATCATCCGGGTAGCCCGTCCCGGATGCGTTGGGACCGTCTCCGGCCCCACCGCCGGAGCCTCCGCCGCCAAGCCCGATCAGCTCGACCGTACCCGCATAGCTATTGAGCAACACCGTGTACGGCAGGATCACGACCGTGTAGTCGTTGGTGCCGGCCAGTGCAGGAATCTCCGTGGATTCGGAACCGGAGGCCGTGGCCGAAGCACCGACCTCCGTGCCGCTGGCATCATTCACATACAAATCGTAGTCGCCGGTCATATCGTCGAATTCCGCCACGATCGATACCCGGATCTTGAGATTCGGGTAGGTCGCGAGCACATCCGAAGGCAGGTCGACCGTGAGCGCGAACTCGTCGCAGTCCACCGTGCCGGTGATGCACACGCCGGTGACGTTGGCGGCGGCGTCGGTGGTGCCACTGAACTCCAGCACCGGCGTGTCCAGCGACAGGGTGCCGGCGGCAGGCGTGGTTTCGAAAGCAGAGACCGATGCTGCGGCGAGCAGCCAGGTGACCATCCCCAGGAAGGCCAGATTCAGTTGGTGCAGTTTGATCATGTTGACGTCCAGCAATACGCGTTTCGCCCTGTCCTTGGGCAACCGTGCAATCCTTGGCGTCAGAAAATAGAGAACGGCAGGGGCATAGCAAATGCCGTACCACAAGGCTCAAACTACGTTGAGTGCCGGGTCACTCTGGGTGGACGCCGATAAAGGGGGGCATCCCTCGCGACCGCCGGCAGCGGGTTTTTTTGCTTACGCCCATCGATCAGTAAAAGGCTTGGATCCCGGTCTGCGCGCGCCCGAGAATCAGCGCGTGTACATCATGCGTGCCTTCGTAGGTGTTCACGGTCTCCAGGTTCATCAAATGCCGGATCACGTGATACTCGTCGACGATGCCGTTACCGCCGTGGATGTCCCGGGCCAGACGGGCAATGTCCAAGGCCTTGCCGGTGGCATTGCGCTTGGCCAGCGAGATCATCTCCGCGGCAGCCTGACCGGCGTCGAGCAACCGGCCCAGACGCAACGACAGTTGCAGCCCCAGTGCGATCTCGGTCTGCATGTCGGCGAGCTTTTTCTGCACCAGCTGCGTGCCGGCCAGTGGTTTGCCGAACTGCCTGCGGTCCAGCGCGTACTGCCGTGCTGCATGCCAACAGGCTTCCGCCGCACCCATGGCGCCCCAGCTAATGCCGTAGCGGGCCTTGTTGAGACAGGAGAAGGGCCCCTTGAGCCCGCTCACGCCCGGCAGGACGGATTCGGCACCGACGCGAACATCATCCAGCACGATCTGGCCGGTGATCGATGCCCGCATGCTGAACTTGCCTTCGATGGTCGGGGTGCTCAGGCCGGCAGCACCGCGCTCGATCAGGAATCCGCGAATGCGGTCGTCCGCATCTTTGGCCCAGACCAGCAGCACGTCGGCAATCGGCGCATTGGTGATCCAGGTCTTGGCGCCGCTAAGCCGCCAGCCGTCACCATCCGGTCTTGCGCGGGTGGTCATGCCTCCGGGGTCGGAGCCGTGATCCGGCTCGGTCA
>JAGLCS010000173.1 GCA_023146115.1 Abyssibacter sp. | reverse complement strand
TCAGGCTTTGACGGCACGGGCGCTGGCGGATTTGTCATCCGGTTCAACGAAACCTTGCAGGCTGGCCTGGATGCCAGCGACGTCACGGTGCTCGTCGGACCGTCTGGCAGCCAGACTTCCATGGCGGTGGCAACAGCCGCGATTGCCGGGGATACGGTCACGGTCGAAACCGCGGTCGCAATCGGTCAGGGCGAGTTGGTTGAGGTGCGGCTGGCCCGCGACGCGCTGCGTGACACCTCGGGCAATGTGGCCGTGCTCAGCGACGAAGTCGCCTACGACAGCCTCAGCGGTTCCAGTGCCGAGCTGGTGCTGAGCTATCGCACGGCCGGTGCGCCGGATACCGAAGCTCCGATGGCGGCTGGCGTCACCGGGGTCACCGATCCTTCCGCCCGCCCGGCAGAGCTGGACGATTCGATCACCGGATTGGCCGCCGCACCGCTGACCGTCGTGTTCACCGAGACCATGCAGGACATCATCGAGCCCGGCGACGTTGCCGTGCAGGTCGAAGGTGGTGTCGTGGCCGTGAGCACGGTCGAGCTGATCGGTGGCACCCAGTTGCAGATCGTGCTCGACGAGGCGCTGCCGGACAGCGGCGACGTCACCGTGCTGATCGCACGGTCCGAACTGCTAGATCTGGCCGGTAACGGCATCGCGCTGAGCACTACGCTGGCCTACGACGGTTTCACCGGCCCGGAAGCGAATTTGTTCACGCTGTTCCTGACGACCGGCGAAGCCGAGGACGAGGAACCCCCGTTTGTGGAATTCACCGAAGGCGTGGTGGACGACGGTGTGACGCCGGCCCCGCTGGAGAGTCGGATCGACGGCGTCGCGCCGAACGGTTTCGAGATTCATTTCGACGAGACACTACAACCCGGCCTGGACGCCGGTGACGTGATCGTCCTGGTTGGTGCCAGCGGTGATCAGGCAACGGTGGCCGTGGCCGCAGCCGGTATTTCCGGCGACACCGTGAGCGTCGAGACGGCGAGTCCGATCGCGGGCGGGCAGCTCGTCGAAGTGTGGCTGGCGCGCGAGGCGCTGCTCGATACGGCCGGCAATGTGGCTGTGCTGAGCGCCGAGGTTGCCTACGATGCCTACAGCGGCGACAACGCCTATCTGGTGCTGAGCTATCGCACCGCGGCGGTGCCCGATACCGGCGCGCCGATGGTCGACGGTGTTGACGGCGTGCTCGATGCGCTGCGCAGCCCTGCCGAACTGGACGCCTCGGTGACCGGCCTGGCCGAGGCGCCCCTGGTCGTGCAGTTCAGCGAGACCATGCAGGACATCATCGAACCCGGTGATGTGACGGTGGAGCTTGATGTCGGTTTCGCCAGCGTGCTGACCACCGAACTGGTCAGCGGCACCACGCTGGAGATCACCCTGAACGAAGCGCTGCCGGCCGGAAGCCAGGTCACGGTACGCGTGCCGACCACGCAGTTGCTGGACAATGTCGGCAACAGCATCGATCTGAACGACAACATCGCCTACGACGGTTTCACCGGTGCCAATGCCCAGTTCTTCACGCTGTTCCTGGCCACGGGTGGGGCGGCGGATGCACAGGCGCCGTTCGTCGAAACCACCGAAGGGGTGGTCGACGAGACCGTAAGCCCGGCGCCGCTGGAATCTCGTATCGACGGGACTGGCGCCAACGGATTCGTGATCCGGTTCAACGAGAGCCTGCAAGCTGGCTTTGCCGCTTCTGACGTGATTATCGAAGTGGGTGCCGGTGGCGAGCAGTACCTTGCGGACATCGCATCGGCGTCGCTGATGGGCGATACGCTGACGATTACCGTGATGAACCCGATCCCCCAGGCTTCGCCGGTGGATGTGTTGCTGGCCCGTGAGGCGCTGGTTGATCCGGCCGGTAACGTCGTCATCGAAAGCCCCGAAGTGGCCTACGACAGCATCAACGGCACCAGCCAGTATCTGGTGCTGTCGTTCACGACATTCACGCCGGCGGATGCCACCGCCGAGGCGCCGGTGATCACCGGCCAGGCTGCGACAACGCTGTTCCCGGCCGACGGTGCCTACCTGACGACCTCGGCGCTGCTCGACACGGTCATCGCCGACGCCGAGGACATTCGTGTCGCCCGCGAGCCCAATGGCGCAGCCATCGGCTATGCCACGGCTCTGGGTCAGACGGATGGACTGGAGCAGCTCAATGCACCGGAAGCCTCCGCGCCGCTGAACGAATTGCTGGACGCCATCGAAACGTCGACGCGTACCGTGTTCACCGGTGTGGCCCGCGTGTCGGTTGCGAGCAGCCCGAACGCGGCTGACTATCTGGTTCGGCTGGAGCGCACCAACCAGCCGTTGGATGTGCTGTTCTTCCCGGTCTATACCGGTTCCGGCGTGCCGGCCAACAACGGCCCGACATCGTTCGGCGCGCTGACTTACGTGGTCGACGACGGCGGCGCAAGCAGTTTCGATCTGATTATCGCGCCGCGCGGTGACACGCCGCAGCCCGGTGATGTGCTGTCGATCACGGCTCGCGCGCCGGGTGGTGCGCTCGGTGGTGCGGCGACGATGACCCTGCTGGATGTGTCACCACCCACCGTGACCTTGCAGCTGTTCGATGCACTGATCGCCGGCATGCAAGGCGGCGGTTCCACGGGTGGCTCTGGCAGCGCGATTGTCGACAACGGGGCGGATACGGCGTCCACGGTGCTGTATTCGATCACGCCACAGGCGGCCGATGTCAACGACACCGAGGCCGGGTTTGCCAACGATGACTGGAAGGGCGCCAACGAGTTGCAGGGTCTGTCCAACGCCTTGCTGGAGACCTTCGCGGCGACGCTGAATACCACAGCGGCCATCGGTGACGCCGACGGCACTGCCGCGTTCCTCCAGACGACGCCGCGTATCGGCATCGCCGTCACCGAACAGATCGCGCCGATCGGAGTTCCGGTCACGACGAATGTCAGCGCCACGCTGTCGGGCCTGACCGCGCTCAACGGGTTGGTCGGTGAGGATGGTACGACCAGCAATGTCGCCGCCTTCGATGTCGATGACATCTTCGCCCTCCAGGCTGATGCCCGCGGCGGTGCTGCCGAGATCGCGCTCACCGGCGCTATCGAGGACATGGACGGCAATGCGCCGGATACGGACACGCGGGCCTTCGTGCTGCTGCGCGACCAGACCCCGCCATTGATGTCGCTGGCGTTCTACGACGGCACGAACTTCGTGTTCCGCTTCAACGAACCCGTGCGGGCTACCGGCAACATCGTGTTCCAGGATTGCGATGTCGCCGGCCCGAGCACCGCGAACGTCACGGTCAACCTGGCCTCGACCGCCGACAGCAATGCGGACGCCACCCAGGATGTCAGCCAATCCGGGGATGGAACGACGTTCACCGTGCAGGGCCATGTCGTGACCGACCAACTCGGTTTGCAGGCCGAAAGCGTCTGCTTCGATTTGCCGGCCTACGCCGAAACCTCGTACGAACTGGGCAACCTCGGCGGTCTCACCGCGCTGGGGGCGGTCAATCCCACCCCGGCGCATGGCGTCGTGACCTATGTGCAGGTACCCGACACCGCGGCGGATGCCGGCAACGGTGCTATCGACAACAGTTGGGTGAACTGGGCTGCGAACGGGTTGGGGGTGACCAATCCACGCTTTGCCATGGCGGATATCCGGCCTTAATCGCCACTTGTTGACGATGCCCATGGACGGTCTGCCCAATCCGGAGAGGTCGTTGGCCCTTGGCCAGCGGCCGTCGCTGTGGCTTGTCGTACTGGCGGCGGCCACGCTGGCGTCCGGCTGCGCAATCTTTCAGCACGAGCTGCCGGAGCAGAGCACGGAACTGCTGCCCGAGATTCCCGACCAGTGGACGACCGAGCCTAGCGGCAGCCTGATCGATGAGGCGGGCTGGCTGGCCGACTTCGATGATCCCGAACTGATCTCGATTGTTGTCGAGGCCTGGACCCATAACAACAATCTGTTGGGCGCCATCGCCAAACGGGATGGCAACGCTGCACTGGCCGAGATCGAGGTTGCCGGTTCGCGTCCCACCGTGGATCTGCAGGCGACAGCCGGACGTCAGAACGTCATTAACGACTTTCTGGGCGACTCCAACGTGATCCCCGAACGTGTGCATGTGTCGCGGCTCAAGGTTGGCTTGGGCATTAGCTGGGAGCTGGATGTCTGGAGCCGTGTGCTCGACGCCGGCAACGCCGTGGAAGGTGAAATCCACGCCGCGTCGCTGGACCTGGTCGCCGCCAAGCACTCGCTGGCCGCTCAGGCGGTGCTGCGCTGGTACGAACTGGCCGAGTCCCGTGCGCGTGCCGAACTGCTGAGCAGCATGGCAGAACTGCGGGCCGACCAGGCGGTCATGATCAAGGAGCGATATGACACCGGCCTGACCACCGCTGCCGAGCTACAGCAGGCGCGGGTCTTCGAGGCGCGTGAAGCCGCTGCCTTGCAGGCAGCCGAGATGGAGGTCGACAGGGCCGCGCGCGAGCTGGAAGTGTTGCTGGGCCGTTATCCCTCCGGTTCCATTCAAACCAGCCAGGCACTTCCGCCGCTGCCGTCGCTGCCCGAGGCCGGCGTGCCGTCCTCCCTGCTGGAGCAGCGGCCGGATGTTCGCGCTGCCGAACTGCGGCTACGCGCTGCTGACGACAAGTTGCGATCGGCCAAGAAAAACCTGCTGCCGCGCTTTTCGATCTCCGCCTCCGGCGCATCGCAGGCCAAGTACCGTGACCTGCTGTTCCAGGATGATTCCTTCATCTGGTCGCTAGGCGGTGGGATCTTCCAGCCGCTGCTGGCAGGTGGAAAGATCAAGGCAGGTATCGCCGCCCAACGTGCGTTTCTGATCGAGGCCGTTCACACCTACCAGGACAAGGTGCTGACCGCGTTCCGAGAAGTGGAGGACGCGCTGGCCGCAGATGCGGCGCTGGGCGAGCAAAGTCTTCGCCTGCGCGAGACGCTCACGCTTATCGAGGATGGGCAGCGCGATATTGAAGAGCGCTTTCAACTCGGCTCGGTGGATGCGCGTACGCTGCTCACCGCGCGCCTGAATACCTTGCAGGCGCGGCGAGAGCTAATGGATATCGAGATGACGCGGCTCAAGAACCGGCTGGCGCTCTACGTGGCGGTCGGCGCCGCGCCGATTCTGGAGGGCGACGGTGCTTTCGAGTCAGTCGACCCTGCGGAGCCGCTCGAGGTCTCGGAGCCGGTCGCCGTCGGCGAAGCGGACGACCCTGGTGACCACATGGAAGCGGAAGCGGCGCTCGAATCGTCGAACATGATCGACCCGGTGGCAGCCGAGGCCGCGACCGTGACCACGGAGGCAACCACGGCACCTGAATCAGCCGGAGCAGAAGAACCCGGCGAGGTAGGCGATCCTGTTGCCGTCACCGAACCGGTGAACGCGGCCGAACCATCGGAGCCGCTCGAAGAGCCAGCCTCTTCCGACTCGGCTGAACCCGCGGAGCCGGCCGAGGCAGCCGGGCCCGCGGTAGAAGCACCGGCTGCGCCGGTCGCACAAATCGAGGCCGATCCGTGCAGCGAGCTACTCGGTGCCGGGATGGCCGAACCAACCGGTGCATGCGGGCTGTCGTCTACCACGGCAATGAATTGGGGACCGTTATGAGCACGGAAGCAGTCACATCGCCCGGTCAAGACAACGGCGGCGCCGCGCCATCATGGAAGCGCCAGGCGTTGGTCGCGGGGCTCATCCTGGCCGCTTGTGTGGTGGCTGCAGTGGTACTGATCAAGAGCCGCAAGCCCGCCCAGCCCGAAGAAGCACTGGCGCCGCCGCCGCTGGTTTCGGTGGTGACCGCCGAGCCTGAATCGCTGGTGATTCCGGTTGAGGTACAGGCCACCGTGCGGGCCACCGGCGAAACCGAGATCGCGCCGGAAGTCTCCGGTCGCGTGACCTGGATGGCGAGCAATTTTGTGCCGGGTGGCGTGTTGCAACCATCGCAGCCACTGCTGCGGGTTGATGCCCGCGACTATGAGCTGCTGCTGGACCAGGCCCGTGCACGGGTCGCGCAGGCGCAGCGGGCCATGTCGCAGGTCGAGGCGGAGGCCGAGCAATCCGTTCGCGAATGGAAGCGCTACGGGCAGGGCGAGCCGCCGCCGCTAGCCCGTCGTGAACCCCAGCTCAACGAGGCGCGTGCAGCCTTGGCCACGGCTCAGGCCGATGTGCGCCGGGCCGAGCTCACCGTGGCACGGTCGGAAGTCCAGGCGCCGCCGTATCGCGGTCGGGTTCAGGGTGTGGCCATCGGCCTGGGCCAGTTCGTATCGCCGGGGCGTCCGATTGCCAAGGTGTTTCCGGCGGATGCGCTGGAGGTCCGCTTGCCGCTGACCGACAAGCAGCGCCTGTTGCTTGGCATTGAAGGTCTCGGTGGTCCGCTGGACGAGGCATTGCCTGTCACGCTCACCGCCAATAGCAACGGTCGGGCACGCACCTGGTCTGCCGGAATCACCCGTGTCGAATCGACCTTCGATCTGCGTACGCGGCTGGCCTATGCCATCGCCGAAGTGGATTCGGATCAGGCCCTGGAGGCGCTCGCGCCCGGCCAGTTCGTCAACGCGCGCATCGAGGGGGCGGGGTTCGACAACGTGTTCTCGTTGCCGCGCGCGGCCTTGCTCTCCGAAAATCGCCTGTATGTCGTCGATGACGAATCACGGTTGCGGGTGCGTGACGTGGACGTCGTCTTCCGCGACGACGAGCAGGTGGTTGTGGGCGGGGGGCTGGAGAGCGGTGAACAGGTTATCGTGCGCCCGCCGGAGTATCCGGTAGAAGGCATGATCGTGACGACGCGAACGGCCACCACGCCGTGATCGCTTGGTTTGTCCGGCACAGGGTCCCGGCGCAGCTGCTGACCTTGCTGCTACTGGTGGGCGGCCTGTGGGCGGCGCCCAATCTGCAGCGGGAAGTCATCCCGGCAATCAAGTTGCAGCGTGTCCAGGTCACCGTTGCCTATCCCGGCGCCGGGCCTGAGGAAATCCAGTCCGGTCTGCTGATTCCTCTGGAAAACGCGATCACCGAAGTCAACGGTGTGGCTCGCACGGTGTCGTTGGGTCTGGAAGGCGTCGGCATTGTGGTCGCCGAGATTGATCCGAAGCTTGATGTCCGGCCGGTGATGGAGGCGATCGACAGCCGGGTCAAGAGCGTCGTTGATCTGCCGGAGGGCGCGGAATCCCCCCATATCGCCGAGTTGCTGCTGGAAATGCCGGCGATCTACCTGACCGTTTACGGCGCGGTGGATGAACGTACGCTCAAGACGCTGGGCACACGGGTGCGAGATGAGGTGTTGTCGCTGCCGTCGGTGACGCGCGCCAAGCTGGCCAACGTGCGCGCCGATGAGATTGCGATCGAGCTATCCGAGGCGGCGATGACCGAATACGGCATCAGCTTTGATCTAGTCGCAGAGATGATTCGTCGCTCGTCGCTGGATGTTCCGGCGGGCGAGTTGCATACCGCCACCGGCGGCGTGTTGCTGCGGACGAATTCCAAGGCACGCACGGCCGAAGAGCTGTCCAATATCGAACTGGTGGCCGGACCGGATGGCAGCCGCGTCGTGGTAGGCGATGTTGCCGACGTGACCGACGGGTTTGCCGACACCGACCGATCCGTGCGTTTCGACGGACAGCCGGCGGTGACCGTCCAGGTGGTCCGGGTGGGTGATCAGGACATCGTCGAGGTGACCGACGCGGTCAAGCAATACGCCGCGGAACTCCGGCCGCAGCTGCCGGCAGGTATTCAGGTCGCCTTGTGGCGGGATTTCTCCAACCTCTACCGCAGTCGTGTGGATACCCTCGTGCGCAACGGCTTGCAGGGGATGTGCCTGGTCTTCCTGGCGCTGATGCTGTTCATGCGTCCGCGCGTGGGGTTCTGGGTAACCGGCGGCATCGTCCTGACATTCATGGGCACGCTGCTGGGCATGTACCTGCTGGGTGTGTCCCTGAACATGGTCACATTGTTCGGCTTTCTGCTGGTGCTCGGCACCCTCGTGGACGATGGCATCGTCGTCGGTGAGGCGATCTTCGTCGAGCATGAGCGCGGCCTGTCGGGGCCGGAGGCCGCCATCGTCGGCACTCGCCGCGTGTTCTGGCCGATTCTCGTCGCGGTGCTGACCAATATCCTGACCTTTGCGCCGCTGATGTTCCTACCCGGCGTGCAGGCGCAGATCTGGGCCTTCGTGCCGATGATCGTGGTGATCGCCTACGTGGTCTCGCTGTTCGAATCGATGTTGTGCCTGCCGGAGCATTTGTCCGGGCTGAAGCCGGAACGGCCGGACGCGCGCAGGCTGGTCTGGCTCACGCGTGTGCAGAAAACGGTGGCCGACAGCCTGTCGCGCTTCGCCAGCCAGATCTACCAGCCGGCGTTGCTCAAAGCGCTGACCTGGCGCTGGGCAACGCTGGCCGGCTTCGTCGGAATCATGGTGCTGACACTGGGGCTGCTGATCGGCGGCAAGGTCAAGATCGTCTTCTTCCCGTTGGTTGCGGCGGATTCGGTCATTATCGATATCACCCTGCAGGGCGGCGTGCCGGTGTCAGAGACCGAGGCCGCCGTGCGCGAGGTGGAAACCCGGCTGCGATGGGTGGCCGAACGGGTGGACAACGGTGCGGGCCTCGATGACGAGCCAACGATTCGTCATCTGATGCGCTCCATCGGCGAGGCTTCGGATGGCCTGGGCATCCGTGTGCGCGAAGGCACGAACGCCGCGCAGCTGTTCGTGGAGCTGTCGCCGTCCGAGCATCGCAAGGTCGACACGCCCACGCTGATCGAACATTGGCGCGAGGCGGTGGAGGGTGTGCCTTACGTCACGTCGATCAACTTCGACTACTCGCTGAATCGTCCGGGGGCGGATATCGAGGTTGCCTTGTCTTCGCGTGATGACGAGATCCTCGCGGCGGCCGCCGCTGCGCTCAAGGAGCGTTTGGGGCGCTATCCCGGCGTGCACGAGGTCAGCGATTCGGAGCGGCCCCCACGCGACGAAATCCAGTTCTCGCTGCGCAACGAGGCACAGGCGCTGGGACTCACCAGCCTGGACCTCGCGCGGCAAGTGCGCCAGGGCTTTCTCGGCGAGACCGTGCAGACCATCCAGCGCGGCCGTGAAGAAGTGCCCGTGGTGATTCGCTATGACGCGAACAGCCGCCGCTCGCAAAGCGCATTGGAGGCGATGCAGGTCCGCACCCGCGATGGCGTGGCGATACCGCTGGCCAACGCCGCCGTGCTCAAGTCGGACAAGACCAGCACCAGCGTGACGCGGGTCAACCAGCGGCGGACCAACATCATCTCGGCGAACGTCAACCGCGACGAGGGCAATACCTACCGGATTCTCGACGATCTGAAACTGAACTACCTGCCGGAACTGCTACGAGAGTACCCCGGCCTGCACTGGGGTTTCATCGGCGCCCAGCAGGAACAGGGTGACGTGATCCGCGGGCTGATCCTGTATGGCGGCGCGGCCATTCTGCTCGTGTTTTGTGCGATCTCGATCCTGTTCCGTTCGTACGTGCAAACGCTGGTCGTGTTCGGCGTACTGCCGTTCGCCATCGTCGGCGCCATCTTCGCGCACTTCGTGTTCGGGCTGACGCTCAGCATGCTGTCCTTCGCCGGCATCGTCGCCGCGCTCGGCGTCTGCGTGAATGATTCCGTCGTGCTGATCGACTACATCAACCGGGCCCGACGTGAAGGCATGAGCCGTGACGAGGCGATTCGCACCGCTGGCGTGTTGCGGTTCCGCCCGATTGTGCTGACCACGCTGACTACATTCGTTGGCCTATCAACCCTGCTAATGGAGCGCTCGACTCAGGCGCAGGTCCTGATTCCCATGGCCACCTCGCTGGCCTGGGCCGTGCTTGTCACCACGTTCATCGCACTGTTCCTGGTGCCGGTACTGGTCAGCCTGGTGTGGGTGGATACGCCAGAACTGCAAGGCGACCCCGCTTAGGGCGTCATCTGGGCATATCGCCAGGTCGGTAGCCAACCCACCGGCCCTATTCGGCCGGCGCGGGCGCGCGAAAGGCCTTGCTGTAATAACCGGACGGATCGAAACAACAGACTCGCCGCTTGCCTTCGGCCAGCATCTCGCAGGCATCGCCGATCCGCTTGGCGCGAGTCTTGGCCTGCTTGGCTGAGGTGATCCAGTGAATCCAGTCCAGCCGGGCGAGCGTGGTGGTGGCGTTCCAGGTCTTCAGCGCGTCGGGCGCCGCAGCCAGGGCCGTCTGCAGGTCTGCCGGCAGCTCGGGTTCCGGTTCCTGCGCTGCTGGGGCCACTGCCAGCGTGGCCGTTTCGCCAATGCCTACGCCAGCTGTATCGAGCAGCTCAGCCGTGACGCGTAGCCAATGGCTTAGCTGACCATCCGGTTCCAGCGTTGCCTGAAACGCGTGCCCGTTGATGCTGCCATCCACCGTGGTTCGGCCTCGTCGAGGCAGTTTTGCACTGATATCTCGCGGCAGGACCACAAAAGCCCAAGGCGGCTCGTCGCCCAGCTTGGCGGGTTGCAGTAGCTTTGCATCAAATCGGGACAGGGTGTCGGTCGAGGTCATCTCGATGCATTCCCGTCGGGTGCGAATGCACCCGCATCAAATCAGAGATCTGACGATTGTGCCAAAACCAATCACCACCAACGCAATCACGAACACCAGCAGCACAAGGGTCGGCACGCTTGATGCCTGCTGCCGTGACTCCTCGAACCAGCCTTCCGGAAGACGCCGAACCCCCGAAAAATCATCCAGCTTTGACGAGATACACTCGCCGGAATCAAGCGCCTGCTGGCAGGCCGCCATCAGGTTTCTCAAACCTTGCTCGTTGCCGACGATCAGCCCTTCATGCTCGGGCCAGCCGGCTCCGGTCATCAACTTGGGCTGCGCAGGGAGAATGTCCACTCTGGGTTCTGAACTCATGATGACAAGGTTACCTGCTGCGA
>JAGLCS010000172.1 GCA_023146115.1 Abyssibacter sp. | reverse complement strand
GTCAGTTGTCCCGATGCCTGCTTGAGCCTCAGCAGGTTCAACAAATAGTCGTAGCGGGCCCGCGCATAGTCGCGGCGGGCACCGTAGATTTCCCGTTGCGCGTCGAGGACATCCACACTGGTGCGAGTGCCCACGCGATACCCGGCTTCGCTGGCTTCCAGTGCGGTCTGGCTGGACTTGACCGCTTGGCGCAACGCCTTCACCCGACTGATTCCCGCGAGCACACCGTCGTAGGCATCGCGCGCCTGTCGCTCTACCGATCGCTTGGTCTGCTCGGCCAGTGCCACCTGCTGCACGTAGCGTGAGCGGGACTCGCGTACCCGCGATGAGGTCAACCCACCGGTGGATAGCGGAACATCCAGGAAAAGTCCGATGCTGGCGCTTTCGGTCTCCGAGCCGAAGGCACCGCCGAAATCCGAGTAGCCGGCCCCGGCCTGCAGGCCCAGCGTGGGCAGACGTGCGCCTTCCTGCGCGCGGATTTCGAACTGGGCAATGTCCACATTCAGCAACGCGGCCGCCAGATCGAGATTGTTGTTGATGGCGCGATCGACCCAGAGGTCCGGGCTCTCTGGCATGGGCGGCACGAGCGGAATGGTGGTCTTCAGGCCGGGAAGATTAGTCGGGTAATCACCGGTGACCTCGCGCAAGGCTTCCTGCGCCGAGCGCAGTTGACGATTCGCATCGATTTCCTGGGCGATGGTCAGGTCGTAGCGGGCCTGGGCCTCCTGCACATCGGTGATGGCCGACAGGCCAACCTCGAACCGCTTCTGTGCCTGCTCCAGCTGCCGGGATACCGCACGCTTTTCAGCCACTGCAAATTCCAGCGCGTCGGCCGAGGCAACAGCATCAAAATAGGCCTCTGCCACACGCAGCACCAACGCTTGCTCCTCGGCGAGATAGCCGGCCTGCGCCGCTGCGACCTGCTCATCGGCCTGCTCGAGCCGGCGGAACGCTGTCCAATCGAAAATCGCCTGATTCAGCGTCAGGTCGACAGACGCATCTGTCGAGATCGTCGTCGGTTGTTCCTGTCCATTGATCGTTTGTTGACGACGGTTGCGCGCGATCTGACCGGTCAATCCCAGCTGCGGCATGATCACCGAGCGTGCTTGCGGTTTGGCCTCGATCAATGCATCGCGATCGGCGGCGGCGGCCCGCAGTTGCGGGTCGTTGGTCGTTGCCAGCGCATAGGCGTTCAGCAGTTCGGCGGCATTGACGGAACAGGCGAACCCCAGGCCCGCCATTCCGATCAGTAACTTCTTCAAGACTGTAATCCTCGTTCCCCGGGTCGGCATGTGCCGAAGGTCTCTAAGCGGTGCAGGCTGCCACGAACTGAGCATCGGGCACTGCGCGGCTTTTCACCACGATGCAGCACGGGCTTAAAGCGTCGCAAGGTTGGCGCGTAGAAGCTGAAGTCTAAGAGCCGTCGTGTTCGTGCACCAGCTTTGCCAGCGCCGAGCGCGAGTGCACGCCCAGCTTCTGATACACCCGATAGAGGTGATTCGACACCGTCGACGGTGCGACTCCCAGGCGCCGGGCTGCTTCCTTGAACGTCAGACCGCGGGATACGGCGTCGACGACTTCGCGTTCGCGCGCCGTTAGCTCATCCAGCGGACCGCTGGGCCACAGCCGGATCACGTAGAGCTCGCCCAACCGCCGGATGCGGATCGACAAGCCATTCAGCGTCTGTTCGTCGTCCAGCGCACCGACGGGGAATGGCAACCGGCCGCGAGGTGATTCGGGGAAGTGCCGTTCGGTGAGATCGAGAAAGTTGGGCTGAACCTCGTGATACAGACCGTGTGCATCGCAGACGCAGGCGGCGCTGTCGTCCGGCACATCGTTCTGCCGGCGGTTGAGAAAGCTGAAGACCAAGTGCGACGCCGCATTCACCAAATGGAAAACCGCGCGTTCCTGGAGTGCGACCTCTTCGGGCGTGAACGGGCGCTGCCGATCTCGGCGGTAAACGCTCAACAGGGTGTACAGGCCGCCCCGTTCGTCGGTCAGCACGGTTGAGAGAATGCGCTCGATGCCAAAGGGCTGAAAGGTGCTGGCATAGAGCTGCGAGCCGTAGAACTGCTCGTCGGGATAAACCGATGTCATGGTCACCGGCTTGCCGAGCTGTTCAAGAATGCGGGGCAGCACCGGATTGAGATGACGGCTTCGCTCCAGCGCTTCGCTGAAGCCGCCGGGGAGGTTGATGCTGTCCAGCGTGTGGAACAGCAGATTCTCCAGCGTGCCCGTCCCCCACAGCGCACAGTCGAACGGCACCCACTGGCGCAGCGATTCCAGCGCCTGGCGTCGAAAATGCTCTGGCCGCACCGTGGCGCCCGCACGGTAGAGGGTTCCGATCCAGTGATCGAATTCCGGCGTCAACGTCGTGGTTTCCCCGTCCAAGATGGTGCAAAACCCTTGTAGCACCAATTCGCGACAGACGCGACGGGGTGGGAAAAGAACAACGCCGCCCGTAGGCGGCGCTGGTGTCTCGATTGGTGGGCGATACTAGGATCGAACTAGTGACCCCTGCCGTGTGAAGGCAGTGCTCTACCGCTGAGCTAATCGCCCGGGGGGCGCAATTCTAGCCTGCCCCGCCGTTGGCGGCTACCACTGATGTGTGAATTGGCTAGCGGGCAGGCCTGGCGAAGTCGGAAGGCTTTCACGGTTCACGTGGGTAACCGACTGCGGGAGGCGATTGGGCAATGCTATGCTCGTCGCCGCGAGGTTGGGGAGGTTCCCGTCCGGCTGGGCTGCCTGGACCGATCGGGGCAGGGAAATCAACACATCGCATTGCGATACACCACTAGTCACTCATGAAATCGAACCGAACCGTTCTGCGCGCCTGCGCTGTCGGCGCCGCGCTGGTGGCCGTCCTCATGGGCTTCGCAGGCTGCGCCAACAATCCTCAAGCCGATGCTCTGCGCGATGCGGTGCGTACGCTGAACTCCCCCGGCAGCAAGCTGCGTACACCGGCGGAGGTTAACGCCTACCCCTATGCCCAGCTGCGCATGCAACTGGATGGGTATCTGCCGGCGATCGCCGTATTGGCCGAGTACGTCGAGGGCGATCATCTTTGGGTGGCCGGCGGTGATTTCTGGCTATTGCAGTCGCCTGATGGCCGGATCAAACGCATGCAAGTGGGCCCCCAGCAGACCTTGGTTGATTGGCAGGGAGCCCAGCTCCAGCCGGCGCCCCCCGCTGATTACCGACTCACGGTGACACTGGTGACCGAATCTGAGGAGCCAGCCTCGTTCGTCGTTCAATGCACCCAGGCGGAATCAGTCGCCGCGTCGATTATCGTTAGCGGGCAGACCATCGACACAACAAGGTCGCGTTACGACTGCACGTCCGGAAGCGCGGGCGACGTATATGCCATGACCTATTGGCACGACGCGAACGGTCGCATCCGGCGAAGTGAGGGGCGTATCTGGCTGCAGGGACGAGGCTATATATTCGAAGCGCTGAAGGTGCCGGCATGACGCGTTTGGATCGCATCGCGCTGCTTGGTATCGCGCTGGCGTTGGGCGTCTCGGCGTGGCCGGCACAGGCGGTCGATGCGACCGCGCCGGCGAACAGCTACGGCAACGTGGGCTTGGTCCAGACTCCGACGGCTCGGTTCGCACCCGCAGGGACATTTCGTGTCGGCTTCTCGTCCGCACGACCCTACGATTCGTCGTTCATTACCGCCCATCCCTACGATTGGCTAGAAGCTACCTTTCGCTACACCAAGTTCCGGTATTCCGGGATCGATGGTGATTTCGTGCTGGATGGCTACCTGGACAAATCCTTCGATTTCAAGCTGCGACTCAGCGAAGAAAGCTGGACTTGGCCGTCGATCGCGGTCGGCATACAGGATCTTGGCGGAACTGGGCTCCTCTCAAGCGAATTTCTGGTTGCGACTAAGCGGGCTGGGGCGTTTGAAATGACGCTCGGTCTAGGGTGGGGGCGCCAAGGGACGCGTAGTGATCTAGACGCACCCTTGTCAGGCATCAGTGATCGGTTTGAGCGTAGGCAGAATAATAGCGATCCAGGCGTTGGCGACTTTGAGCTAGACCGCCTATTTGCCGGCGATGCGGCATTCTTCGGTGGTGTGCGTTGGTCGCCGGCGGGTTCACCCTGGTCGGTAATGGTCGAGCGCGAGGGCAACGATTATCAATTGGAGCCTTTCGGCAACAATCTAGAGGTCGAATGGCCAATCAACCTCGGCGTCGCCTACGAAGGGCGGTGGTTTGGTGCTAGAGCGGGCTGGGAGCGGGGTGAGCAATTCACGCTGGGTTTCCATGTGGCTGTGGACCTGAGTGATCCAGGTCCCGTGAAAGCGCTGGATGCTCCGCCCACGCCAGTCGCGCCTCCGTCCGCTCCACCGACCTACGCACCGAGTGATGGTGGCGAAGTCTCTACGGACGCTACCAGAGTATGGGATATCGCTGCCGCGCTGGAGCGCCAGGGCATCAACCTGATCAAGGTAGCGGTCACTGACCAGGCTGACGTGATGACCGCTTGGGTTGGCCAGTCGCCCTATCGGAAGTCTGCGCAGGTAAACGGCCGCGTTGCTCGGGTTCTCGCCGTTTTCGCGCCCGAGACGGTGGTGCGGGTTGAAGTTGTCCAGGTCAACCGGGGCCTGGAGCAAACGCGCGTAACCTTCATTCGTTCGCACCTGCAGTTGGCGGCAGGTGGGCAGGAAACCCCGGCCTTCCCGCTCAAGTGGGCCGAATTCGATCTGCCGGCCCTGGAACCTGTTCCAGAGGATGAGTCCGTTCATCGTCATTGGAGCGACTTCGAATGGTCGCTGCGGCCAAGGTACCGCCAAAGTTTTGGTGATCCGGATGACTCCTACCGAGCCGGTCTGTTTGTCGCGCTGGGGCTGCAGAAGTTCTGGACGCCTTACCTGTCCAGTTCGCTGG
>JAGLCS010000171.1 GCA_023146115.1 Abyssibacter sp. | reverse complement strand
CACCACGTCGTGGGACACGACCCCGCGCACCCCCTTCGGGGCTGTCCGTGAGATCTGAAGACTTATAGGCCCGTGGCCCTTTCGTCGTCAGCGCGAACCCAGGTGCTGCGCACACGTCGTACCGTCACCGGCACCCCGTGGAGTGGTCTGGTTACCACTTCCTCGTACGGCAAGGGTTTCGGTCGGGATGATCCCAACCTAGCCGACACCCACTCGCTTCCTTGCGAGGGTTAGCCAGCACCGGATTGCTCCGGCTCCCGTTCCCGCGTCGCCCAATATCTGCCAGCCCGTTCGTGAGCCAACCGGAGTGGGTCGTGGCGGGGAGTTACACCCCACCGCTCCCGTTGCAGCCGGACGAACTCAATTACGAGATATCCGGCTA
This sequence comes from Abyssibacter sp., assembly GCA_023146115.1. Taxonomy (GTDB): domain Bacteria; phylum Pseudomonadota; class Gammaproteobacteria; order Nevskiales; family OUC007; genus Abyssibacter. The sequence goes on along the minus strand of JAGLCS010000171.1, from coordinate 7,432 downwards.
CGGCGGTCTGCCGATTGGTTAGATCGGCGTGGTCCCTATCGGGGCCAGGTAGCGTCGAGTGCGGGGCTGGTCACCCCGGTACTGCGTCATGGCTGCGGATTGGTGGCCCGCAGTTGCTCCATGACTTGCGGCTGGTGCCGCAACGGTGGTGAACCGTCCCCGAATCCATCGAGGCCATGCCTTCGGTATCCGGACTTTTCAAAGAGGCCGCGCTGGCGCGCGCACATGCGATGACTCCCTCGCGGGCTCGGGAATCTCTCATCGCATGTGATCTTCTGAGGCCTGCCCTCTAGTAACTGCGCATCCTCGTCCCCGCCCTCAACCCGAACAGCCCGGATACCGCAGAAGCTCCAGCCGCTTCCGGAGCACCCGATGTTCGATCCCAATGTTCACGCCACCGTCACCGCCACGATGCGTGCCATCCAGCGTTACGTGGCCTACGGCTTCCTGTTCTACGTCACCGGCGAGGTCGCCGCCGACCGCGCACCTTCGCTCTTCCAGAAGCTGCACGAGCGCTTCAACCTGACCATGACCGACTCGCAGCGCCGCCATGCCCGCAGGCGCGGCGAAGCCGTTTTTCGGCTGGTGTTGTGGCCGCTGACGGGGACCACCACCTTCCGCTGGTGGCTGCTCCGAACCGAGGGAGAGCATCCGCTGCTTGGCGTCGAAACCTGGCGCGATGCGCGCCGGGAACGCATCCAGTGGCCATGGGTGTTTGAGCTTGCGCAGATGCCCGTTCCGCCGCAGCTGCGCAAGGCCTACACCAGGAAGAGCGGCCGAGTCGCTATCAAGCCCGTGACCTGGACATGGCGTATCGATCGCGAACAATTTGAACGCTACCGAGCCGACATCAGGCGCTACGCTCAGATCCACGACAACCGGATACAGGGCCTCATTCGGTCCCTGCACAGTGCCCCCGGATTCCGCCAGATCCGGGACGACGTGTTCCGACTCGATGGCTACATCGTCAAGCAGTACCGGCGAAGGAAGAGGCTACCGCCAGAGCTGCCCCCGTTGCCGCAACCGGTGATCCGGAGACGTGGGCGCCAGGACGTGGTCTACCCGCTGTCATTCCTCCTTCGCCGTCTTCAACGGGGCTGCAGCACCTGGTTCCCGATTCGTTGAATGCGACGGATACCGAGGTGACACACCCATCAACGAAGAGATAGCCATGCTGCTCAATCAACCCAAGCCAAAAACCCGCAAGCGTCTCCCTCTGCAGCTCGAGGAAAAGGACTGGAATCGACTCGAAGCCGTCCGTAAGCGCGCCAAGGATGCGGGGATGCAGATCGACGTTGAAGGCGCCCTCTCGGCCTACTTATTGCGCCAGATCGAGCGTGCAGAGCGGGAACTCAAGGACGTCAAGTGGGTAACGCCTGCCGACACTGAGCAGGCCTCCTGAGGGGCCGAGATGACTCAGCATTCCGGCAAGCGCTCGCCACTGGGCAGGCCCGGCAATGATTGCCGGGCGGCTGCTAAGCGTGATCGGCATGCGCCGGGCTCCTGCGCCTCAACAACCGCTCGTCGCCGCGCATTCGTAGCGACTTGCATGGAGCGCAACAGCACGCCGACGAGCCACTTCGTGGCCCGACACGGGCGATTGTTGACCCGCCCATCCGATCACCGCCTGGCGTCGCTTCGCGGGCCAGGCTTCAGGCTGTGAGTAGGCCACCCCCTGTCCCTCGACAAGATAACGAGATGACCATGACCGACGACCGAAAGATTCCCCTTGATGCAGCGGGGCTGGCGAAGAAGCTGCGCTATGCCGGAGCGTCATCGATTCACATGCGCCGAGCGCGAGGGCTCCCCTTGCCTCCTGCCATCAAGCTCCCTGGAAGGCGGCAACTGTTCTGGGATCCGTCCACTGTCGATGATTGGCTCAAATCCATAGAGGAGCCCGCAGAGGGCGGCATGCAGGAAACGACTCGGCCCGCAAAGGCGAACGGATCGGTAGATAACATCCGCTACAGCACGCCCGGGAGGGAGCACCCCGCGCGGCGGCGGAATAGGCGCTACATCCGCTGATTCTCAGCAATCTTCCGACGGCTCTGGCGTGTTCAGATGGCCCGCTTTCGAAAGCCGTTGGCGCGTCACGCGCAGTGCATCGCCGCGTCGATCGGAGAGAATCGCCCGGCACCCCAACGCTGCCGCGACCTCCCCTGTCGTGCCAGAACCACAGGTCGAATCAACCACGATGTCGCCCGGCTTGCACGTCATCTTGAGCAGCGGCTCGATGACTTTGCGAGGCTTTTGTGCCGGGTAGCCGGTCTGCTGCGTCCTGTCGATGAAGCCGCTCAGCAGCGGCGCTTCCAGCACCGAATAAGGCGTCATTTTGTATTCGAGGCGGTTTTCTCGCGCCGCTTCTTGGTGACGATCGGCGTAGAAATGCTCCGGATAGATCGTCGCGCCCCGGCGGCTCAAATGGAGGCATGCCTGTTGTGATGGCCGCCACCCTCGCGATCTCGATGCCGCATTTTTGAACCACCAGGTAATCCAGCCTCGGAGCTGCATGCTGGACGGCCAGTGATCGACGAGTCTGCCAATGTGCTCCGGAAACCCCCAAACGAAAACGTGCTGACCAACCCGCGCAGCCAGCTCCAGGAGCGGCACCATCTCGGCCAGATAGGCGGACCGACCCTGTCCACTCTTGGCGCGATACCATGGATCCAGGATGACCACGCGCGCGGTCACCTTTGCCTCGTGGAGCGACTGAAGAGCGGAAGACGCCTCGCACCGTGGCATTACCTCGACCTTTCCGGGCTCAGGCACATGCAACAAGTCCGGCGGCACCACCCCACGCGATGGGACTGGCGGCTTTGCAGCGCTCAGTAGCGCATCGACCTCGCCCAAGAGCGACAGCGGTATCCGCCGAGAAACTGTTGGCTCGCCGTAGCGCCCAGTGCCGGATGGACGCCCTGCCCCCGGTCGATAACCGCCTCTGGCCATACACACTCCAAAGCGATTTTATGATTCCTGCGCAGGAATCCTACAGGAGCTTATTCGGCGCAACATGTCCAGAAGTCGGTCACCAGTGAGCGGAGCTAGATCGAGGCGCCCCGCCGGCGAGGCGAGACTCTCCCGGGCGATCAACACTCAACCCTGCTGCATGACTCGACTAGCGGGTGGTGAGCGTCTGCTGAGTCTCGGCACAAAGAGCGAGCCGGGCCGCCTCCCGGCACCGCTCGTCGAGCTGCGCTCCGGAGTCAGGGCCAGCGGAATGACGTGCGCAGGTGACGCAGCGGGCGCAAGGGCGGCGGTGGCTTTCCGGCTCGCGTGGCGAGATTCTGCAGGCGCTCCGGATTTGGCAGCGGTGCTGGCCGGAACCAGTTCCAAGTGCGGCCAGGATTTGCCAGATGGGCACGCCTATTCCCTGCAAGCCGCCAACATCTCATTCCGGTGAAAAATACAGAGTCTCACCACACTGCACACACACGTGCGCACGCGTGAACGTACGGTTCATCAGATTTCGGACCGTGATGCGGTTACTCCCGCAGGCTGCACATTTCACCCGCCCATCGGAGCGCTTGCAGCTTGGGTTATTGGCGACGTACCACTCGTAGTTGCAATTGCGCAACCGCATCCAGAAGCCAACCTGCATGAAGCAGTAGATCGCGATCGCCCCAACCACGATGAATCCCCACCATGCGTAGGGAACACTCTCGTTGCCTGTTATCGCAGCAACAGCCATCTGCAGAAACAGGAAACAAAAAACAAGGGCAGTCGCCAGGCTCAACAGCGCTTTAGCGATGTACATGGGTGCCAAATGCCAGAACGAGTGATCGCCCCGAGTCGGATTCCAAGAGCGCTCTCACTCCCGTGTTCAGGTAGCTTCGCTTCTCCAGTGCGCGCTTAGTAACAACGTCCGATCGCCATTGCATGCGGCTCGCCGTTACTGATCCGGGAGGCCACGCACTGCCATTGCCTGCGATTGAGCTGCTGGAACCGGGCATTGGTCTTACACAAGCCTTCCAGCGCCCCCGGGTGTGACGGCAGGCCCTGAGCCGCAGCTGCACGGGGCGAGAGGCGGCTCAGCGCTCCCACGCAACCAGCGACGTCTCCAGGATTACCGCTGCCTCCGATCACGACTTCGTTGTTCGGCGAACCGCCGAGTTCAACCTTGAACGCGTGAACCGACCCAACCATGGGCACTACTACGGCCATCGCCAGTAGGAGGGGATGGTGCTTCATCGTGAATCTCCTCTTGCTTATTGGATCACTCCGGCCAAGGAACTCCGGCCTCGCTACCGACATGCCCGCATCGCTTTGATCACGTAACGCAACCTGTCGCGGCGACGCCGGAAACCCTTGGAGGTCGCCCCTACTGAACCTCTTCGGCATACCAGCCGTTCGAGGTCTTCGTGAACCGCATCCGCTGCGTGTGTTGTTCGCCCATCACCGCGTACTGCGGGTTGTAGGTGGTAGTGACCAAACACTCATAGCTGCTCTCTCCCGTGCGTTCGCAGCCGTCGCGGGAGACCGCGTGAATGACCTCGTCGGGAGGTACATCCGGCTGACCTTCCTGCTTGATGAATGCCATCCACTGCGCCATGGAATCGAGCACGATCGCCTCGACCTCGGCATTGCTCGGTGGTCCTGAGCAGCCGGCCAAAGCAAGCGCTGTGATAATCCACGAAGCTCCAAACCGGACTTTCATTGAGTTCATGCGCTTTCCCCCTTTCAGCGCTTCAGCACTAACGTGCCAGCCATGACGTCGTGCAGGCCCTGCTTCCGCTTTGTGAATGCGATCATCAGGAAACCGACGAAGAGGATCAGGGCAGAGATGATCTTCCCCCAGTAGCGGCCATTCGCCTTGCCGATTCCAATGCGTCGCCCGTCAGCGTCGGTCACCTTCATGCCGAGGGCCCGCTTGCCGACGGTGGCCTGGAGCCCCGAGGACTCCATGACGGTGAAATAGATCCACTGGATCAGCACGCCGACGATCATGCCGAGGCCGCCACCCAAGAGTTCGGCCTGTTCCGGGCTTACTGAATTGGCCGTTGCCACACCCAGCGAGAACGACAACGGCACGACCACCATGATCGCGAGGATCTGGGTCAGCACGATGTCGATGACGTACGCCATAGCGCGTCGCCAGATGCCCGCATAGCCACCAATTTGCGAATCGCTGCCATGTGCCGCGTTCGAAACGGCAGACTCCGCCAGACCCACACTGCTCATGTTCTCCTCCCTTGTTGCAGATCGTCGTTTGAACACCACGTGTTCGTGTTCCTGATGCGCCCACCTCGCCCCATACGGGCGCTGCCGTAAGCAGGGTCGCGAGCTGAGCACCACGACGATTGCCACTTGTTCAGGTGGGCGATACCGATGTTAGCACAAATGGTACTCATAGTGCGTGGCCTGATAAAAGTCCCGCGCCTACCTTGGCCGCATGGCGGCCGACCCACAACTCGCGCTTCTTGGGAAACAGCTGCGCAAGCTCCGAAAGGCGCGCGGCTTTTCGCAGGAGGCGTTCGCTTGGGAAGTAGGGCTCGCGCGCAGCTACTACGGTGGCGTTGAGCGCGGCGATCGCAACATCGCCGCGCTCAACCTGATCCGTATCGCCAAGACCCTGGAAGTCGAGGTTGGAGAGCTGTTCCCGCCATTGAAGGACCTCACCGACTGACAGGGATCGCCTTCTTCGCAGCCATGGCCTCATCCATCGGGACCATCGCCGGCAGCGACCAAAGGGGTCTGTCAGGTAGCCACTCGGCGCTCACGCTCCAACCAGTAGCCGCGCGGCGGCTTATCCACCCCAAGCCGCTTACAAGCCTTGTGCACGGCGACGTCCGAGATGCCCATGTCCAGCGCCACGTCGCGGATCGGGCGGGACCAAACCAACGCTTCAAGTCGCGCGCGATCGCGACTGATGTGACGCCAATCCGGGCTGATGGGCAGAATGATCTCGGCGACCACTTCCGTGGCCTTGGTGCGGTTCTTCGGCGCCCAATCGACACCCTGGGCCTTGGCCAGCTCCTTGGCAATCGCTTCCGTCCGAAGGCTCTTTGCGTAGTGCCAGAGCATCGCCGACGTCTTGTGACCTGTGATCTCGGCGATCTGGCGTTCAGTGAGATTGGTCAGTTCAAAGAGACGACAGATTCCTTCATGGCGCAGATCGTGAAACCGAAAGGCGCGCATGCGCTTGGCCAGAAATGTGCGGCCCCGCGCCTCAAGTTCCATAGCCGCTTGTTCGCGCACGAGCCCCCAGGTCTTGGAAATGGTGCTCTTCGAGGCCCAGATCCGCCCCTCTTCCTGCGGGTCGAGCTCCTCAAGCAAATCCATCGTCGACGGCCAGACACAAGGGCTGCGCTCTTCCCCGTTCTTCGTGAAGGGGATGTGGATCTGATTCTCGTCCCAGATGATGTCGTCCCAGTGCACGTCGGCCACTTCCGCAAGCCGCATCGTGGTCTCGATAGCGAATTGGATTAGCTTTGCGAAGGCCAGTTTCGAGCGACGATTGGCTTGCACCGAGACCGCCGCCTCCAACAGCACACTTTCCATTTCCGGGTTCAGCCGCTTCTTGTGCAGGCGCCTTCGTACGCGAATCGCTCGCTCGGACTCGTTTTTCGGCCGCTTCTTGATTTCCTTGGGCCGAGAAACCTTCAATGCCGGGTTTTCCAGCCCCAGACTATGGTGCTCCTCGAGCCAGGCGTAGGTGGTTGCGATGCTGCTGATATAGCTACATACCGTGTTCGGGGCGTTGCCGAGGGCCAGCCGTTCATCGCGGAACGCAGCGACGTCGGCGACCATGATCGCGTTCATCCGCATGTCGCCCATCGCGCCGACGTTCTTTGCGAGGCGGCGCAACCGTTTGCAAATCTCGGCCTCGTCTCCTTGAGGACCTCCAAGCGCTTCTATGCGCTGTTCGACAGCCTGGACAAGGGTGAGCTTCTCAGCCTCGATCTGCTGGTCGATCCGGTCAGGTCGCTGGCTGGACTTGCGCATTCTGCGCAGGTACGCCTCCGCACCCGCCTTATTGGGATAGGTCTGGCTATGCGAAACGCCATCGATAATGATCTGGGCCTGATACTTCCCGTTCGGCCGCTTGTAGACCTTGCCTTCCGGCGCAGGGCCACGCTTCTTCTGCATGGTAAGACTCCTTAGTGAGAGTCTTACCGGTATCCGGAGCGTTCAAAGCGGCTGGCTGAGGTGGGAACCCTCTGCAGAAACCCTCAGCAGCGGGCTATTACCTTTTGGCAACGGCCCGCCAAGCCGCTGATTTATATGGTGCCGGCGGAGAGAATCGAACTCCCGACCTTCGCATTACAAGTGGCCTGTGATCGCGCAAAGCCTTGATTCGGCTTTGATAGGCCTTGCGAGGCTTGGTAATCCCCCCGTTTTTAACGGAGGCCAAAAGTGGAGCTATGCAGCGGCGGCCAGCCGCTGCATGGGGGTGATGCCGCCGAGCGCCATGTTCGGTCGTTCGTGATTGTAG
>JAGLCS010000170.1 GCA_023146115.1 Abyssibacter sp. | reverse complement strand
CACCTGGGCGCGGCGGATGTCGAGCTGGGCGACGACATCCTTGACCGCCCGCATGATCTTGGGTGGTGCCGTGATGACCAGTGCATTGGTGTCGGGCTCGGGAATCACCTTGACCACCGACGCCGACGTCCGCGCCTGATTGTTCTGCCCGCCACCTTCGCTGGCCGCGACCTGTTCCACGTAGCCCTGGAGTACCGGCCCAAGATTTTCGGCCGAGGCGTAGCGCAGGTAAATCACCTGCGTGCTGCCGCTGTCCTCCAAGGGCAGATCGAGTTCCGCGATGATGCTGCGAAACTGCGAGCGGGTGGCTTTGTCACCGCCGATCAACAGGGCATTCGTGCGCTCGTCGGCGAGGATGGTCACCGGCGTGGTGTTCGGGTCGGTCTTGCGATCCTGCTGGGTCAGCGTGGTCAGGGTTTGTGCGATGTCGGCAGCGCTGGCATGCGTCATCCGGATCAGCTCGAACTCGCGATCACTGGAGGTATCGATCTGGCGGATGATGGCGCGCAGGCGTTCCACGTTGGCCACGCGATCCGAAATGATCAGCATGTTGGACGGCGCATAGGCCGCGAGATGGCCGTATTGGGGCACCAGCGGCCGCAGGATCGGTACCAGCTGCGCCGCCGGCACGTTGTCGATGGTGAAGACCTTGGTGACGACATCATCCGGTGCCAGCGTTTGCGGGCCGCGTGTCGGCGCGCCGTCCTGCTTGGCATTCACCTCGGGGATGATCTTGATCGCTTCGCCAGCCGGTATGGCCGCGAACCCGTGGACCTGGAGTACGGCCAGGAAGGTTTCGTACACACCTTCGGCACTCATCGGTGTGGACGACAACACCGTGACCTTGCCTTTCACCCGCGGATCGATGATGAAATTCTTGCCGGTGATCTCGCTGACCGTCGAGATCAGCGTGTTGATGTCCGCATCCTTCAGGTTCAGCGTGGCTTGCGACGCGGACTGCGCGACGGCCACCGAGAGCTGGGCGAAGAGCAGTAGAGCGGCCAGTGACCGAAGCAGGATAGTCATATCAGTTCAGATTCACGCTGAGTTGTTGTGGCTGCCCGCCGCGCAGGATCGTGACGTTCAGCGATGTTGCGGAGCTGAGATCTCCCAGCATCTGCAAGGCTCGTGTCGGATTGTCGAGACTGACGCCATTGAGTTCGGTCACCAAATCCCCCGGTCTCAGCCCGGCCTCCGAGAACAGGGTGCGATTGCGCCCCGGATAAATTCGATAGCCGCGCAGCTGCCCAGCATTGTATGCCGGTTGGACGCGAAGGTAAGTGGAGGCCCGCGATGGGTCTTGAAGCAGCTCCTGCCGAATATTCATCAGCGACTGCGTCGGGGCGACTTCGCGAACATCCCCGGTTCGGCTGGTCAGCGAGGTATTACCGCTCTGATTCGCACTGGCGCCCGGTTCATCCTTATTCAAGCGCAGGGTTTCGAGCTTGCCGCCGCGGTCGAGGATCACGCGGTCGGCGTAGATCTCGTAGAGCTCGGCGCCGCCGGTTACGGTGTCACCGACGGCGTAGGGCTTCTCCTCGTCACTGCCACGCGCGATCAGTGCTCTGGATTCGCCGTCCAGTTCCGAGGCAAAAATGCCTTTTAGCGTGAGCGGAAGCCGGGTATCGGGCGCATCGACAACCTGCTGCTGCGTGGCTTCCACCTGCTTGGGCGCCGCCCTGCCGAACAGGTTTGCGTTGGCGATGGCCTGGATGTCCACCGCGTGATCAGTCGCTTTGCTGGTGACGGTCGTCGCCGGGGCAGGGGGCGGCTGCCAGGCAGGCTGCGGCACCATCAGCCAGATCATTTTGGCGAGCAGCAGGCCGCAGGCTGCCGCAAGCGCCAGGGCAGCCCAGCCCGGCACCGGGCGCGCACGACGTTGCAGCGACTTGATTAGCGCCGCGTCCATGAAATCACAAGGGTTCGAAAACGGGTGCCTATCATACCTGCCGTCGCCTGAAGGCGACACGCGCGTTGCCTCGTTAGGGCCGTGACGTTACGGTTTCGGCATCTGGGGGGAGTCCATCGATGCATCAAATCATTCGCTACGCCATCAGCCTGGTGCTGTTCGCGCTGGTGGTTGTGCACCTGAACGAGGTGGTTCGGATCGATTTCCTCGAACAGGTGGAGAATTCGTCCTACGACGCGCGGGTGCGCGCGACGATGACGAACACGGTCGACCCCGCCATCGTGATTGTCGATATCGATGAACGCAGCATGACGGCCGAAGGCTATTGGCCCTGGGAGCGCGATAAGTTCGCGCAGATGGTCGACAACCTGTTTGAGCATTACGCGGTCCGGGCCGTGGGCTTCGACGTCCTGTTCGCCGAGCCGCAACGCTCCGCGTACCAGGAAATGCTGGAGCGGCTGGCCCCCCGTCCGGACGTCCGCGCTCTGCTGGAAGACACCGGTTCGCAGCTGGGGTTCACCGCCAGCGGTGAGGCCAAGCTGGCCGCGGCGATCCAGAACCGGCCGGTGGTGCTCGGGATGGTATTGCAGTCCACCGACGACAGTCGCATCGGGCAGCTGCCGGAGCCGCTGATTTCGGCAGAACTCGCCGCCAGCGTGCCGGCCAACTTCATTGTGGCCGAGGGCTATTCGGCCAACCTGCCCGAGCTCCAGCGCATGGGCACGCGGGCGGGATTTTTCGACAACCCTCTCGCCCGTGAGGAGATCGACGGCGTGTTCCGCCGCGTTCCGTTGATGCAGAAATTCAATGGCGCGATCTACGGGTCGTTAGCCTTTGAATTAACCCGGATCGCCATGGATTCGCCGGATTACGGGTTCGTGTTCGATGGTCAGTTTCTGAGCGCCGACGAAGCCCCTAGTGCCCAGGCGCTCGAAGCCGTCGCGCTCGGCGATCATGAGATCCCGGTGGACGGCGAAATGGCGGTCATGGTCCCGTACCGCGGGCGTCAGGGCAGTTTCCCCTATGTGTCGGCCACCGATGTGATTCACCAGACCGCCGACGCCTCGGTGTTGCGGGATGCCATCGTGCTCGTGGGCACGTCGGCGCCAGGGCTGCTCGATCTGCGGAACACGCCAGTGGGCAGTGCATTCGCGGGGGTGGAAGTCCACGCCAATATCATCTCCGGCATCCTGGAAGACCGCGTCAAATACCATCCGTCCTACGCCACCGGTCTGACGGCGGTCATGCTGTTCTTTATCGCGGTGATGATGGCCTGGGTGTTTCCGAGGGTCTCCGCGGCCACCGCCGCGCTGATGGGCCTGGCGTTTCTGGGTGCGATCGCCATCATCGCGCTGCTGCTGTGGAGCCGTTTCAATGTCGTGGTGCCGCTAGGTTTGCCGCTGGCGTTCACGCTCATCCTGTTCCTATTGCATCTGCTCTACGGGTATTTCGTGGAATCCCGTGGCAAGCGCGAGGTGACCCGACTCTTCGGGCAGTACGTGCCGCCTGAGCTGGTCGACGAGATGGCACAGAATCCAGAAGACATTTCGATGGAGGGTGAAACCCGCGAATTGACTGTCCTGTTCTCGGACGTGCGCGGCTTTACGACCATCTCCGAGGGCCTGGATTCTCGCGAGCTGTCGCAGTTGATGAACGAGTTCCTGACCCCGCTGACGCGGGTGATCCACGAGCATCGCGGCACCATCGACAAGTACATGGGTGACGCCATCATGTCGTTCTGGGGCGCCCCGCTGGACGACCCCGACCATGCCAGGAACGCCCTGCTGGCAGCCATGGACATGCTGCGGGCGGTCCGGGCGCTGGACGACAGTTTCGCCGCCCGTGGCTGGCCCTCACTGAAGATAGGCGTCGGGCTGAACACCGGGCCAATGAGCGTCGGCAACATGGGGTCGGAATTCCGCGTCGCCTACACCGTGATGGGGGACGCAGTGAATCTGGGGTCGCGGCTGGAAGGGCAGACGAAGAATTACGGCGTCGAGATTATCGTGTCCGAATCGACCCGGGCTGCGGTCCCGGAGTTCGCGTACCGGGAGCTCGACCGAATCCGTGTGAAGGGTAAGCAGGAACCGGTCACGATCTACGAGCCACTCGGCGAAAAGGATGTCCTGCCTGCGGAGATCAAGAAGGATCTGGCGCGGTATCGCCAGGCGCTGCGTTTGTTTCGGTCGCAGGCCTGGGATCAGGCCGAGGCCGAGTTCTTTGGGTTACAGCAGTCAGGTCAGCCGTTGCCAATCTATCGCCTGTACCAGGAGCGTATCGCCCACTATCGGGCCAACCCGCCCGGCGATGACTGGGACGGCGTCTACACGCACACCAGCAAATAGTCGGCTGTTTGCGAACCGCCTTTTTTAACTGTGGTCACAAGCCTGTGGCCGGATTCGTTACAATCGGCAGCCCTCGGGAACACTTCGTTCCTGCCCGCGTCTATTGGTTTCGACCGCGCGCTTCGCAGAGGTCAGCATGAGTGATTTCGAGCGAGATGACGGTGTCGGTCTCGCAGAAAAAACCAGCAAACCCAAATTGCAGCAGCCGCCCAGGTTCAAGGTGGTGCTGCTCAATGACGATTTCACGCCGATGGAGTTCGTCATCGAAGTGCTGCAGCGCATTTTCCGTCAAGATCGCGAAACTGCGGTTCGCATCATGCTCAAGGTCCACACGACCGGAGCGGCCGTGGCCGGCACCTACACCGCCGAAATTGCCGAAACCAAGATGAATCAGGTCATTGAGTACGCCAGGCGGCATCAACACCCCTTGCTGTGCAGGTTGGAACAGGCGTAACTTTGAGCCATCTATGGGGGGCGATGGATTGCCCCGGTCTAAGGCCGTTGACCGGACGCTGTCGACCCACTACCCCCACTCGATACGGATGGACAATATGCTGAGCCAAGAACTGCAGAAGGCACTCGACGCGGCGTTTCTCGCTGCCCGCAACGAGGGCCACGAAATGCTCACCATTGAGCATCTTCTGCTGGCCTTGCTCGATGATGTGAATGTCACCGAGGTGCTGCGGGCCAGCGGTGTCGGCCTGGATGCACTGGAACGCGACCTGCGCAGCTTTATTCGTGAGAACGTGCCGGTCGTCGAAGAAGATGCCGACGGCAACGAGGTGCAGCCGACGCTGTCTTTTCAGCGGGTGCTGCAGCGCGCCGTCTACCACGTCCAGTCCGCCGGCAAGAAGGAGGTGACCTCACTCAATGTGCTGGTCGCGATCTTCTCCGAGCGTGATTCCCATGCCGTCTATCTGCTCAACGAGCAGGGCGTCACCCGTCTCGATGTCGTCAACTACATCAGCCACGGCATCTCCAAGACAACCGGCGATGACGGGACATCGGGCGCACCGGAAGGCGACCCCAAGCAGGACGAGGCCGGCCAAGCCTCGCAAAATCCGCTGGAACAGTACGCCACCGATCTCAACGCCTTGGCCGCCGAGGGCAAGATCGATCCGCTGATCGGGCGCCGCGACGAGATCGAGCGGGTCGTTCAGACCCTTTGTCGGCGCCGCAAGAACAATCCGCTGCTGGTCGGCGAAGCCGGCGTTGGCAAGACCGCTATCGCAGAAGGGCTTGCCTGGCTGATCACCGAGGGCGATGTGCCCGAGGTGCTGCTTGGCAGCACGATTTACGCGTTGGACATGGGGTCGCTGATTGCCGGCACCAAATACCGTGGCGACTTCGAAAAGCGCCTCAAGGGCGTACTGGCCGAGCTGCGCAAGCGACCCGGTTCGGTGCTGTTCATCGACGAAATTCACACCGTGATCGGTGCCGGCGCGGCCTCTGGCGGCGTCATGGATGCATCGAACCTGATCAAGCCTGTGCTTTCGAACGGCGAACTCAAGTGCATCGGGTCCACGACCTATGACGAGTATCGCGGCATCTTCGAAAAGGATCGGGCCTTGGCGCGCCGATTCCAGAAGATCGATGTTCCGGAGCCTTCCGTACCCGAGACGGTGCGCATCCTGGAAGGCCTGAAGTCGCGGTTCGAGGATCACCACCAGGTGCGCTACACGCACACGGCGCTGGAAATTGCTGCCGAGCTAGCGGCGCGTCACATCAATGATCGACGCCTACCCGACAAGGCCATCGACGTGATCGATGAGGCCGGTGCCCAGATGCGTTTGCTGCCAGCGGGCAAGCGACGCAAGACGGTGCAGGTCAAGGACATCGAAACCATCGTGGCCAAGATCGCTCGGATTCCTCCGAAGAGTGTGTCCGCAAATGACCGCGAAGTACTCAAGACGCTGGATCGCGATCTCAAGCTGGTGATCTTCGGCCAGGAAAACGCCATCGACATGCTGGCCTCGGCCATCAAGATGGCACGCTCCGGATTGCGGAGCGGGGAAAAGCCGATCGGCTCATTCCTGTTCGCCGGGCCGACCGGTGTCGGCAAGACGGAGGTCACACGCCAGCTCGCTCAGCAGCTCGGAATCGAGCTGGTGCGTTTCGACATGAGCGAATACATGGAGCGGCACACCGTGTCGAGGCTCATCGGCGCGCCGCCCGGCTATGTGGGTTATGACCAGGGCGGTCTGCTAACCGAGGCCGTAATCAAGCATCCGCATGCCATTGTCTTGCTCGACGAAATCGAGAAGGCGCATCCGGACGTGTTCAACCTGCTGTTGCAGGTGATGGACCACGGCACGCTGACGGACAACAACGGCCGCAAGGCGGACTTCCGCAACGTGATCCTGATCATGACCACGAATGCCGGCGCCGAATCGATGGCGCGGCGAACGATCGGCTTCAAGACACAGGATCACTCCAGCGACGGGATGGAGGTTATCCGGCGCAGTTTCTCGCCGGAATTCCGCAACCGCCTGGATTCCATCGTGCCGTTCGCGTCACTGGGCGGCGACGTGATCAAGCGGGTCGTGGACAAGTTCATCATGGAACTTGAAGTCCAGCTCGAAGGCCGTGGTGTCGAGCTCACCGTGGATGATGCAGCGCGGGCGTGGCTGGCCGAGAACGGCTACGACGTGCAGATGGGCGCCCGGCCAATGGCACGCGTGATCCAGGAACACATTAAGCGTCCTCTGGCCGACGCGTTGCTGTTCGGGGAACTGGTTGACGGTGGCCGGGTCACGGTCAGCGCCGGACCCGATGGGCTGACTCTGGACACGCACTCCAAGCTGGCTGAAGCCGAGTCCGTCTAGCCTTAAGGGCATAAGAGCGCGATGCACCCTGGGTCAGGGCATCGCGACGCGGCTAGCGACCTCGATAGGTGATTCGGCCCTTGCTCAGATCGTACGGGGTGAGCTGCACCGTGACCTTGTCGCCGGTGAGGATGCGGATGTAGTTCTTCCGCATGCGGCCGGAGATATGAGCCGTGACCACGTGGCCATTTTCCAGCTCGACACGAAATGTGGTGTTAGGCAGGGTGTCGGTCACCGTGCCTTCCATTTCAATATGGTCTTCTTTGGGCATGCGCGCTCAGCGTTGGATTAGGGCGGCGCATTATCCTCAAAGCATCGACCCTCGGCAAATGGCTGCCATTGCTTGCCCAGGTAAATCTGCAAGGGCCGAAACTCCGTCTTGTAACCCATCTGCGGGGCAGCGTGGATCCAGTAGCCGAGATAGAGAAAATCCGCCCCCGCCGATTTCGCGAGCCGGTGGGTTTGCAGAATGGCGAAATTACCCAGCCCGCGGTGCTCTTCCAGCGGATCGAAGACGGTGTAAACCGCCGACCAGGCGTCTGGCGTGCAGTCCACGACCGTGTAGGCCAGCAGGCGGCCAGCGACGCGGATTTCGCACAGGCAGGACAAGGCTCCCGCCGGGTCCAGCAAGTCGTCAGCGCATAGATCGCGCATGCCGGATTCGCGATGCCGGTGGCTGAGGTAACGCAGATACAGCGAGCGATGCTCCGGGTGCATGCGACCGGCGACCATCCTCACCTGACAGTCCGCATTGCGCTTTAGAACGCGGCGATGGCGGCGCCGCAGCGCAAGGGGTTGGTTCAGCGGAATGCGGACAGCGATGCAGGCCTGGCAAGCCCGGCAGGCGGTTCGGTAGGCATAGGGCCCGGAACGACGAAAGCCCAGCGCGAGCAGCTGCTGATAATGCCGCGGGCTGAGCGTCTGGCTGGGGTCGATCACGGCTTCCCGCGCCAGTTGACCAGGCAGATACGAGCATGTGTGCTCGGCGGTGGGGTAGAGGTTCATCGGTTGCCGGTATGCAGTGTCGAGCTTGGAACCGGGATGTCAAAACGCCAGCGCCCGCGGCGGTGGCCGCGCGACGTGGCCAGGTGGACATGGGTCACGAACTGTTCACGGGGCATGCCTGTTGCGCCCAGCAGGCTTAGGTGCTCGGAGCCGACCTGACAGTCGAACAAGTCAAACCGCCAGTGTGTCAGCTGTTGGCGAATCCAGTGGATTGCCAGTTTGGAACTCCCTGTTGTCCGGCTAAACATCGATTCGCCAAAGAAGGCGCGGCCTAGCGCCAGGCCGTAGAGCCCGCCAATCAACACGCCGTCGCGCCAGACCTCGATCGAGTGGGCGTAACCTTCCTGGTGCAAATCACGATAGGCGCGCTGCATCTCGTGGCCCAGCCAGGTACCGCGCTGCTTGGGCCGCGGTGCGGCGCAGGCGGCGATCACCTCGTCGAATGCGCGATCGAGCGTCACCGCGTAATCCCCGCGCCCCACCAGCCGGCGGATCGTGCGCGGAGCGGCGGATCCGTCCAGCGGAAAGACTACGCGAGGGTCGGGAGACCACCAGAGAATGGGTTCATCCGGGTTGTACCAGGGGAAAATACCTTGCGAGTAGGCGCGGATCAGCCGCTGGACCGACAGGTCCCCCCCGATGGCGAGCAGGCCATTGGGTTCCGCCATCGCCAGGCGCGGATCGGGGAACGCCTGTGTGGGGTCGCGGGGGTCGAGCCAGTACAGTCGGACGGGGCTTTCCATAGTCCGTCAGACCTT
>JAGLCS010000017.1 GCA_023146115.1 Abyssibacter sp. | reverse complement strand
CGACTGCAGTGGTAGGAATCGACCAGCCGCAGCCCACTGGGCAACGCATGCTCGGCGCCGTGACCAAACTTGTGGGCCGCCACCCGCAAGCCAAGCGCGCGGATCACCTGATCGTGCGCGATCTTGCCGAGCGCCAGCAGCACCCCGCCGCGGGGGACCGCATTCAGCTCTTCGATCAGATAAGGCCTGCACTGATTGATCTCGGCGCCCACCGGCTTGTTCTGCGGTGGCACACAGCGCACCGCATTGGTGATGCGGCAGCCGAGCAGTTCCAGGCCATCATCGGCCGACTCGGAGACCGGCGACGAGGCCAGCCCGAGGTCGTAAAGCGTCTGGTACAGCAGGATGCCGGCGTAGTCGCCGGTGAACGGCCGTCCGGTGGCGTTGGCGCCGTGCATACCCGGCGCCAGTCCAACAATGAGCAGCGGCGCTGATTCGGGGCCAAAACTCGGGACAGCCCGGCCGTAATAACCAGGGTGGTCAGCGCGGGATTGCGCGCGAAACTCCACCAGCCGCGGACAACGGGCGCAATCCGGGTGAAAGGATTCAGCCATGAGGAGGCGCCATGTCGCGCGATCGCAGGACGTCAGTCAGCAGCGGCGACGCTGTCCTCCAGCAAGCCGTAGCGCATGGCGAGGCGGGTCAGTTCCACGTCGTTATGCACGCCCAGCTTTTCGAACAGGCGGTAGCGATAGGTACTGACGGTCTTGGGGGACAGGCACAGGCGGTCGGAAATCGCCTGGGTGCTATGTCCCTGCGTCACCAGATTCATCACCTGCATTTCGCGGTGAGACAAGGCGTCGAAAGGCGATTCATTCTGCCCTTTGATCAAGGCCGCAGCGAGGTTGCCAGCGACCAGCGGCGCAATGTAATGCCCGCCCTGATGCACGCGCCGGATGGCCGTGACGACCTCTTCCGCCGCGGAATCCTTGCTGATGTAACCGGAGGCGCCCGCCGACAGCAGCCGGCTGGGATACGGCTCGTCCAGATGCATGGAGACGCCAATGATCTTGATATCCGGCGACCGCTGGATGATGCGCCGCGTGGCCTCCAGGCCACCGATGCCAGGCATGTTGATATCCATCAGCACCACCTGCGGCTGCAGGTCGCGAGCAAGGTTAATGGCTTCTTCGCCGGACGACGCCTCGGCGGCGACCTCGATATCACCCTGCTCGTCCAAAACACGTCGGATGCCCGCCCGGACCAGCCGGTGATCATCGACGATCATCACAGTAATCACTTCAATTGGTCTCTTGGTTCCCCACAGCAAGTCTAACGGAGATTGTCGCGAATGAATCTTCTTTACGGATACGCGACCGCCTCCGTCGTTCGATCAGATCAGATCACGGGTCGAAACAACGGGCCGTTCCGCCCAACGACGGCATCGGGCCATATCGGTGGTCAGCTGCGATGTCATATGGCCGCTGCGCGCCGAATCCGCGCTGGACCGGCTTCCGAAAACCGGCATCACCACCGCCAGTTCGCCTGTCACGAGCGCCGGCCACGAAATCTGCGGCGGTGACAACAGCAGTACCATCAAGAACGATGCCAACCCGACCGCAGCCCGAACCGACCATGAAGCAGTTTCATGACAGCTTGTCATGCGCTACCCATGTGAGGATGCACGGCACGCGGTTTTTAGAGGCGTCAGGACCCGGCTAGGAAGTCACCCATAGTCGCGCCTTGTCGGTCTCCGCGACGGAGAACGCGCGGACGTCGATCTGCGGCACGAGCTTGTCGGCCATCGCGGTCACCTTACGCAGCCACGCCTGATCCACGACAACAGCTTCCTTGTCGAACCGGTTCCAGTTGTCCGCACCAAACTTCAGGTCTTCCAGGAAGGCATCCACGCTCATGCCCTCGAATTCCGCCACTTCGACGTAAACGCGAATTCGGTCATGGCGCTCCAGGCGCCGCTCAACCTCGCGTTTCACCTGGTCGAGGTCCGGTTTTTCGACCTTGCCCTGGATACGCATCCCGACGACGTTGTCGGCTTCGAATTGAATCACCTGCATCATGTTGATCTCCTTGGCTGATGCGCTCAGCACATGAGTTCGCTGCCCCGGTGATCGCTCCCTTGCACGATGGCCTCAAGCTGCCTTGGCGAGTCTGGCCTCACGCAGCGTCTTACCCCACCACA
>JAGLCS010000169.1 GCA_023146115.1 Abyssibacter sp. | reverse complement strand
GGCTGCCGCTGGTGGCCTTGGCGCCCGACCACGCGCCGGTGGCCTGACAGGCGTCGGCATCGGCGGCATCCCAGGTCACCTGGAAATCGGCCTCCACGTCAGCAGTGGCCGGTGCGCTCAGGGTGAGCACCACCGGGTCGGGCGGCGCCACGACTTCCAGCACCGCGCTGTCGGAACGCGAGTGCGCGTCGTTTTCGCAGTCCAGCGTGTAGGTATAGGTGCCGGGCGTGCTGATCGGGCCGATGCTCAGGTCACCACTGGTGGCCTTGGCGCCACTCCAGTCACCGGAGGCGCTGCAGTCCAGCGCGAGGGTGCTGGCCCACGACAGCGCGGCGCTGTCGCCGGCGACGATCTGCGTCGGCGACACGGCGATGTCGACGGTGGGCGGCTCGGGGTTGACCAGGGCCACCGCCGTGTCGGTGGTGGTCAGGCCACCATCCGACGTGCAGCTCACAGTATGACGCACCGCTACCTGCTGGGCGCTGGTGTTCTCGGCGGTCACCGTGCGGGTGCCATTGAGCGCGAGCGGGCCGGACCAGTCCTCGGTGGCATTGCAGTGCTCGGCGCCGCTGCTCGTCCAGCTCACGTCATAGTCATCGCCAACGGCGAAGGGGCCGCCGGCGATCGGCGCTACGTCGACCGTCGGGGCAACACCAGCCGGCGCCTCGCGCCCGGCGAGGGACAGCACACCGTCGAAGTGCGCGGCGAGGCCGGCGTTCATCGCGTCGTCGAGGACGCTGGCGCTCGTGCGCTCGTCTGTTCCGCCGGAAATGACAGCGACAATCCGATCGTCCTCGTTGTACATTGCCGCACCGCTCGCGCCACCGCCAACCGGCGCGACATATGTGTAGTAGTCCGACCGACGGACGGGCTCATCATCCGGTCCTGTAAGGGCGAGCTCCCCTCTGCTGGAGAACGCTGCATCAAACCACTGCTGCGACGTGTTCGCCTGGTGATGCACCGCTCGGCCGTTCTCGCCCACCATCGGATTGGTCACGCCCTCATAGCCTGCGAGGTAGGGGGATACGACCGCCGGGGGATAGGATTCAAGCTCGAGAAGCCAGTAGTCGCGCGTGAACTCCGCCAGCGCATCGCGATACACGGTGGCGACGCCGCGCCGCGAGTTCTCATCCGCCACTACGGCAAACAGGGTGTCGTTGCAGGGGGTAATCTTCTGGAAGGACGCGACCACTGATTCGGTGACGTCCTGCAGAGGCACGTCCTCGTAGTCGTCGGCGCAGTGCGCTGCCGTCAGCAGGTACGGATCCTCATCCGCATTCGGGTGATTGATCAGCGCTGCGCTGCAGAACGTGACCCCCTGGATCGTGATGTGCACCGCCGCGCGCGACAGGAGCTCATTCGAGGGCTCCGCGAAGCAGTCATAGTTGTTGTCGTCCGGATTCCGCGTGGTCGTATCCTTCAGCATCGGCGTCGCCGGCACCCGGAAACCGGCGTGGAAGCGACGCGTCTCGAACGCTACTGCATCGGCATGGTCGGTCGGGACCTCGATGGTGATGTAAAGGGTGTCGCCGGCGACCGCGGCCGTCCACAGGCCGGAACGGCCGCGCAGACTGCCCTCGTAGAAGCTCTCCCCGCGCCCATGGATGCCTTCAACCCGCAGATGCGCGCCGCCGGGGAGTGCCACCTTGTCCGCGTGGAGGCTCATGGAGACGGCGCCGGGAATGCGCGCAGCGTACTCCCACACCGACATCTCGACGCCATCCCGGAGTTCGGTACGCCACTGCCCATGCGAACGCGCGGTGATGCGGTGCTCGAAGGCTTCGGCGAATCGGTTGTCCGGACGCGCCGGGGCCGACTTGAGCGCCGGTGCGGACAGGTCGAACGGCAGGACGTCGATCGGGACGCCGTCACTCGTCGAGCCGCCGGCGTGTGTCGCAGAGGCGATGAGGAGAAGGAACAGCGAGCGGAAAAGATGCTTGGTCATGGCCGAGGCCCCCACGAGATTAGAGATCGTTGAGGGAATAGTGGCCCACGGCCGAAGAAACGCAACGCCCTCCCCCTGCCAGCCAAAATAGCGCAGCGGGGGCTGCCCATAAAGCCGGAAAGTGCACGTTTGGACCGCCTATCCGTAGGCTATTTGGCGGTTCTCCGACTACTGAGCTTTCGCCGCCCGGGGGGCGTACAGAGCGCGGCTGGAGCTTCGAAGCGCTGCCCATAGGCGTAGGGGAGTGGCGTATTGCGGCGGCAGGGCCGTTGTGGCACATTGAATGCCGCGATTATTGTCATTTTGGTGACCGTATGAGCTCCACCGATCATGGTTCCTCCGTTTCACCGACCATTGGCGTGGCCCCGACCGGGAGCGTGGAGATCATAAGCTTGGCCCGGGTCTACGATGTGCGCGCTCGCGACATCGTGGCCGTAGCCGGTCTCCCCCCGAGTGCGGCGCGCGCCGATCGCGTCGTGAGCAAGGCCAATCAGCGGCGGCTGCGCGAAATGGCCGAGGTTCTGGATCGCGTCACACCGCTTGCGGGAAGCTCCCCTGCCGCCCTGGCCTGGTACAAGGCGCAAGCTATTCCTGGCTTCGGCCGCACAGCTGAGCAATTGGTCAAGAGTGGGCACGCAAGCGCCGTGCGGGACTACCTGGACGAGATCGCGCTCGGCGGATTCGCGTGACGCTAGGGGCTGTGCGCGGGATTTGGTATCGCGCACACGATCCACGCTGGGCGGTGGACCCAGAGTCCGGAGCAGGTGCGGCGGTACACGGCGGCCGCTTCAATCGCAAGGGGGTCAATGCACTGTATTTGGCATCCAGCATCGAGGGGGCATGGGCCGAAGCCCAGCAGGGTCTGGTCTTTGCCGCCCGACCGAAGACCGTGATCGCCTATCAGGTGGACTGCACGGACGTGGTGGATCTTCGCGTGACGTCTGAGCAGGCGGCGTGGGTCGTAACCGAAAGTGACCTTGCATGCCCTTGGCGGCTGGATGTGGCGGAAGGACGTGTGCCAGCGACGTGGAAGCTTGCTGATCGGTTGCGGCGAGCCGATGTAGCTGGGATACAGGTGGCTTCCGTGGCTCCTGGTGCGCCCGCGGGCGCGCACAACCTGATCCTGTTTGCGTGGTCACGCAGCAAACCGCACCAAGTGCTGGCGCACGACCCGCATGGTGATCTGCCGCGCAATGCCAACAGTTGGATATAGGTGCGCGGGGAAACGTGCCGAACGACTGGCTTCCTCGCGCTACGGAACCACGAAATCGCGTGTGGCGTGCGTGTCGGCGTTGCCGATGTTGTTCGAGCAGACTACGCGCACGGTGGCGCCGGACGGGACCTCGAAGTCGTAGTTGACACCGTGGCCATGCCATACGTCGCAGTGATCGCCATCGCCGGCGATCGTGTAGGTGTTGGATCCGATCACGTCTCCTTCATAGTACGCCCTGCATCGCGCAGCATTCGTGGCACCGACGGTAAAACCACTGGCGGACACGTTGGTCACCTGCATGGTGGTCGGCGGGTCATGCAAGGTTGACATGCACCCGGACGAATCGCTGCCGGGGCCACCACTCACAACCGGTTCACCATAGTCAGGATTGACCACCGTGACCTGGTGATCGTGGCTGATCACATTGCCCGCAATGTCCTCGCATGTGGTGCGATACGTGATGACAGAAGATTCCACGTAGCGGTTGATGCGAATGGTCTCGCCTTGCGAGTCGTCGCCGCGCGAGGACCAGAACAAACCGATCGGGGAGTTCCTGCGGATGATCCTCGGGCTCGCATCGACCGTGAGGTGCGATGAGTTCCAGGTCAGCGGCGTGATCGCGCATTCCGCTGCGCCGCGGACGGCCATGATCGTCTGGAAGTAGTAGGGCTCGAGCGCCGCGCCCGTCAGGTTGTCCGTGTGCCCGATCACCTCATTCGGAGGGAGCTCGTTGGTATTCATCGTGGTGAATGCTTCGAAATCGAACTCCAGTGGCTGCGGCTCCAGATTGACCGTGTAGTTGTCGGTGACTGTATCGCCAGCCGCGTTCTCGCACACCGCCCGCAGGTTCAGCGGTAGATCCGTCTCGAGGTTGTTGCTCCACGCGAGGGTGTTCCAGATGTAGTAGGTCTGCTTCGGATTCGACCCGATCCAGCCGCTGGTGAGGCTGCCGTTCGCGGTCTCAACGCGGCAGCGGGTAGCCCCCTGCACGTATGCGATCTGACGCATCCACTTGCTATCGTTTCCGCCCTGTCGCGCCCACTGCGAGGTGTCCTCAAAACACACGGCGCTGGTCGTTGATCGCCGGGCCGCGCAAAGTACGGCGAGCTAGTCTTCCTGCAGATACTCGACCGGCCCAAGCTCGTAGATCGGGTGGTCGAAGTCCTTGAGCCAGCGATCCAGGGGGCCTGCGGCGATGCCACTCATGACAACGTAGAACCACCGGCGCCGCTGTTGGATAGCCGAGCGGATGTTGGCGCAGATCGCATCAGCCTCGTGGAGCTCGGCGATGGCATCAAATTCGCTGATCACGATGAGGATCGGGCGATTAGTGATCACGTGAAGATCGTCAAGATGACGCGCCCACTCCCACGCGGCGAGCTTGGTAGCCACTTCGCCCCGCTCCACCGAAGCAACGGCAGCGAGCTGTCCCTCCAGCGTGGCAAGGGGATCGCTCGATGCCGAGGCATCGATGCTCAACGCGAGATAGCCCTGCTTGCTGGCGTGTCTCAGCAGGGCGCGCTCGGCGCCGTGGGCAGCGGAAGCGCCATTGCTAGGCCGCAGCAATATCAACGGCGACATCGCCGCTGTCGCCAAGCGCCAAATGCGCCTCTCTGCCTCGCGGGTAGGATCCTTGATACTCAAACTGGGTACCGGCTACCGCGAAACCGGGCTGCCAGATCGCGCGGCATCCGCCTCACCGCGAAAGGCTTCGTTCACTCGGGAATGGGCTCGCGCCGGCGCGCCAGCCAAGCCCCCCCCCCATATGCGAGAGAACTCGCGGCATTGGCGCGCTACCTTCCGGCATCTGCGCGGCGTTGTGATGATGCGCACGTCATGGCAATGCGGCATAAGCATCACCGAACTGCGGCAGGACACTTCCCAGCGCGGCACCTTGTCGGCAGGGCTGGGCTCGGCGATGCAGTCGGTTTCCCGCGATGGGGCATAGCGGACTCCTCGGTCGACCTTCTCCCATTGGCATTCTCATCGCCGACGGCGAATACGCAAGCCCGAAATGCGGGCGAATCCGCCGCACTTTGGAGAGGGAGAAGAAGCCATATCCCAAGGTTACGGATGAATCGCGAAGCCTCGGGCAGCTCCATGAAGAAGAGCGATGCAAATGCCGCGCTGACTCGGCGGAAGCAGGGTGCCGACATGGGCCAGCTATTCGAAAGACGCGGTGGAATAGTGCTGGCAGACGTAGATGGTCGGGGTATCGCGGTCAATCCACCACCCTGGGGGGCGTTGGGCGCTGCCGCCGTCGAAGATGGAGAAGGGGCAGGCGTTGGTTGCGCTCACGCCGCGGAGCCGTACTTTAGCCTCCCAAGAAGGTTTTCCACGGCGTGCGCGCCCACGTCGTTCGAGATCGCAACCGATAGAGGCGTCTCGCTGTGGAGCATCATATGCGGGGTATTCAGAAAGTGCCGGACGTGGCGCTCGCTCTTGTAGACATCCATGGCCATGGCCCATGCGCGGGCAAGCCGCTCAAGCTTCTGGCTGTCCTCCGGGCTGAGACGCTTCTTGTCCCGGCGTCGGCGCTTGATCTTTGTTCCGGAGATGATCAGATGGGCGCCGGTCGGGTCGCCGGCGCAGACCTTCTTCGTCAGGCGATCGTAGGCGGACAGGGGAAGGCCCTCGGAAAGCTGATTCCGAAGCCACATTCTCGAGTAGCCGTGTGACGCACCGTCCTGCAGGCCGAGGAGGTTCACCACCGCCAGAATGGTTGACTGGGGCTTCACTACTGGTCTATCCGAATCGTGTGATGTCAATTCTGAGAGCTGGTGATCCGCAGGGTCGTGTCCCTAGCCGTGGTGTA
>JAGLCS010000168.1 GCA_023146115.1 Abyssibacter sp. | reverse complement strand
CGGCGGAGATCGCGGTGCAGGCTTCATTGACGGGCCATCTCGTGCTCTCGACCCTGCACACCAACACCGCGGTTGGCGCGGTGGCGCGCCTGCGCGACATGGGTGTTGAACCCTTTCTGCTCGCCTCCAGCCTCATCGGGCTGATGGCGCAGCGCCTGGTCCGCACGCTCTGCCATCACTGCCAGACCCCGTACGAGGCGGATGACGCCGAGTGCCAGCTGTTCGGCATCGACCCCGCAAACCGCCCCACCATCTACAACGCGGTCGGCTGTCCCGAGTGCCGCCACACCGGCTACCTGGGTCGATCCGGCATCCAGGAGCTGGTCGCGGTCGACGACGCCATGCGCACGATGATTCATGACGGATCATCCGAACAAGCGCTGGAAGCCCATGCGCGGCGGTCCGCGCCCGGCATTCGTCAGGCAGGCTTGCGCAAGGTGCTGGAAGGCCGCACCACGGTGCAGGAAGTGCTACGCGTCACGCGGGAAGGCTAGCTCTCCACAATGGCAGCATTCGAATACAAGGCGCTGGATCGCCGCGGCCGCCAGAAAAAGGGTTTGATCGAGGCCGATACCGCGCGTCAGGTCCGTCAGCAGCTCCGCGACCAAGGCATGATGCCCACCGATGTCCGCGAGGTCGCCGAGCAATCCGCCGGCCAGGGATTTCGGCGCGCAACTGGCTTCTCCTCCGGCGAGCTGTCGCTGTTCACGCGGCAGCTGGCGACACTGCTGCGCTCGGGCCTGCCGCTGGAGGAAGCGCTCAGTGCGGTCGCCGAGCAAACCGAATCACGCAAGGTCAAACGTACGACGCTGGGCGTACGCGCCAGCGTGCTCGAGGGCCACACTCTCGCGCATGCGCTGGGTAGCTTCCCCGGCGCCTTTTCGACGCTTTACCTCGCGACCGTCGAGGCGGGCGAACACTCCGGACACCTGGACCTGATTCTCGAACGCCTGGCTGACTATGTGGAATCACGCCAGCTGATGCAGCAGAAAATCGTGCTGGCGAGCTTCTACCCGGCCATCCTGTCGCTGGTGGCCGTGCTCGTAGTGGTGCTGCTACTGACCTTTGTTGTACCGCAGGTGGTTGAGGTGTTTTCCTCGATTGACCAGGAACTGCCGGCACTGACGCGCGGCATGATCGCGACCAGCGACTTTCTGCGCGCGAATTGGTGGCTGCTGCTGGGCGGGATCGCGGCCGCATCGGTCGGCTGGTCCTTGCTGAAGCGCCGCGATGCGTTTCGCTACAGGGTCGACGCGATCCGGCTCAAGCTACCGCTGATCGGGCGGCTGGCACGCGGACTGAACACAGCGCGCTTCACCCGCACGCTCAGCATCCTGTCGGGCAGTGGTGTCCCGATGCTGGAGGCGCTGAAAATCTGCGAACAGGTGGTGACGAACCTGCCAATGCGCGAGGCCATCACGAATGCGACTCGGCGGGTGCGCGAGGGCGAATCAATCAGCAAATCGCTCACGTCCAGCGGTCTGTTCCCGCCGATTGCGGTTCACCTAATCGCCAGTGGCGAGCAGTCAGGCAAGTTGGACGACATGCTGGAACGTGCCGCCGTGCATCAGGAACGTGAGGTCGAAACCCTGGTGGCCGGGCTCATGGGCGTATTCGAGCCACTGCTGATTCTGACCATGGGCGGCTTTGTGTTGATGATCGTGCTGGCCATTCTGCTGCCGATCTTCGAACTGAACACCCTGGTTCAGTAACGGGGTTCAGTCCCCGCCGACGACCGCAGCCGGTACCGACGCCCCCGAGATCAGACTGGTCGACAGCAGCGATTCGATCTTCCGCGGCACGTCATACTCGATCTCGACGATCGCGATGCGGATGGCGTTGGCAAATGCCTGTGCATCTGCGCTGCCGTGACTCTTGATCACGGTCCCCTGCAAACCCACGAAACTGGCCCCATTGTAGTTGCCAGGATTGATGCGGCGGGCGAAGGACTTGAGCACGGGCGCCGCCGCCAGCGCGGACAGCTTGGTCAGCGCGTTGCGGGAAAACTCTTCTCGCAAAAACATGCCGATGAGCTTGGCGACGCCCTCACTGGACTTCAGCGCAATATTGCCGGAAAAGCCGTCGCAGACGACGACATCCACGTCCCCAAGAAAGACGTCGGTGCCCTCGACATAGCCGATGTAGTTGAGATCGCTGGCCGTCAAGCGCTGACCCGCTTCGCGGATCGCGTCGTTACCCTTGATCTCTTCCTCGCCAATGTTGAGCAGCGCAACACGCGGAGACTCCAGACCATGGACGGCGTGGGCGACCACGTCACCCATCACGGCAAACTGCACCAGGTGCTCGGCCGTGCACTCGACGTTCGCGCCGAGGTCGAGCATGTGGGTGTAGCCGTCCACCGCTGGGATTCTTGAAATGATCGCTGGACGATCAATCCCGGGCAGCGTCTTGAGAACGAACCGGGCCGTCGCCATCAAAGCGCCGGTGTTCCCAGCGGACACGCAAGCCTGGGCCGCACCGTCCTTGACGGCGTTAATCGCCAGCCGCATCGACGAGCGCTTTTTGCCGCGCAACGCACGCGAAGGCAATTCATCCATGCCGACCACTTGTTCGGCATGGATGAATTCGACCCGGCCCGGAAACCGGGCCGACAAGGCCTTCACCTGCGCGCCAACCACCGCCTCATCGCCGACCAGCAGCAACGACAACCCGGCATGCTCCTGCAGAATGATCTCTGCTGCAGGCAGCACCACAGCAGGGCCGTGATCTCCGCTCATCACGTCCAACGCGATTCGCAAGTCAGACACCGCGCGGACCTGTAAGCGCTAAATGGCGATCATCAATGTGGCCGCCGTGCAATTGCGCGCAGCCGCCATGTGATGAAGGCAGGTTATTCCTGCTCTTCTGCAGGTTGCGACTTCACGATCACCTGACGACCACGGTAATAACCGTCGGCGGTGACGTGGTGACGTCGATGCGTTTCACCGGTGGTCGGATCGGTCGACAACGCGGCAGCGGTCAGCGCGTCGTGGGAAC
Organism: Abyssibacter sp.; assembly: GCA_023146115.1. Taxonomy (GTDB): domain Bacteria; phylum Pseudomonadota; class Gammaproteobacteria; order Nevskiales; family OUC007; genus Abyssibacter. The sequence continues at coordinate 3,750 of JAGLCS010000168.1, read as the reverse complement.
GGCGCATGCCGCGCTTGCTTCGGGTTTTACGGTTCTGCTGTACAGCCATCTCGAGGTCCTCAGTTGTCGTCCGAGCCGGTCAGAATGTCCGGAGGCATGCAGTCCGCATGCCGCGGGTAGCTCGGGACGGCGAGCAATAAATCATCGGCAATCGCTTCAAGCACTTCGAAACGATCACCATCCAAAACAATGGGTTCCGCATCTTCATCGACGTCCGCCGAATCCGACGTCACCAGATGCCAATGGACCGGCGACTCAATCGCATGTTCCATCGCGCCCATGCAGCGCTGGCACTGGAGTGTCGCCAAGGCCACAATACGGCCCGTCACGACGGCCGGTCGGGCCGCGGACCGAAACTCCGGCACCACAATACGCAACGATGCGTCAGCCGGTCGAAGCAATTCGACACCGGCTTCCTGCAGACGCGGCATCCGCTCGGCGGCAACGGAACCTTCCAATTGCTGCTGGGCGGGCGCTCGCGCCAGATCGATCCAAACCGGCATAGGGCGCTGCATGGCGCGCGCGATGATAGTGATGAGCTCCGATCAAGTCAAAGAAAACCAAGCATCCACGCCGGTTTCGCCCGCGTCGAACAAGCCGCTAATCCTGGCATCCGGCTCCAGGTATCGCCGGGAGATGATCGAACGGCTCCAGGTGCCGGTGCTCGCCATCGCGCCCGGAATTGATGAATCCCGCACGGCGGGAGAGTCGCCGCGCGCACTGTCGATTCGACTGGCGCGGCAGAAAGCCGCGCATGTCGCCCGCCAGTATCCGGATCATTGGGTGCTCGGCAGTGACCAGGTCGCCATGCTGGGCGACGAGGCCCTGGGCAAACCGGGCAACATCGAGCGCGCGCGGCAACAGCTCGGCGCCTGCTCGGGGAGCACGGTCGAGTTTCAGACAGCCATGTGCCTGCTCGGACCGACGAAGCGATTGGAACACCTGGACACGACACGGGTCCGGTTCCGTGCCTTGAGCCCCACCAGTATTGAGGACTACCTGTCCCGCGAATCCGCCCTGGACTGCGCCGGCAGTTTCAAGTCGGAAGGCTTCGGAATCACCTTGACCGAAGCCATTGAATCCGAGGACCCCAGCGCTCTGATCGGTCTGCCACTCATCGCATTGGCTGGCTGGCTGCGCTCCATCGGACTAATGGTGTCATGACGCACGGCTTGGTCAGGCTCTGCGCCGCGACTGCGCAGCCAACCACATCGGCAGTTCCGCCACATGCGCGATAAGGCCTAGCGGGTTGCAGCGCCGCAGCGTTTGGGCGTCATGCACACCACACAACACACCAACCGACGCGACCTGGGCGTTCCGCGCCATGGCCAGATCGTATTCGCTGTCGCCGACCATCAAGGCCCGGCCGGGCGGCGTGTCGGTTTCCCACAGCAATTCTTCCAGCATGTCCGGCGCCGGCTTCGATGGCGCCTCGTCCACGGTGCGCGTGGCCTTGAAGTAACTGCGCAGGCCGGTCGCATCGAGTGAGACCTCCAGGCCCTGGCGCCCCTTGCCGGTGGCGACCGCCAAGGTCAGTCCGTCGTCCGCAAATACCTGCAGCGTCTCGCGAACCTGCGGGAACAACGAGGCCTGCTCGAAGCGGCCAGGACCACGTCGTGCGCGATAATCCAGCAACTTGGGTTCGAGTTCATCGCGAGGGTGATCGGGAAAAAGAATCGCCATCGCCTCCCAGACACCCAGGCCGATCAGCGTGCTGATTTCGTGATCGTCCCGCTCCGGTAGCCCCAGGTCGGCGATGGCCGCCTGCATGGCATCCACGATGCCGCCTGCCGAATCCGACAAAGTGCCGTCCCAATCGAAGATGATCAGGTCAAAAGGACGCCTCATTCCCCGGCTGCCAGCAGTTCCATGAAGCGATCCGGCACGGAAGCGCTGACCTCCAGCAATCGTCCGGCCTGCGGATGGACCAGACGCAATCGCCACGCATGGAGGCACAACCGCCCTGGGGCGAGGGCCTGATCGCGGCCGGCATCGCCATACCGTAGATCGCCAACAACCGGATGGCCCTGACTGGCAGCATGTACGCGTATTTGATGAGTGCGCCCCGTGCCCAAGCGTGCCTCAAGCAGGCTAATCGTTCTGCGCCGGTCCAGCGCATCGAAATGTGTCACCGACAGCTTGCCATCGGCATCCGGACGCACGGTGCGCTCACCTCCTGACCTGGCGTGGACATCCAGCGCTTCCTCGACAGTGCGCGGCCCGCCTTTCCAGCGGCCGTGGACCAGCACCTGGTAGAGCTTCTCGGTCTTTTCACCATTCAACGCCTGCCGCGCGCGGCGCAGAGGTTCGCCGCGCCGAGCGCAGACCAGCACTCCGCTGGTATCCCGATCCAGACGATGGACCAAATCATAATCCTCGCCATGCGTATGCCGGAGACATTCAATGACACCAAACGGCACGCCGGACCCACCATGCACCGCAACCCCTTCGGGCTTGTCGAGCACAATGAAATCACCATCCACATCAATAATGGACTCGCGGACCTGATTGGTGAGGCGGTCCGGCGGCGGCCCGGACGGACGCTCGGCCGTCCGGACCGGAGGAATTCGGACCTGGTCGCCGCGCTCGACGCGCGTGCTGGGCTTGACGCGGCCACCATTGCGCCGCACCTGCCCGCTGGACAGCAATCGATACACATGCGATCGAGGCACGCCCTTGAGCTGGCCCAGCAACAAATTGTCGATGCGTTGACCGTCTTCGGCGGCGCTCACTTCGTGATACCGCACCTTTGGGGATTTATGTGGCAAACTAACTCCGCTGAATGACCGTTTCGATCGGTATCACAGCCCGACCCACCATGAGAGACACCCTCTGAGGTGGCGCCGGTGGGCAGATCGGCCCTTCTCTTCGTTGATCTTAACTCTGATCAGGCGTTCCTGGGATTCCGAACTGCACCAATTCGCAGCTGGTTTGCGCCGCTTTACACCGCGCGCAGGCCGCACAGGGATGAATCGCGCTCCCCTCCGCCCTAACGGTTGGTCCGAGCGCGCGCAACTGGATTGACTACAACATGAAACGCATTCTCGTGAACGCGACGCAGCGCGAAGAGCTGCGCGTCGCGATCGTCGACGGACAGCGCCTGATCGATCTCGATATCGAGATGGAACAGCGCCAAAGCCGCAAGGCTAACGTCTACAAGGCACGCATCACCCGACTCGAGCCCAGCCTCGAGGCCGCCTTCGTCGAATACGGGGGTGACCGTCACGGTTTCCTCCCGCTCAAGGAAATATCCCGCAGCTACTTCACCGGTGATCCCGGCGAAGGCCGTCCGGATATCAAGAAGGTCCTCAAGGAAGGCCAGGAACTGATCGTCCAGGTCGAGAAAGAGGAGCGTGGCACCAAGGGCGCCGCGCTCACGACCTATCTCAGCCTCGCAGGGCGATTCCTGGTCCTGATGCCGAACAACCCGCGCGCCGGCGGCGTATCCCGCCGCGTCGAAGGCGATGAACGGTCCGAGCTGCGTGAAGCCATGGCACAGCTGGAAATCCCTGACGGCATGGGCGTGATCGCCCGCACGGCCGGCATGGGGCGCTCGGCGGAAGAATTGCAGTGGGACCTGAACTACCTGATCGAGCTGTGGACAGCGATCGAACGCGCCTCCAGCGACATCAAGGCGCCCTACCTGATTTATCAGGAATCCAGCATCATCATCCGCGCGCTGCGGGATTACCTGCGCCCGGACATCAACGAAATCCTGATCGACAACCAGAAGCTGTTCGATCAGGCACG
>JAGLCS010000167.1 GCA_023146115.1 Abyssibacter sp. | reverse complement strand
GCTTCATCCGCTCGGTTGAGAAAGTGGGCATAGCCCAACGCCAGTTCATCGGGGTTGGTCGCCAGCGCCACGCCAATGCTTACCGTCACGCATCGGGCCTCCGAACTCGGGTGGTCGATGCCTAGGGCTTCGACACCGCTACGGATCGCCTCTCCAACCGCTTCGGCGCCGTCTTTGTCAGTGCCGGGAAGAATGGCGGCGAATTCCTCCCCGCCAAATCTGCCGACGAAATCGCCTTCGCGGCGGCCGACGGTTTTCAGCACGCCCGCGACCTGCTTGAGGCATTCATCGCCGGCGGCGTGACCGAAGCTGTCGTTGTAGTCCTTGAACCGGTCGACATCGATCAGCATGATCGCAACCGGTGTGGTCGCCCTAAGAGCGCGACGCCATTCCCTGCTTACGGTTTCGTCGAAGTAGCGCCGATTGAAGAGGTCGGTGAGGTGGTCCTTGACCGATACCGAGCGCAGCACGAGTTCGCTTTCCAGCAATTCACGCAAATCGATGAGCGCCTGGCGGTGCCGCTCGGTCAGTGTTCGCTGCTTGTGGTCGATTGCGCACAGCGTGCCGACCTTGCGACCGGTGGGGGACAGCACCGGGACGCCGGCGTAGAAGCGGATGTTCGGATAACCGGTGACCAGCGGATTGTCGGCGAAGCGCTCGTCGCCGCTGGCATCCTCGATCACCATGATGTCGTCCTGCAGAATCGCATGGCCGCAGAACGAGACATCTCGAGGTGTTTCCCGCACGTCCAGGCCCTGACTGGCCTTGAAGAACTGCCGGTCGTTGTCGATCACGGAAAAGGCCGTGATCGGCACATCTACGAGCGTGCCCAGCAGGCGTGTGATCCGGTCGAAATTCGCCTCGAACGTGTCACTGGCCAGCTTGAGTTCGTCGACAGCTTCCTGGCGGACGGATTCGTCGGAGGGCAGCAGAGGGGCTTTCATGATGTTACGCAGGATCGGGTCTGGCGCAGATCATACGTCGCCCAGGACCCGACGGAGTGGATGCGGGCAAGATTTGATCGCACCCATCTTGTTGCCGAACGGCGCCTGCAGACGGTGGAAAGGCGCGACATGCTTGGTTGCCGAGAACTCGGCGGCGTTGGCTGGTGATGACCAGCCGGACGCCGTGCTCAGCGCCGCTTGGGGCGCATCTGGTAAAGCGCCACACTGCGTGCGACGACCTCGCCTTGCCGGCTTTTCAGTTCGCCGCGAAGCTCGAATTCCGCCTTGCCGGTTGCCAGCGTTTCGGCCTCGATGCGTTCGATTTCATCCGGTGTGAGCGTGAGTTCAATGGTCACCGGGCCTTTGGCGGCCTTGACGTACTCCATTCGCAGGTCGGTGACGATCGGAATGAAACGCGACATGCCGTACGTCGCAAGCAGCAGCGGGCCACCGGGAAACTCGGCCAACGTGAACAGCGCGCCGGCGTACATCGTGCCGATGTGGTTCACATTGCGCTTGAGCGGCATCGTGGCGACGACACGCCCTGGTTCGAGTTCGGTGAGGCGCACCCCGGAACGGCGTACGAATGGAATAACCAATGGCGACAGCATCTGGACCAACCGCGGACGGATGGTGTCGCTGAAGGCTTGTTCAGCGCGCTCCACCGGCAGGCCCGCATCGCGGGCTTGTTCAATGGCGATCTGCGCCGTGGATTGAAGTCGGTTCGTCAGGTTCATGTTGAATTCTCTGGTGCAAGTCGGCCCACCATCGTTCGGGTGGCCTCTCGGAGCATGGTGTCGACGGCCGAGTCGGCTCGACCGGCACGAAGACTGATTTTACGTGCATGGATATTGGGCGCCGCAGCGGGCATACGGCGCGGAGCTCGACCATAATGGCCGGGTGAGCTTCGCGCTATTGCATCTGCCACTGCATGTCTTGCTGCCGGGTCTGGTGGCTCGTGTGGGGTTTCCCGACCGATGGCGTCAGGCGTGGCTGATCATGGTGCTGACGATGTTGGTCGATCTCGATCATCTACTCGCCGATCCGGTCTTTGACCCACTGCGTTGCAGCATCGGGTTTCATCCGTTGCACAGCCTGCCGGCCATCGCCTTGTATGGCTTGGCCCTGGTCTGGGCTCCTTCGCGCATCATCGCGGTCGGCCTGCTCATTCACATGCTGCTGGATGCAACAGACTGCGTGTTGCCGTAACCGGCGCAGCCTATCCGTCCTAGGTGCGACGTGTGGCGCTGCGGATACCCAGCATCAGCGCATCGGCCAGGTCCAGTTTGACGCTACGGCGGATGTGGCGGATCAGGTCATGGCGGATCCGGCGCTTGCTTGCGGCATGGGCGGGCATGTCGAGCTGGCTGAACTGTTCGGCCAGCGCCAGCGCGCGCGGCATCACCTCGGCGGACTTCACCACAGCGTCGAAGAAACCGGCGCTGTGCGCGGCGTCGACATCAAAATATTCCGAAAGGTTGACCGCCCGCTGGTAGGCCGCCGGCGTCAGCCGGTGTTGCAGCATGGCCGCGCCCACCCGTGGCATCGTCAGGCCTAGCGCCACTTCATTGGCCGACACCTTGTAGTCGCCCTGCGTGCCGATCACGTAGTCGCAGGACAGCATCAGGAACACGCCCATCGCCAGTACGTGGCCGTTGCAGGCGGCGATCACGGGGTAGGGATATTCCAGCACCCGCGCCGTGAGCAGGTAGCCCAGGCGCAACATCTTGAGCGTTTGCGTGCCGCCGGATTTCAGCACCTTCAGGTCAAAGCCTGCCGAAAACACCTCTTCGCGGCCGGTGATAATGACCATGGCCTGATCGGCTTCTGCGCGGTCGAACGCGGCGTATAACTCTTCGAACACGGCCGGCGGGAGGGCATTGCGTTTGCCGTCATCAATGGTGATGGTGGCTACGCCGTTGTCTAGACTGTACGAGACAGAGGACTGGGTCATGGCTATCCAAGGCTTGAAATCGGTCTATCGTACCGCCTTGGATGGGCCGTGAGCGTGCGTATTCGCTTGGTCACCGAGCTACCCGATTCGGGCGAGCCGGCAAGCTGCGTTCCGACAAGGCGCAATGTTGGCGTGTCGTCCAAGGTGCCCATCACTAAACTCATGCCATGGCGACTTCAGCGAACCGCAGGAAATCACCACGACCACGCGTGCATGCGCAGCAACTGATCGCCTTCAACAAACCGTTCGGCGTACTCAGCCAGTTCACCGATGCAGGCGACCGCCGAACGCTGAAGGAGTATGTTCCGATCCGCGATGTTTACCCCGCCGGTCGGCTGGACAAGGACAGCGAGGGTCTGTTGCTGCTCACCAACGACGGTCGTCTACAGGCACGCATCGCCGACCCGGCACACAAGCTGCCCAAGACCTACTGGGTGCAGGTGGAAGGTGTGCCGAGCGCCGAGCAGCTTGCCGAGCTTGCCGCCGGGCCGGCGCTCAAGGATGGGCCGACCAAACCCGCGGAGGTGGAGTGCCTCGCCGAGCCCGATCTGTGGCCGCGTGATCCGCCGGTGCGATTTCGCAAAAACGTTCCCACGAGCTGGCTGGCCATCACCATCCGGGAAGGCCGCAATCGGCAGCTGCGGCGCATGACGGCCGCTGTCGGCTTGCCGACCTTACGTCTGGTGCGTGTGCGGATCGGCCCCTGGGGCCTGGACGAGCTGGCACCGGGCGAATGGCGGCGTATTGTCTCGGCTTGAGTCCGGCGGCGGCCCGCGTGGGCTTTTAGCCCTCACGCGTTGCTGAGACACTAGCGGCAGACTCAAACGATCTGGTTTCTGCCTTGATTCACCGAACCTTACTCCTGGGCGCGTCCCTGCTGCTGTCCGTGCCCCTTTGCGCCGCGACAACAGCCGACGTCGATACCCTGATGGATGTCTCCGGCATCACCAAGCAATTCGCCGATCTACCCAAAACATTCATCGCCGGGATGAAGCAGGGCATGCAGCAGGATGAGGACTCCGATCCCGCGGTGTCGGCCATGCTGATGGAAGCTGCTGAACGCACGGTCACGGTCGAGCGGTTTCTGAACCCGGTTCGCCAGCAGCTCGACGAGGGGCTCAGCAAGGCCGACATCAAGACCCTGATCGAATGGCATCAGTCGCCGGTAGGCGAGCGGATCACACAGGCCGAGGTCCAGGCGTCCACCCCGCAGGCAAACGAGCACATGCTGGCGCTGGCGCCGCAGCTGCTACAGGACGTGGCGCTGGTCGAACGGGCTGACCGTATCGATGCCGCCGTTGGCATCACCGATCTGACCATGGACGTGCAGGAGAACGTCACGCTGATCATCATGCAGACCGTGGCGGCTACCACCGAGGGCGCGGAGCCCGTGGACGAGGAGGCGTTCCGGTTGCAATGGGAGGTGGTCGAGCCCCAGGTTCGGGCCAATATCCAGCAGTACACGCGCATTAGCGCTGCGTACACGTATCGCCAGTTGAGCGAGGGCGACGTGGATGCCTACGTCGAGTTCCTCAGTTCACCGCTGGGCCGACGGTTCACCGCCGCCGGCAAGCAGGGCATGGCCGAGGGTTTTCAGGCCGTGACCCAGGCCTGGACCCGGGACTGGGCTGGCCGCCTGCCAAAGCCGGCCGCCGACGCACCGTAGAGAACGCTTGCGCCGCCCGGCGCAGGGGCTACGAGATGTCGACCGCGTGTTTCTTGAGGTCGGCGAGCTGGCAGGTCTGCAGTGCCAGTCTGTCGGTGGCGGCCAGCACGACGCGCGGTGCACAACCGGCCTGCAGGGCTTCCCGCCAGCGTGCGGCGCAAAGACACCACTGATCGCCCGGCTTCAGGCCGGGAAACCGGAATTCCGGGCGTGGCGTGCTGAGGTCATTGCCGCGACTCGCCGAGTACGTCAGAAACGCGTCGGTCACGCGGACGCAGACCACATGTCGTCCCGGATCGCGGGCATCGCCGCGGCAGCAGCCATCACGAAAAAATCCCGTTTTGGGCTGGTGGCTGCAGTCGGCCAGCGGTTCGCCGAACACGTTGCGCGGTCCTTCGGGGCGTTCCGGGGAGCTGTCAAAGGCCATGATCGGTGTCGCTTGCTGTGGGTTGGTGCAGGTCTGCACCTGCGATGAGGCTACGCAGCATTCCTGCCACGGCCCCGGCTTGCACGAGGCCCATCGTACCTGTCCCAGGGATACGAACGCGATGCTGGCTATGGGCGGCGGTCGGCCTCCGCCGCCACGGCTGCGGCCAGTGGGCGCAGGTAGCGATAAATGCGCTTGTCCTTGCTGGTCGAGAACACCGCGATGACCAGATCCTGCTGTGGCGAAACGTACAGCGCTTGGCCGTCATATCCGGATTTGAACAAATCGCCATCCGCAAAGATCGCATCCCACTGGGCCAGCGCATTCACCGGACGTTCGCCCAGCTTCGCATGCAGGTGATCGATAACTGCAGTGGCGGTACGAAAATGTGCGTTCTGATCAGGATCGGTCATCCTCGCCAGGGCGCGCTTCGACAGCACGTCGGCGCGCTGCCCCGAGGGCGTGAACAGCAGGCCGAACCGGGCCAGATCCCGCAAGCGCGAGGAATACATCCCGTGGGCGATCGGACGGCCGTCCGGACTCAGTCCCAGCAGGCCGTCGCCCTCGGCGCCGATACGGGACCAGATGCGCTGCTGGACAACGTCGGCGTATCGACGGCCCGTGACGCGCTCGATCAGCAGCGCCAGCATGTTGGTGTTGGGGGATGCGTATTCGTACCGGGTCCCGGGCGGCCGAGCGGATGTCATCAGCTGCAGCGCGCGATCGTGCCCCACGGCCTCGATGCCGTCGCTGCGCTGCAGGATTCCCTCGGCATAAATGAGCCGTCCGATGCCCGAGTCCGGGTCTGCATACCCGGCGGCCGAGTCCAGCGCGTCGATTCCGCTGGCCATGTTCAGCACATGCTCGACACTCGCGCCTTCCCAGCCCGAGCCGGCAAACTCGGGCAGGTAGGCGACGATGTCCCGGTCGCCATCGATGGCCCCCTCGTCCAGCAGGCCGGCCACGATCGTGCCGGCCAGCAACTTGGCAACCGACCACCACAGGTGGCTGTCCTCGCGGCGCATGCCGGGATACCTCTCCACCACGACCTGCCCGCGATGCAGGATCAGCAAGCCCTGCACCCGGCTTTGCGGATCAGCCAGCAGTTCGGTCAGCGAGAGCGTGCCCTGCGCCGCTTCCACCCGCAGAGACAGCAAATGTGCCCCGGTCCGGGGCCGAGGGGGCAGGGTTGTGATCTCGCCCTGCGCGGCGACCAGGTGATGCGGAAAGAACGCCGGCATGTTCAGGTAGCTGTAGAGCGCCTGATTGCCCGCCCGGGTCAGCTTGAAGGGATCAAACCCGGCCAGCAGGTATTCGCTGCGCTGGGCGGTGAAGCCGTCGCGCGCCACCGCCACAGGCCAGAGATGGTCCAGCGGATCGGCAGGCGGCGCCGCAGCCGCAGGCGCCGCGAACAGCAGACCGGCCAGCAAGGGCAAACAGGCGAGGCGGTGCATGGCGTTCATTGGTCCCAGGTCCTCACGTATTCATGTTGGCCCCAGGTTGGCCAGCTGTCGCTGGCGGCGGGGCTCGGCTGTCCGGTGTGGACAAAGTGTCGAAGGCTGCTTGTGATCTCCTCGTGCAACCGCTGGCGCGCCGCCTCGTTCTGCGGTGTCCAGGCAAAGCGCATGTAGCTTTTCTGATCGTCGATGAAGTTGCCGAACACGAACGGCAGATCCAGGCCATGGAGGGTGCCGAAATCACTGCGCCAAGGCTCGGGGTAGTCGTCCCACGCGAAGCGGTAGACATAAACAGCGGGCAACTGCGCGGCATAGGCCCGTTCGAACTGCCGCAGTTTGCGACCGACCAGCCAATCGCCGAGGCCGATGCGCACACGGCGTTGCCAGCGCTGCACCAGGCCCAGCGTTTGATGGATGGTGGCGTCGCGTGGCTCGCCGTTGACCAGGGGCCAGCGCGCGCCGGCACTGGCGCCGACATTCTTGAACCCGGCCAGAGTCGACATCTCGTCATCGGTGCGGCCGATGAGCAGAGGCACCTCGCTCACCACCTGGGGCGCGGGTTCATCCGCCTCATCCTCATCCAGCGCCATCAGCACATGGCCGTCGGCGACAAAGGCCGGGGGCAGGCCGATACCGGAGGCCTGGAGCAGTTCCGTCGTCGACCGGTTGAGCAAAAAGTCGCGCTGCGCCTGTGGTGGCTGTGCGGTCAGCCAGTCGTCCACTGACGGTGCATCGTCCGCGCGCTGGCGCAGCAACTCGCCGAGCAGCTTGGCGGTGCGCTGCTGACCGGTCTGCGCAGACGCGGAAAACGGTATTCCCGAGAAGCTGATCGCGCGGGCGAAGGACCCCTTGGCGAGCGGCGAGCGCAACAGCCCCAGTACCGCGACGGCGCCCGCCGACTGGCCTGCCAGCGTGAGATTGTCGGGGTCGCACCCGAAGGCGGCGCAGTTGCGCCGGGTCCAGTCGAGGACCGCAATCATGTCGAGCAGGAAGTAGCTGCCGGAGTCTTCTGCTGGCTGCCCGGTGTGCAGGGCGCGGCTTTGTAGCGAGCCCAGCACGCCGAGGCGGTAGTTGGCGGTAACGACCACGGCGTCCAGCGCTTCAGCCAGGCGTTCGCCGTCGTAGATCGGGTAGGACGCCGTGCCGGCGATGCCGCTGCCGCCGTGAAAGAACACCAGAACCGGCCGCCCGCCCCTGAGCGGGCGGGGCGCCCAGACGTTCAGATAGAGGCAGTCCTCCGATCCATAGGGCTTGTCGAACGCGGTCTCATCGAAGCTCGTGTAGTAGTTTCCGATTTGTGCGCAGGCGCTGCCGGCTGTCTGTGCCGACCGCAGCCCGTCCCAGGGGCGCACGGGCTGCGGGGCGCGCCAGCGCAGCAGGCCCACGGGCGGGGCGGCGTAGGGCACCCCCAGGAAGCGGTCGACCTTCGCCAGGGATTGCCCGGCGAGCTGGCCGGCGTCGATGGTGACGACACTGGCCTCGGCAAGCGGCGTGCAGGCCCACAGCATGACGACGATCAGATGACGCAGGCTCACGCGCCGAACTCCAGGCTGAAGCGCGCGGACAGCGTTCTGGGCGCATTGAGAATGAAGAAGTCGCTGCCCACGGCGCTGTTGATCCGACTGACGGGGGCGGTTTCATCCAGCAGGTTGGCGCCGCTTAACGTGAGCTTGGGGCGGCCGCTGATGCCGGGCATCGTGAAGTTCAGGCTCAGGTTGACGGTGGCGTAGTCATTGACCAGGTCTTCGCTGGTGATGTCGTTGTAGGTCTTGCCCACATAGGTGTAGCTGACCAGGCCGGCAAAGTTGACCGCCCAGTCCGGCGAGCCGAAGACGGCCGCGTTCACGCTGTACTGGTACTCGGCCGATCCCGGCAGTGGCGTGCCCGCCGGCACCGTGCTCCGACCTGCTTCGAAGGGCACCGTCGTGCGTGCGTCCACCATCCCGCCGGTTGCCGAGAGGACCACGCCTGGGATCGGAGTCAGCCAGCGCATGCTGGCCTCGAAGCCCTCGCTGCGCGCGCTGCCGACGTTGTCGTAGTAGTTGATCTGCAACGAGTTCTTGAGCACCACCAGCGCATCCGTGTAGTCGATCAGGTAGGCCGTGAGATCGAATTCGAAGCGGTTGTCGAACCAGCGTGTGCGCAGGCCCAGCTCGTAGTTCCAGATCGTGTCGGATTTGTAGGTGCCGGGCACGTTCTCGATCTCGCTTTCCGGGATGTTCTGGATGCCGCCGAAGCGAAACCCCTTGCTTGCGAGTGCGTAAAGCGAGTGTTCGTCGGTGAAGCGGAACAGCGCGGATATCTTGGGATTGAAGCCTTCTTCGGTGATGGACGCGGTGAAATCGGCCGGTGACATTCCGTTGTTGACCAGGCGGGCACCAACGCCCTGACCGACAAAGCCGCCTTCGACTTCGGTGCGGAACAATCGTCCACCGAAGGAGAGTTCCAGTGGAGACCAGGGGATCCAGGTCAGATCGAAGAAGAACGCCTGCTCCTGGGCGGTTGCGTTGGTTTCGGCACATAACACCGACAATTCACAGGCCAGGCCCGTGGAGCCCGGGACCACCGAGTCCAAAGCCTGCTCGAGCGCATCGCGCAACCCGAGCACGTCAGCCACCGCCAACAGCGAGTCCACGGTGTCGTCCAGCAACACGCCGGTCTGGTTGAGGGCCTCGGCGTTCAGCACCAGTCCGTAGCGGATCGGGGAGTGCAGGTAGTAGGCGCCGGCCAGCCATTCGAAGCGTTCGCCGCCGATGGACTGGAGCCGCAGCTCCTGCTGAAACGAGCTGGATTCCTGGTCGGTGACGAACGGAATCGCCAGCGCGTCGGGCGTGCCCGGCGGAGGCGTCCCCAGCAGGGTTCCGTAGGTGTCGATGATGTTGAAGCGCTGCTTTTCGGTGCGCGAGCTGGAGGACACCAACCGCACCGTGTCCCAGTCGTACTGGATCTCCAGGTTGTAGAGGCTGAAGTTATGGTAATTCGGCCATGGCAGCAGGCTGCCTTGTGTTTGCCGCGGGCCATCGGGCGAGTCGGAGATGACCAGGCCATTGTCGGCGTCGTAGCTCTGTTCCAGATACGTGAACTTGACCTGCAGGGCATCGCTGGGTTGCCACAGCGCCACCGCCCGAATCTGGTCGCCATCGCCGGCGTTCACGTCCTTTGCGGCCTGTTCGGGACGTAGATCGTCCGTGACGCCGGGGTAACTGCGCCGGATATAGGCCAGGCGCAAACCCAGGTCACCGCCTTCGCCCAGCAGCGGGACATTGACGACCAGGCCCTGGGCCCAGCCTACCGAGCCCTCGTCCGGGGCGATGAGCTGTCCGAAGTAGCGCGTTTCCCATTGATCCGGCGCCGGGTCATTGAGGCGATAACGCAGTACACCCGACAGAGCCGCACCGCCGAACAGCGTGCCCTGCGGCCCCTTGAGCACCTCGACCGCGGCGAGATCAAAGGCCGATAGGTCCGGCGTGATACTGGCGGCATAGGGCTCGTTCAGGGCGGTGTCGCCAATGAAGATGCCCACCGGATATGGCACCGTGCTGGTCGGCGAGGCACTGGTCGAGATGCCGCGAATCACGATGCGCTGGTCGCCGGGTCGCGCCGAATTGGCCGTCACCCCGGGTGTCTCCTCCAACACCTCGTTGATGCTCAGTACCCCCATGGATTCCAGGGCCTCGCCGTCGATCGCGGCGATGGACGCCGGGATGTCACGCAGCGATTCCTCGCGCTTGGTCGCGGTCACGACAATTTCCTCCAGCACGGTTCCGCCCGAGCGCGGAGGCTTTCGCGCCGGTTGCTGGGCCGGCTCCTCCAGCGTGATGACATCGTAGGTTTTCGGCGGGTCGTCGGCGGTGGCCTGATCGTCGGCATCTTCCGTGGACTCGCCGGACGCCTGACCGCTGGCCGGGTCGGCCGGCTCCGAATCGTAACCGGCCGACGGCTCGGTCTCGTCGTAACCGAACAATTCGTCGAGGCTGTCCTGTGCAACAGCGGTATTTGCGCAGGACAGCGCAATCCAGGTCGTGGCGAGCAGCAGGCCCGGCATGGAGTCTTTCATCTGGGTTTCTCCCCCCTTGATACGCACCGCTTTCAAGCGGTGTCGATGGCGCGCGAACGGCTCACCAGCCCGATGAGCCGGCCCCTTTGCTAAAAGTGGTTTGCATCGCCGCGATGGCTTCTTCGTCCAGGGGCGGCAGCTGTGGCATGAGCAGTCCAATCAGGTGATCCAGCCGATACACCAGCGACGTGAGTTTGGGTGCGTACCCACCGTTAGCGACCAGGGGCCGGAACAGCGGCTCGAATTCGTCTCTTGGCAATGCGGCCAGCGCCTGGAGGTCGGGCGTGATCGACGTGTTGCTGCCGGAGGCGCGTGACCGCTCGGCGCTGGTCGCGACCAGGCCGATCAGGGCGTTGTAGGCGATGGCGACATCCTCGACCTGATCGTCCTCGCCACAACAGGCGCGGATCACCTGCGCCACGCAGCCCATGTGCAGCCGCCAGGCACGGCTGCCCGGCGGCGCATGGCAGAACTTCGGATACAGCAACTGCGTGCGCCGCACCGCGAGCAGATGCTCGATGAGCTGCTGGCGCAACGGCACCGGGCTGGCTGCATCGGGCATGGGAATGCGCGACATCAGTTCATCGAGAGCCTGCTGCTCCACCTCGGCAAGATTATCGACGTAGTTGTAGAGCGTGGCGTGGTTCACGCCGAGGTGCCGGGCCAGTGCCCGCATGCTCAAGGCCGCGAAGTCGGCGTCTTCCATCACCTGAAGCGCCGCCGCGACGATCTTCTCCCGCGTCATTTTTCGCGGCCGTCCGACCGCCGGTCGCCGTTCTGTCCCTTCAGCTGTCATCTTGTTTGTCCGAACACATAGTTTGTAACCAGTCGGTTATTTACTTTATAACCACATGGTTGTTAAATGTCCAGATCGGCTGTTGGGGCGACGAGGCTGCGGCCGGATAACGAAAATTCAGGCGCTGGCGCTGCCAGCCGGCGCCGATGGAGGAGACAAT
Organism: Abyssibacter sp.; assembly: GCA_023146115.1. Taxonomy (GTDB): domain Bacteria; phylum Pseudomonadota; class Gammaproteobacteria; order Nevskiales; family OUC007; genus Abyssibacter. The sequence goes on along the minus strand of JAGLCS010000167.1, from coordinate 7,364 downwards.
CTGATGAGTGATGCAAACGCCGGCCGCAAGGCCGGCTTCAAGTGGGGGCCGTTTACGTTGCGGATACCCTTTCTCCAGGCGCGCTGGTGTTGGCCCGAAGGGCTGCAGGGCGTGCTGGTCGCCGCCGCGACGGGGTTGGCACTGGTGCCGATCATGACCGGCTATTTCGGCCTGAGTTTCGAGCAGGCGGTGGCCGCCTCGCTGATCCACTCGGTGCTGATCTCCTCGGCGATCCTGGTCTTCGGCGAGCCCTACGCCCCGGGCTGGATCACGCCGGCCCTTCCCTTGGTGCTGAGTTTCGTCATCGGCGGCTTCGACTGCCCGGAGCTGCGCTTCCAGGCCATGACCGCCCTGTCGCTGGATTTCGCGTTCATCGTGATCCTGCTCGGTGTGACCGGACTCGGGAACCGCTTCATGCTGTGGCTGCCGGCGCCGCTGAAGGGCGGCATCATCCTCGGCGCGGCCATTGCGGCGTTCAAGCGGGTGTTCCTGGACGACGCCGATAAGTATTTGCTGGCGCAGCCGATCAGTACCACGCTGGCCTGTGTCGTCTGTCTGCTGCTGGCGTTTTCACTGCCGTTGCAGCGCCTGCGGGACAGCAACCGCTTTGTTCGCACCCTGGCGTCGCTAGGACTGCTCCCCGGTTTTCTGCTGGCTGCGCTGGTGGGGCCGCTGGTCGGGGAGATCGACTACGACATCCAGTGGGGCGTGCTCCTTCCGCCCGTGCACGAGGTTTGGGCCAAGGCATCACCGCTGGCAATCGGCTGGCCGGATGTGAGCCTGCTGCTGCAATGCCTGCCGTTGGCGCTGGTCGCCTACATCATCCTGTTCGGGGATTTGGTCACCGGCAATGAGGTGTTGCGCCAGTCGGCGGACCAGCGACCGGATGACCCGGTCGATATCAACCCCGCCCGCTCGCATCTGTCGGTCGGCATCCGCAACGTGCTGATGGCGTTGACGGCGCCGTTCTTTCCGACGCAGGGCAGTCTCTGGGCCGGGGTGCATGTGATCGTCGTGCAGCGATGGCAGCGCGGGCGGGAGTCGATGGATCAGCTGTTCTCGGGGCTTGCGAGCTACTACGTCATGGGCCTGCCCGCGATGTTTCTGCTGCTACCGCTGCTGACGGGGCTGAAGCCGCTGATGGGCATTGCGCTGTCACTCACCCTGGTGCTCACCGGGTTTGCCTGTGGATTCGTTGCCATGGCGATCCCGCGCAATCCCACCGAACGCGGGGTCGTCCTGCTCACGGGCGTCGCCATTGCCGTGTTTCCGGCCTGGGTCGGCCTGCTCGTGGGCATCGGCGCCACGGTGGCCCTGACGGGCTTTTCCCCCACAACTGACTCTCGAGTGAGCTGACGCCATGCTGATACGCCATCGAATGCAGGCGGCACTGCTGGCCCGCGCCACCGCACTGACCCTGGCCTGCGCCGCGGTTGCAGCCTGCGCCGGGCCATCGCAAACACCATCCGCCACCCCGGTGCTTCCGGACACCCGCACCATCACGGCTTGGATCGCCGAGATCGAGGCGCAGGGTATTCGGCGTCCCGGCTGGGCCGCTGACGACTGGACCGAACAATGGGCTGCGGCCAAGTTCCGGGAGTGGGGTCTGCAGGACGTACTGCTCGACCCCATCGCGGTCGAACGGCATGAAGAACAGCATTGGTCGCTGACTGTCTGGCCGGTCGGAGCGCCGGAGCACGCCACGGAGATTCCGTCCTGGCCGATTCCGCTGTCTGCGAATGCAGACCACCTGGAAGGCGAGCTTGTGCTCAGCCCGACGCTGGACGACGTGAAGCCAGGCAGCATCGCGGTGGTTGAGTATCCGTTGATGGTGATGGACCAGAAGACCCTTCGCGACGATGTCGCACGCTGGCACCACGACCCCGACAACGAGTTCGAAACCCTGCAGCAAGTCCTGCCGATGGGCGAACGCTTTCAGAAGGTGATGGACCCGGAGATCGCCGCGGGCGCCATCGGCTACATCGGCATTCTGGATTTTCCCTGGGATGACAACCGCTACTACGTGCCCTACGACGCCAAGCCACGCTCGGCGCCGGGTCTCTACCTGTCGCGGTCCGCCGGCGACCGGCTGTTGGCGATGATGCGTGACGGCCCCGTGCATGCCCGCATCGAGCACCACAGCGAACGTCGTCGGGCCACGTCACACAACGTGCTGGCTGCGCTGCCGGGCCGGTCCGACGAGTGGATCATGATCGGCTCCCACCATGATGGCCCGTGGCACTCGGCCGTCGAGGACGCCAGCGGCGTTGCGCTGGTCATGGCCCAGGCCAGGTACTGGGCCCAGGTGCCGGAATCGCAGCGGCCACACAATCTGCTGTTCCTGCTCAACGGGGGCCACATGTCCGGCGGGGCCGGGCTGCACCACATGGTCGACAGCCGCCGCGAGTTCCTGCAGTCCGACGTGGTTGCCGCCATCCACCTGGAACACGCGGCGTTGGAGGCCACCGTGGTCGACGGCCGGCTGGTGCCTACCGACAAGCCCGAACCGCGCTGGTGGTTCACGAGCTACATCCCGCAGCTGGAGGACATCGTCGCCACTGCCGTCTGCAAGCAGGACCTGCGACGTTCGTTGATGATGCCTCCCTATGGTTGGCCACGGCCGCAAGCAAAGCACCCGCCGACCGATGCCGCCTACTTCTTCTCTACGACACCGGTTGTCAGCCTGCTTGCTGCGCCGATGTATCTGTTCGACCCGGCGGACCGGATGAACATGGTGGATGTCCAGGCGCTGGAGCCCATCAGTCGCGCCGTGATCGACATGGTGGTGGCACTGGATGGCGTGTCTGCCGCGGAACTGCGCGCCGCCGAGTACCTGCCCGGGAGTGAAGACCGGCGGCCCCCCGATGCGCAGGATTGCGGGGCATGATCGCCGTGACGACTGCCGGGCAGATTGACCACGTCGGCCACCACCCGCATCTGGCCGCTGATTGAATCGACGGCCTGGCCTGGCCGCAGACACGAGAACGCCACCGAACGGTGGCGTTCTCAATGACAACGCAGCGGGGGCGCGGACGGCGCCCCGCCGCGTCCTGGCGCGTCGGTTGGTGACCTTTAGTAGAAGCCGTCGCAGTTGGAAATCAGGTCGAAATAGCGATATGTCGATGTGGTGTCGCCCACCGTAATCGCGAACTGGGCGTTTTCGCTGGCCTGCACCACTTCGATATGGGCCGTTTCTCCGCGGCTGTCCGTGAGCAGCATTTCGCCGGCTGACGTCACGTAGGAGAACTTGGAGGTCGTAAGCGGGACAACGGTTTCCACCGTCACCGGCCCGATGGGGCAGCCGGCTTCCAGCTCGCCCAGATTGAGGGCAACATCGCCGTCGATCTGGCTTTCGATAAACCCGCTGTTCTCTGCACGCTCTCTGGAGTGCAGCACGAGTTGACCGAATTCGAACACGGCGGCAGGCAGGGAATCCCGCAGGTTGTCGTTTTCACGAACGCCATCGAATTCGATGCAGTAGTCCTGGTAGTTCTGCGAGTCAACGGTTTCGAGCTCGAAGGTCGAGGAGGCCAGCAGGTTCTGTTCGAGCAGGCTTTCTCTGACGTTGTTGTCGGATTGCAGATGCGTGTACTCGCTAAGCCGCTGGCTGGGTTCTCCATATTGCGTCCCCGTGTCTGCACCACAGGTCACGCCAGCGGCGTCGCCAGAATCCGGCAGCGGCACGCGTTGCGTTTCCGGACCATTGAGCACACGTCGCTGGATCGTGCTTCCGGATTCGGAAATCCATTCGCAATCGACATAGACCCGGCGATTGGTCTCGTCGTCTTCGGTGTAATAGCCGGAGTTGCAGTCGGTTGTGGTGACGGTTTTCTGGTTCAGCGCCTTTGGCTGGGAGGCCTTCGACCGACTGATCTGGAAGGCTCTGCTCAAGTCGAGCACCGCCGAAAAGTAGGCAGCGGAATCGTCCGGCGTGACGATATCGGTAACGGCTTGATCCGCCAGCGGCGGGTTCGAGTTGTTGCTGCCACCCGAGCCGCCGCCGCAGGCGGACAGGCTGGTGATCAGAATGGCAGACAAAAGAGTGTTCGCGCTCATGCGATAAGCGTTGGGCATTACAGAGGGTCTCGTAAGATGGGTCTTGAGATGACCAGAAACGGATGTGGTCGTCAGGCCGCTATATTATCGCTACGTACAGTCGCGACTGAAACCATCTTGCCGGGGACGCGCCGATGAGCGTGATGTTTCGGCGTCGCAACCGGTTGTGTGAGTCCGGCCCGAGCGATTCAGACCGTCGTAAAACTCGAGGCATCGGCGGACGCCTTTCCGCCATTTAATGCGCGGCTTTTGGTGGGCCTCCGGAGAGATAGGGGTTGCGGACCGGGGCGTGCCGCAAAACGGCAGGCTGCCCGGGTTGGCTGTCCGGCAGCGGCGACCTAATTCGTGCACCCAGCGCGGATATCGTCGCAACGCTGCCAAGCTCCCGAGCGGTCGGGGTAGGCGCGCGCAGAGTGGTAGCGAAAGCTGAGCTTGGCCGCGCCCTCAGGCCCTGCATCGTCCACCAGGCGCTGGTCCGCATCGTCATATCCGGATTCTCCTGGCCGCTTCAGCCAGCGATCGAACCAGGCCAGCGTGTAGTGCTGCAACGGGCCGATTCCCCAACCGCCGCGGCAGGCGCCACTGCTCGTATCCGGACACCACGATGTCGACGGAAAGGTCGGGACCTGGCTGAAATCAAAGTGCGTCACGCCGGCGATCGTCAACGCATACACGGGTACGCCGGCCGCAACATAGTCATTGAACGCCAGCTCCAGGTGCTGCTCCGGGTCGGGCGGTGTCGTGTAGGGCGCCAGCGTGAACACGCCCGACAATACATCCACGCTCAGGTCGTCGGCGCTGATGTAATCGCCGGTCAAGCCCAGGCCCGGCACACGAGGAACAGCAAACTGGCCCGCGAGCAGGGGCGTGGACCCGGATACCAAAGGATCCCAGGCGACCAGTGCATCGACCGGGTTCTCGGCATCCTGCAGTCCCGACCACGGCTCTGCACCGTCTGCACCGAGGCCGGCAACCGTGGAGACACCGATCGCGCCCGCTGAATGCCCGGTAATTCCCAGCCGGTCCGGATCTATCCGGTCATGCAGCGGATTGTTTGCGTTCACCGGGGTGGGGTAGGTGCCCGAGCAGGTCTCGTTCCAGGAATACGGTGTGGACGGATCCGATCGGAAGAAATCGATGGCATTGACCAGGCCTGTCACAAAGACATTCGCGTTGATGTTGCCGCCTTGCCCCAGGTTCGGCGTCTGCAGGTCAGAGCGTCCCTGGCCGCGAGGGTCGAAGGTCATGACCACGTAGCCGGCGCGCACCAGCAGTTGCGCCGCCCACCAATAGGCGGTTTCGGGGGCCTGGATCGAACCATTCTCGATCACCACGGCGGGCAGTCGTTGACCGGTCGAAATCCGAGGTGCCCACACTCGTCCGCTGATCCGCGCACAGCCCTCGTCGTAGAACACGACCGGAATGACTTCGGCCTCGGTCTCGTAAAAGGAGCTGCCATCCGGTCCATCTACACTGGGGTGGCGGAACGGATCGCCAGTGCACTGCAGCGACCAGGTTGCACAAAGCGGCGTAACGGTCGTATTGCCGGAACGCGGGTCCAGCCAGCTGGGGTCCGTCAGCGAACGCTCGGTCCACGCCAGCAAATTGGTGGCCGACTGTGCAACCCAGCGCGACTCGAAGTCCGGCGACAGCTGTTCTGTGGTGGCTTCCAGCGTTCGCGCAAAGTTCGCGGCCTCGCAAGCCGTCCATTCCGCAGAGGGGTAGGGCGCCGTGTCACAGCTGCGATCGAGCCCATCGGGTTGAGTTGGGGTCACGCCCCCGCTGGCGCCATGTTCGTTGTTCGAAGCCTCGTCACCGCTGCAGCCTGCGACCGCGGCAGCCAGACAAATCACCATGAACCGGCGATACGTCAGTCTCATACTCGCACCCTGGGATCTTTTGTTATGAGCCGAGGATACTCCGGTATGAATGACGACTGGCTAATGCCCCAAGTCTGAATCGGGAAGCCGTTTGCTCCAATGGACCCTGCGTCGCCGAAGCCGCTGCCCCCAGAACCGAGGTTGGTAAGGTTCGCTCCCAAACCCCCTTGTCACACCAACCCAGGAACAACTGATTTCATGCGGATCGCATTAACCGTCGCATTGATCGCGATAGCCCTCTGCGGTTGCAGTCTCCTGCAACCGAGGCCTGCACCGCCGGAAGCGCAGCGGCCGGCCTTCACCATCTTCTACACCGCCTGGGTCAAACCCGATGAGAAGATCGCCACCGTCAAGATTCGCTTGTCGGAGAATCCGGAGTGGGTGAACTGGATGCGCTTCTATATCGACCCTGCTCGGCACAGCGGTTTGCTCAGTAGCGGCCAGCTATCGATGCAGGGCAATGAAGCGCTGTGGACGCCGCCGGATGAAGACGCCTGGCTGCAATACGATGTCCAACTGGAAAGCCAGCGCAGCAATGGGCGCTACGACGGGTACATGACAGACGATTGGGCGCTGTTCCGCGCGGATGATCTGGTGCCGCCGGTCCGTACTGATTTCAAGGATGGCACCCAGTCGAAAGCCAAGCTCGAGATCAATGTGCCGCAGAGTTGGTCCGTCGTGACCCGTTACCCGCAGTACACCAGCGGTCGTTTCAAGGTCGACGATGACGACCGCCTGATCGACCGCCCGACCGGTTGGCTGCTCATGGGCGAGATCGGTACTCGGCGCGAAACCATTGGTGGTACCAAGGTCACCGTGTCGGCCCCGGTGGATCAGGGCATCAAGCGCATGGACATGATCGCGTTTCTGCGATGGACGCTGCCGACCATGCAGGAGCTCTTCCCCGAGTTTCCGGAGCGGCTGCTTATCGTCAGTGCGGATGATCCGATGTGGCGTGGAGCGCTGTCGGCCCCGAACTCGCTTTATCTCCATGCCGATCGCCCCATGATCAGTGGCAATGGCACCAGCACGATGATTCACGAGCTGGTGCATGTTGCGATGAGTGCGAGCAGCGGTCCCAAGGCCGATTGGATTGTCGAAGGACTCGCCGAGTATTACTCGCTGGAAGTCCTGCACCGCTCCGGCACGCTCAGCACCGAGCGCTACGAAGCGGCCCATCGGGCACTCGCCGAGTGGGGCGCCGAAGCCGAGTCGCTGGACGTGGATCGATCGCATGGTCCGATCACTGCTAAAGCCGTGGGACGGTTGCGAGCGATCGACGCCGAGATTCGCGAACAAAGCGGCGGTGAGCGCAGCCTGGACGACGTCGTGCGTGGCCTCGCTACTATGGATGGCGACATCACGCGTGAGGCTTTCGATGCACTGGTTGAATCAGTGTTTCATTAGGGAAACACTGATCTATTCACG
>JAGLCS010000166.1 GCA_023146115.1 Abyssibacter sp. | reverse complement strand
CGAGACTTCGCTGGCGTTTATCACCTGCTCGAAGACCGCTTCTACCTGTACGACGGTCCGAAAGAACGGATCAGCGATATCGAGACCATCGAGGGCTTGCGGGCCGAAGGCATGGCCGAACGTTTCGGCTCGATCTACCAGACCTTGCTGGAAGAGATCGAACTCGTCTCGGCGGCCGGGCATGGTTTCGATCTGGAGCTTTATCGCGCCGGTGAGCTGACACCGGTGTTCTTCGGTGCGGCGATCTCGAATTTTGGCGTGCGCGAACTGCTGAACGGATTCGCCGACTGGGCGCCGCCACCGCTGCCGCGTGAGGCCACGGTGGGCGAGGCCGAGCCGGAATCAGTGGTGCCGACGCACGGCGAACTCACCGGCTTCGTGTTCAAGATTCAGGCGAACATGGATCCGCGCCACCGCGACCGCATCGCCTTCATGCGGGTCTGCTCGGGCAAGTACACGCCGGGTATGCAATTGCACAGCGTGCGCCAGGGCAAGGCCGTGCGCATTTCCGACGCGGTGACGTTCATGGCCTCCGACCGTGGGGCCGCACGAGAGGCTTGGCCGGGTGACATTATCGGCCTGCATAACCACGGCACGATTTCCATCGGGGATTCGTTTTCGGAAGGCACGGCGATGATCTACAGCGGTGTGCCGAACTTTGCGCCGGAACTGTTCCAGCGTGTGGTGTTGGCCGATCCGCTCAAGGCGAAGGCGCTCAACAAGGGGCTGGATCAGCTCTGCGAGGAGGGCGCGACCCAGGTCTTTCGCCCGAAGAGCAACAACGATGTGATTCTGGGCGCGGTGGGGGTGCTGCAGTTCGACGTGGTTCGTCAGCGGCTGGCGGACGAATACGGCGTGAACTGCAAGTACGATCAGGCGCCGGTGGCGACCGCTCGTTGGGTTACAGCGGACGATCCGTCGATACTGAAAGACTTCCTTAACAAGAATGTGTCTAGAATCGCAGTGGATCACGCAGGCGCGCATGTTTATCTCGCGAACTCCCGCGTGAATCTTCAGCTCACGGAAGAGCGGTGGCCCGACATCCGGTTCGCATCGACTCGTGAGCACGGAACGAACTGAGTAGTACGGCAGTAAACGTGCTGGTTGGTTCGGGGCACCAAACTTGCCTGTCTGACGATGGCAGGTCCCTACCGGTGCGCGGCACGCTGCAACAGGGCGGTGGCCGGGGACAGACAAACGACGAGACTCATGGCTGAACTGACGTACGACAAGAAATTCACTCCCGCCAGTGTGGGCGCGATGCTCGGCTTCTTCGGCGTGCATATCGCGGCGCTGGGTGCCTTTTTTACCGGCATTTCCACGACGGACATCGTGGTCTGCGTCACCCTGTACTGGGTGCGCATCTTCGCCATCGGCGCCGGCTATCACCGCTTTTTCGCGCATCGCTCTTACAAGACCGGTCGCGTGTTCCAGTTCATGCTCGGATTCGTGGCGCAGTCGACCGCGCAGTCCGGACTGATCTGGTGGGCATCGAAGCACCGCGATCATCATCGCTACTCCGATACCGCGAAGGACATGCACAGCCCGCGGCAGTATGGGTTCTGGTTCTCCCATATGGGCTGGATCTGGAACAACCAGGCCCAGGATGCGAACTACGATAACGTGCAGGATCTGACCAAGTTCCCTGAGCTGGTCTGGCTGGACAACAACCGGTTCATGCCCGCCATCGTGCTGGGTGTGGCCGTGTTGGCGCTGTTCGGTTGGTCCGGCCTGTGGTTCGGGTTCTTCTTCTCCACGGTGCTGGTCTATCACTCGACGTTCACGATCAATTCGCTTTGCCACGTCTGGGGCAGGCAGCGTTATTTGACCGGCGACGATTCGCGCAACAACGCCGTGCTGGCCTTCCTGACCATGGGCGAGGGCTGGCACAACAACCATCACTACTTCATGTCCAGCACCCGCCAGGGCTTCCGCTGGTATGAGTGGGACCCGACGTTCTACATCCTCAAAATGCTGTCGTGGGTGGGGGTCGTCTGGGATCTCAAGCAGCCGCCAAAGCATGTGCTCGCCGGCGAGCGCAAGCTGTCCTCCGAGCTTAAGGACCGGGTGGCGGCGCAGCTGGCCGCCACATTCTGCGCGGACACGCTCACCGACAGCGTGCATGCCCGGTTGACGAAAAGCGGCATCGCCGTCGAGGACTTCAAGCGCAATCTGGCTGCCCGTATCGACCGCGGTCGGGACGCGATCCAGCACTTCGAGTTGCCCGAGCTGCCCGAGTTGCCATCGGTGGACGAAGTCCGCGCGCGGGCACACAAGATGTTCGCGCGGTCGCCATCCATGGACGACATTGTGCTGCGCGCCCGGCTGATGCTGGGCGAGGCTGTCTCCACTCGGTTGGCGACACCGGCTTAGTTGCCTGCGGGCCGCCAGCAATCGTTGCTGGCGGCCTGATTTCGACACCACTTCGGTGTCTCGCGCCGCGGCCCGTGATGCCCGTCCGCCGATGTATGCTGCGGCCATGCAGAAACGAGTGGATTCCACCGCGAGTTCTCAGGCGCCTGCGCAGCGCGGACCGCGCCGCGGATCCGGTCCATCTGGCGAGGATTCAGCAGACCGCGATCAGCTTCTGGTGGTCGACGACAGCGCGTCTGACCGCCTGCTGATTCGCCGTATGCTGGCCGATGGTGCGACCGTCGGCCTTAAGCTTGTCGAGGCGGAAACCGCGCAGGATGCCCTGGAGTTGCTGCGCAGTCACCGTGTCGCTTGCATGGTGATCGATCAGGGGCTGCCAGATATGACGGGCCTGGACCTGCTCAACATGCTCGCCAACATCGAACCAGTCGGTTTGGTGCTGATCTCCGGCGGGATGGACGTCGCGTTATCCCGCGATGCGATTCGGCAGGGCGCGCACGACGTGCTGGCCAAGGACGACCTGGACCCTGCCCGTCTGTCGCTATCAATTCACGCGGCCGTTGGCAGCGCGCGAGTCCGTGCGCAGATGGCCGAACACGCGCAGCGGCTGGAGTTGTTCTTCGCCTTGGCTGATGAGTGTCGCGACTATCTGTTTGTTGTCGACATGAGCACCGGCTATATCGTCGAGGCCAATATCGAGGTCCGCAGGATCACGGGCACCGATCGAGCCGAGGTCCACCGCGGGTCGCTTAACGCGCAACGTCTGTTTGCGGCCGGGCCGGTTGGCTGGCAGCGGCTTCGGGCATCGATCGAGTACTACGGGCACGCGACCGTGGAGCTCGAGATGTTTAATGGGCCCGGACGACGGATGCCCATCGAGATTCGGGCACGTCGCGTCACCTACGGTCCGCGTCAGTACATCATCTGCGTGGGGCGCGAGGTGTCACGTGAGCGGGGTTTGGCGAGGGAGGTGATTCGCCTGCGAGATCCGGACCTGGAGACCGGGCTGCCCTCCGCGGATGCCTTCCAGGCCGAGTTGGACCGTTGCTGGAACTGGGCGATGAACGATGACACCGCGCTGGTGTTGATCGTGCTCGCGATGGCGGACATTGCAGGGCAAGCAGGCGAGGCCACGCCCGATCGGTTGGTGCAGGTGGGGCAGGCGTTGCTGGGGACGGTGCGGCGCTCGAATGAATTTGTCGGGCGGCTGGAGGACGGCCGGTTCGCGGTGATCGCAACCGGTGGAGACGAAGTTGCCGCTCGGGGCTTGGCGGACCGCCTCCGTGGGCAGGTGCGCACCGCAAGCATTCATGACCCACGGTCTCCGGTCGGTCACTCCCTGGTCAATGCGGGCATCGCGGTCGGCAAGCCTAGCGACTTGGGCAGCGTGTCCGAATTCATTGATCTGGCTCAGCGCGCGCTGCAAATCGCACGGTCTGACGAAAACCCCTCCGCTGTGCACCTGATCGCTGTCTGAAACACGGCCCGTTCCATACGGATTGCGCCTGAAAACAGGCCATGCGGCATCACTCGCCGCTCATTCGGAATGACCAACTTCACTTCTCGCGCTTTGCCTGGCCCGTTTTCAGGCAGCAGCTTGGCGGCGTGCATAGATCAGTGTTTTCTTAGACACGCGAATGACGCCAGCCACCCCGTTGCCAAAGCCAGATGAACAGACCGGTCTGCAGGCCGCGCCAAACGAACATCGCCAGCCAGATCGCGATCAGGCCGTATTGCAGGATGGGTCCGAGGACATAGACCACGGGCAGGAATAGCAGCCACTGCAAGCCGACCGCGACAAACATCACGCTGCGGCTGGCACCGACGCCCAACAGCGCCTGCATCAGAATGATTCCGGCTCCGTCGATGATCAGCCCTACGCCAAACAGCTGCAGCGGGATCTTGCCAAGCTCGACCAATGCAGCTTCGTCGAGAAATACGCCTAGCAACAGCCTCGGGACGACGCACATCGGCAGCCCCAGCAAGGCCAGCCACAAACAGCCGATGCGAATCACATCCCAGGCCCAGCGCTGCGCGTCGTCGGCATCCTTGCGGCCCAGCGACTGGCCGGCCAGCGTCCCGGCCGCCAGCCCGAAGCCAATGGCCGGGAGAATGGCGACCAGCATCACGTTGATCAGCACCGTGGAAACGGCCAGCTCCGGCGTTCCGACCTGCCCGATCATCCAGAACAGCACCGCAAACCCGGCGGCGAATAGCGACTGCTGTAGCGAGTTCGGCAGGGCCAGTCGAATCAGGCGTGCGAAATCACCGGGTTGCCCTCGTTCGTGCAGAAAGCCGCGTCGCTGTGCGTGACGCCAAGCCACGGTCAGGTAGATTCCCGTGCCGATCCACACAGCGAGGCTCGTGCCGATGCCCGCTCCGAGCGCGCCGAGTTCCGGCAGACCGAGTTTGCCGAAGATCAGGCAATAGCTGATCGGCACGTTCAGAATATGGGTCGTCACCAGCGTGCGCAGATAGACCTGGGTGTGGCCGACGCCGCTCCAGAAGCCGCGGAAGCAGAAGTTGGCGCCGATCGCCACGACCCCCACCAGGCGCCCCTGCCAATACGCGGTGCCCTCTCCGACGACCGCGGGGTCATCGACCAGCGTGGCGACGATCATCGGCGCAAACCACCAGAGCAGGATCGACAGCGGCAAACCGGCTGCCAGGGCAAGCAACAGGCCGTTGTTTAGCGGCACGGCCGATTCGTCGTCCCGGCCTTCTCCTACACGTCGTGCCGACGTCGCCTGGACGCCAGCCGACAACCCCATGATCGCGCCCACCGCCATGAAATTCAGGAAGCCCGCCAGTCCCACGCCAGCAAGCGCCGCTGCACCGAGGCGACCGACCATGGCGATATCGATCAAATTGAGGATGTTTTGCGACGTCATCCCGCCGATGATCGGCCAGGCTAGCCGCAGGATGATCCGCCGTCGGTCAGCGGTCATGTGGAGCAATGCGACGAGCCTTCGACGGCTACCCAGGCGGTGACACGAGCGTGTGCCCTAGGGCTGATTCGCGCGGCATTCACGAAAATTTTCCAGGTGTCTCGGGGAATTAACGAAGCGTTCACGTGAACAACGAGATAATCAGCGCCGGTCCGCGTACGATTTGTAATCGACGCATGCGGTTAGCCGTCTTCAGGGAGTAACAATGAATCGTAACGCAGGTCTGCTGGTAGTCGTGTCCGCGACTGCCTTGTTCACAGCATGTGCATCCAATCCGTTTGCCTCGTCTACCGGCGATGACGCTGACGTGGCGGCGTTGGAGCGCGAACTCGCCGCCGAGCGCGCCGCCAATCGGTCGTTGTCGGCCGAACTGGATCAGGAGCGCCAGAGCCGGGTGGTACCGCCGCAGATGCCGCCAGCTAGCCGCGATCCCGATCTGGAGCGTGAGTTGGCCACACAGCGGGCCCGCAATCAGGCGCTGGCTCAAGAGTTGGAAGCGCAACGCCGCGTCCAGGCTCAGCAGGCCGAAACCGCGCGCCGCTACGCGGAGCAGCCGTCGCCAGCCGTGCAGACCAGCAGTCCGGTCGGTGGCAACGAAATGCTGCCCCCCAACCCCAAGCCAGGCGAGTGCTATGCCCGCGTCGTCACGCCACCCAAGTACGAGGAGCGTGACGAGCGCGTCCTGGTCAAGCCATCCGGTGAGCAGATCGATGTGATTCCTGCGCGCTACGAGTGGGCGGAGCAACGCGTCGTGATTCAGGAAGCCGGGGAAAAGATCGTCGAGGTGTCTCCGCCGGTCTACCGCACGGTCGAGGAGCGCATCCTGGTCAAGCCTGCGACCGAAAAGGTCGATACCGTCCCGGCCGTCTACAAGACTGTCACCGAGCGTCAGCTCGTGCGGCCGGCTTATACGACATGGAAGAAGGGCCGGGGTCCGATCGAGAAGCTAGACGAATCCACTGGCGAAATTCTCTGCCTGGTTGAAGTGCCCGCCGAATACAAGAATGTGGAAAAACGCGTTCTCGTGACACCGGCAACCACGCGCAAGATCACGATTCCTGCCGAATACACCACAGTGCGCAAGAAGGTGCTTGAGCGCCCGGCTGAGGTGAGGAAGGTGGCAACGCCGGCCGAGTACGAGACCGTGCGTGTCCGACGCCTGGTCGAGCCGTCTCGCGAGATTCGCAAGACGATCCCCGCCGAGTACGACACGGTGACCAAGTCGGTGAAGGTGACCGATTCCAAGATCGCCTGGCGTTCGATTCTCTGTGAAACCAACACCACGCCGGGTGTCGTGCGCAAGTTGCAGCAGGCGCTGGATACCCGCGGTTACAACCCGGGTCCGATTGATGGGCGCATTGGTCAGCAGACCATGGCGGCGGTCAGTCGTTTCCAGCGTGACAACGGGCTGTCCTCGGGCGGACTGACCATGGAAACCATCCGCCGTCTGGGCGTGATGTAGGGTCGCGCAGCGACACGAAAAAGCCGGGCAACTGCCCGGCTTTTTCATGCCTGATTACTTGCCGCCCATGGTCGGATGCTGAATCTGTGCGATCTCGACGAGGTCGGGTGGATGCCCGGTGCGTCGATAGATGCGCTTGCCCTGGCGCGGATAGTCGCCTGCGTCGAACGCCAGCCGTTGCCCGGCCACCAGGCAGCGCAACGTGTCTGATCCGGTGTTGCGCATGCTGTGCGGCAGCCCGCCGGCGCGGTAGCCGATAAAGTCGCCGGCCTCGACCGCGTAACGCTTGTCGCCGATGTCCACGTCGGCCGTTCCGGCCAGCACATAAACGCATTCGTCCTCATCTGAATGCACGTGGAACTCCGTGGACTCAGCGCCGGGCGGAATCTCGATCAGATGGACACCCAGCCCGGTGAGCCCCGTGAGGTCGCCCAAGGATTTGTTGATCCGTCGTGCGTTGGCGTTCAGGAAATGAGTCTTGTCGGTTCCGGCCAGTGTCTCGATTTCGCTGCGCTTGATGATGTATCCGTTCATTTAAGGAACCACTGAGTTATTCACGCCGCCAATTTGCCGCCTGACAACAGGCCAGGCAAGGCGCGAGAAGTGAAGTTTGGTCAT
>JAGLCS010000165.1 GCA_023146115.1 Abyssibacter sp. | reverse complement strand
CGACCAAACCGCACTCACTCCGCCTAGGCTTGCGCGAAAACCGGCTCCGTCTTGGTGGTGTGAATAGATCAGTGTTTCCCTAGAACGCGTACTTCAGCCCGACGGCCAGCAACGTGAAGTCCACCAGTCCGGGGTTCTCGGTGACCACGGAGCCCAGGGCGTAGTCGCCGCTGCTTTCGTACTGCTCGATGCTGCCGGTGAGACTCAGGCTGTCGAAGCGGTATTCGCCCGCCAGGCCGATCGTCAGGGCGCCGTAGGGCGATAGCCGGTAGTCGCTGGAGTACAGGTTGTCGTCTCGGGTGGTACGGAAGTACGGCCGATAGAAAAAGGCCTGACTCTGGCTGTAATAGCGCAGATTCGGCGTGACGGTTACTCGCTCACCGATGTCCTGATACCAGCTCAGTGAGACCGTGTGCGAGACGACTTCCCAGTCGTCTCCGTAGAGCCGGTAATCCAGATGTGCGGTGGCGCCGACGCTGGAGAAGCGACGCCGCAGTCGTGTCGTCCAGGCGCCCGTCCAGCGCCCATCCGGACGGGCGTCCTGGCGAAGGTCATCATCGACGAACACCAGCTTGTAGGGATCCGACAAATAGCCATCCAGATAGCTCACCGACAAGGCCGTCTGTACAACGGTCTTGGGGCCGAGGATCTGGGACACCCCGCCAAGCAGCGTCAGAGACTGCTTGTCCTCTTCATCGGGGCGGCTCGGGAATCGCGTCTGCGCATCGGTGGGTGTGATCGTATCGGACGCATACCCGCCGCCCACGGTGTACGCCGTCATCTTGTCATCGTCTTCCCACTCGACCTCGATGCCCAGATTTTGCGACTCGTAGTCGTCCTCGGTCGATTGGCCGACAGACACCGACACCCGCCGTCCGCTGGCACTGTACCGTGAGACGGACAGCAGCAGATCGGTGCGCGCATCGTCGATGGTGGCGCCACTCATGACCTGCACGGGTGCGCCATCGGCGTCCGGCTGGACAAACCAGGGCGAGGCACCGGACATCGTCTCGTAAGCGACATCCAGGGCGACAGAGAACCGCTCGCCCACCGGAGCGCTTGCCCGCAGCTGCCCGATTTCGATGTCATAGCGCTCGGTGGTTGTTGACGACACCTGCTGCGAATCCAGCTCGGCTTCGTCGTAAAGCGCCGTGCGGACCGAGACGCGCGCCGTCTCGTCCCGCGTCGCCGCAGCCACCTGATACGCAGGCAGCGACATGGCGGCTGCGGTCAGTGCCTGCAGGGCCTTGCTCGCGGGGCGTTGCTTGGAATCGGTCATGGAATGCTCGCAGGCCCTAGTTACAGCCGCAGCCGCCGCCACCCACGCTGGCTCCGCCGGTGGACGCTTCCTTGCTGAAGTAAACGTGTGAGTCGAGCTGGCTTGCGAGCGGGTCCGGCTCCCAGCTCATCGTCGGTTCGGCGAGATGGCCCCGCTCCCAGGGCTTGAGCGGCGTGGTCGAACAGGCAGAGCAGAGACAGATCGTCAGCGCCGAAAGAACAAGCCGGGTGATTTGCTTCATGGCGTGGCCTCACCGTTCATGGTCTGGACCAGACGGCGTCGGATGTCGCTGAGTTCAGCGGGGCGGAAACCCTCGTGCCGCCACACCACCACACCCTCTGGATCAATGATGAACGTGGTCGGCATGGTGGGAATCTTGTAGAGCACGGCGAGTTCGGCCGCGGGGTCGGAAATAACCGGGTAACTCACCGGATACCGCTGGAGGAATTTCTTGGCTGCCTCGGGATCCTCGTCGAGATTCACCGCGATGATCTCGAACATGTCCGGGTAGCCGGCGGCGACCAGGTCACTGCGCATCTCGTCGAGCATGGGCAGCGACTGTTTGCAGGGCCCGCACCAGGATGCCCAAAAGTCCAACAACACGGTCTTGCCCCGCAGCTCTTTCAAATCGATGGTGTGGTCATAAAGCAGCCGCGGCCCCTGGGTCTCCGGCGCCACCTGGCCAATCTCCACCGCCTGTGCGGCGATGGGAAACAGCAGCAACGCCCCGCCCAGCCACGATCGAATCATGCGTACAGTCCTTGCAGCGGCCCGTCTCCGTGGCCTGTATACCCGAAGCTGTTGATCGGTATGCCGACCGCGTTCGCGATCGATACCAGCAACTTGGCGTGCGTCTCACCGTCTCCGCCATTGGCGGCAGAGTAATCGAGGTAGCGGCCGGTCTCGAGTCCGCCCGCCCGGCCGGCCAGAATGAACGGCATGTTGCGATGGTTATGCAGCGACGAATGGCCCAGCTCCGAACACAGGAAGATCGCCGTGTTGTCGAGCAAGGTCCCGTTACCGTCGGGATGCGCGTCCAGTTCACGCAGCAGATAGGCAAACTGCTCCGAAAACCAGCGCTTGTAGCGGGTGAAGTTCTCGGCGGAATCGAGATTGTTCGCATCAAAATGCGAGGAGTCATGATGACGCTGCGAGGCTCCGGTTTCCGGCTGCAAATGCGTGGGACTGACCGGGTGCGACCATTGCAGTGAGATGCTGCGGGTCATGTCGCAGCCCAAAGCGAGCACGGCCAGGTCCATCTGCAGCTTGCCCACGGTCGCGAACTGGTCATCACGGTCGTGGTAGTTCGGATAGGTATTATAGCCGTCGGGAATCGACCAGCCCTGGCGATTCCAATCCGGCTGCGAGCATTCGCCCGCCCCGGCCTGATCGGCGGCCAGAATCCGGTTCTCGACCTCACGCACCGACTCCATGTGCAGTTCCAGCTTCTGGCGTTGGGCCTGGCCCAGCCGTGTCTGCAAGCTGTTGATATCCGCCAGCGCGGCGTCCAGCACCGAGAGCTTGCGACGGTTCTCGATGTCTTCCACGCCGCCAGGCGGACCGAACAGGCGCTCGTAGGCCGACAGCGGATTGTCTTCCGGCGAGACCGGTTGTCCGGAACCCAGGTAGGACATGTAGCCGGAACCGTTCTGGTGATTCGACGCCACGCCAAGATGGATCGAGGCATGCGGCGTCTGATCCTTGTAGTACTGCCCCACGAACACGTCCATGGAGAGGTCGCCGGTCGCCGTCAGCACCTTGGCCACACCACCCTCATGCGTGGAACCACCGGAATACATGTTGAGCCCGCGCAGGAAGACGCAATGCTGCCGCACGGATTCCAGCGGATCGGTCATCGTCGGCAGCGTGAAGTTGTAGGTGCCTCCGCTGGGATGCCATAGCTCCGGCGCACAGCCATCGGGGATGAACACGAACAGCGCGCGGGGCACGCCGGCGTTTTCGGCTGCCAAGGCGGACCGATGCAACAGGGCCGACAACGGCAGTGCTGCACCGGCGTTGGCCATGCCGCGCAGAAAGCCCCGGCGTGAGATCGGTCGACGAATCACGATTCACCTCCTGCATGCCGACGCATGAAGCTCGGATGTTCGATCTGGTTGATCAGCATTTGTTTGAGATCAAGCTGGCTGTCGCGGAACGCCTGCGTCAGCTCCTCGATCACGCAGCCGTCGCGTTCGCCCTCCACGTAGCCACGCGTATAGCGGTAGTACTGGGTGACGGCACAGTCTTGCGCCGCCGGACTCGAGGCCAGCAGCTGGGCCAGCTGGCGCGCGCCGAAGAACGGGTCGTTGGTGCCCGACTGGAAGCCTTCGATATCCACGACCTCGCCGGAGTCGTCCACCGTTTGCCCATTCTCGTTTTCGCGATAGTCACCGACACC
>JAGLCS010000164.1 GCA_023146115.1 Abyssibacter sp. | reverse complement strand
CGCACGAATACGCCGCGCTTGATCGGCGACGATTCGTTGGAATGTGCATGGCTGGCGACGACGCTGCCCAGGGCCAGCAGCCCCCCGCGTGTGCCATCAGCCACGGTTTGCTGGGCAAAGGCCGTATCGGATGTCGAGCCCGGCTGGCGATAAAAGCTCCGCAGGGCGCCGTTGAGAAAGGCGTAATCCGCGGTGTAAAGCTCCGTCAGGCTGCGCGTTTCCGAATCCAGGAACACGTGATTCACGAAGCGGGAGAACTCCTCGACCATGGACTCGCGCACGGTGTCGTTGAATCGCGGGTAGATCTCGTAGTCCTTGAACTGTTCGAGAATCTGGTACGCCCCGGTCCACTGACTGGCGAAGTTGGCGATCTGCTCGCGCGCACGCGGATCTTGCAGCATCCGCTCAGCCTGCGCGGCACGGCCGGCCCCGCCGGCCAAATCACCATCAGCCGCGGCCTGCAGCAATGCCGCATCCGGCATGCTGCCCCACAATGCATAGGACATCGCCGTCGCCGCCTCGTAGCCGGACAGCCTGTAGATGCCGTTGCCCGACGCCTCACCGATCTCCGCCCGATAGAGAAAGTTCGGCGATGTCAGCATGGCGCGGATGATCAACGCCATGGCCGTATCGAAGTCGCCGCCGGTGAGCTCGTCCCGGTTCAGATCGCGGTAGCCGTCACGCTCCGCAGTCGTCAGCGGCCGCCGAAACGCGCGGCGCCCGAAGGTATCGATGAATGCGTTGAGGCAGGCGTCGCCGCTACTGCAATCCCCCAGCAACGGGTCGCGGCGCTCCGCCACGGCGCGCTGAGCCACGGCGGCGCCGGCGGCGAGGTACTGGTCGACATGCCGGCTGGTCACCACGGCCACGTTGGCGTTGTTGTCGTAACCGGCCACGCGCGCCTCGACCGGAAAATCGGCAGTGAAACTGCCCGTCAGCCCGGTGAGATCGGCGATGGTGCGGTCGTACTCACGACGCGTGAGCAGGCGCAACATCCGCGGTGCCGCGGCGCGCTCCGCACAGGCCAGCGGTTCACCACCATCGTCGCCCCCCGTCCCGCCGTCGCCGCCGCCGTCGTCGCCATTGCCGTCCGAGCCAGAATCGCCGCCGGCGCCACTGTCAGCCGTGATGCAGCCATCGGCGATCAGACGTACATCGGTCGGCAATTCGTTGGTGCCGCCATGCTCGCCCTGAAAACCGAATGAGGTCTGGGCGCCGCTGTCGATGCGACTGTTGTAGTCAACATTGCGCGCCGAGACTGCCGCGCCGGACTGCGCGAGATCGGTGTTCCAGGCGTTGGTGACCCGCTGGCCATTGGCGAAGGTGAACGCCACTTCCCAGCCGTCGATGGCCTGACCGCTGAAGTTGGAGATCACGACCTCCGTGACAAACCCGACATTCCAGTTGCTCTGGAAGCGCATCTCGACACTACAGGTCGGGTCGGGAGCGTCGGAGCCGCCATCGCCGGAGCCGCCGTCACCGGATCCGCCGTCGCCTCCATCCGAGCCTCCGTCGCTGCCACCGGAACCTCCATCACCTGATCCACCGTCGCCGTTTCCGGAATCTCCGCCGTCCGAGCCATCGTTGCCACCGGACCCGCCGTCGCCGACCGAGCCATCGCCCGAGTCGCTGGTGTCGTCAGGAAAACCATCCCAGATGTACTGCGCGATATCTTCGGCACAATCATCAACGCAGCGCGATGGATTGGTCGACGGCATGTTGACGTCGATTTCCGGGATCAAGGTATCCAGCCCGCGGCAGGTGGGGCACTGCGCCATGGTCATCGCCGGGCCAATGCCGCCCTCGCCACGATCGCCATGGCAGCTGGCGCAAAGCTGCGCATACTGACGCTTGCCATTGTCGAGGTCGGGTCCGGCATCCGCGACGGCACCGCCGTCTCCGCCGCCGGCGCCACCCGTCCCATCGTCGCCACCGTCACCGGCGGTGTCACCCCCGCCGTCCCCGGTTTCACCACCGTCGCCGCTATCCTCGTTCGGATCGGCCGACTCGGAGACGGCATCCGCCTCGCCGGAATAATCGCCCGTGCAGGCGCCCAGCACCGGCAGCATGCAGGCCAGCAGCAGCCAGCGTGCCGCGCCACGCGCAAACGAATCAGACATTTCGCCACCCCAGACCACGGTTGCCCCCAAGCATCGCTGCGACGCTTCACCCGTCGCTTACAAAAACTTTACATGAAGCGTTATCGCAAGGTTCGTTCCCATCTCGCGGTCGCGATGAGCCGCTAGGGAAACTTCGATCTATTCAGCCAGCGACTCCGCTCGCCATCGCCCTCGCCCCCTTGCGCACGCCCTCGTATGCCCGCACGGCAACCGGTTCCCCCAGTTGCCCTGCCAGCGTCGTTGCAGTGAATTCTGCAAGCTGCTCGACGGTGGTATCGGTCGGCAGAATATCCACGAGTGACGCCGGAAGTTCCAACTCGAAATGCCCTTGCGGTGCGTCATAGCCGAAGCGCCGATGGGCCACGCGCTGGGCCGGCAGTTCGTCGGAGCCGGTGGCCAGGAAATGGTCGTTCCAGCGAGCGGCCCAGGCCCGCTCCAGCCCCTCGTCGCGGCGGCCAGCGCGCTCAATGCGTATCCGCGAACGGTGACCATGCGCGATACGCTGACAATCCCCGTCATGTTTCCGCAATCCGTGGCAGTAGTGGTACCAGGCGCCATCGATCTGCTCGGGGCGCAACACCACGTCCACGTCGCTGACGTTGCCCGGCACCTGGCCTCGAACCACCTCACGCACGGCAGCCGCAACAGTGTCGATGCCGACCTGCCCAGCATCAATCAGGCACAGCGCCTGGGACGGACAAACCACCTCGATCATGCCGCCCGCAACCAGGGTCAGCAGCACACGGTTGACCGACGCATCGTAGGCAACCGCCGGCGACTGGGCCGGCACCACCAGCTTATGGTCGACCAACCGTTCGGCGGCGTCCCTGATTTCGCGCTTGACCCGGCCGAAATCCAGCACCATGCCCTGCGCGTCGAGATCACCGGTTAGTTCCAGGTCCAGCAGATAGGTCTCGCCGACCAGTCCGCGCTGCGGATCCAGATAGGCGAAATCGAGATTGGCGAGTTCTTCAACGAACAGCGTGGCCATGGTCGGAGGTGGGCAATGGCGGAGGGTTGCCAAGCGTCGCCCCGGCCGGTGTTGGCGTCAACGCATTGATACACTACGCGCCCTTCGATGCCCCAGCTGAACGCCCCATGTCCGTCACCACCCGCTTCGCTCCCTCCCCGACCGGCTACCTGCATATAGGTGGCGCGCGCACCGCGCTGTACTCCTGGCTCTACGCACGCCAGCAAGGCGGACGCTTTGTGCTGCGCATCGAGGACACCGACCGCGAGCGGTCCACCGAGGAGTCGGTGCAGGCGATTCTCGATGGCATGGCCTGGCTGGGCCTGGAAGCCGACGAGCCACCGGTGTTCCAGACGGCACGCTTTGATCGCTATGCCGCGCTCGCCCAGCAGCTGCTGGATGACGGCCACGCCTACCATTGCTACTGCACCAAGGACGAGCTGGAGACGATGCGCGAACAGGCGCGCGCCGACGGCCGCAAACCCATGTACGACGGCCGCTGCCGCCATCGCAGCGACCCCGTCCCTGGCATTGATCCGGTGATCCGGTTCCGCTCGCCGGATGAAGGCGAGACCGCCTTCGACGACCTGATCAAGGGGCGTGTGAGCTTCCAGAACAAGGAACTCGACGATCTGATCATCGCCCGAGGCGACGGCACGCCCACCTACAACTTCACGGTGGTGGTCGACGACTACGAGATGGGCATCTCCCACGTCATCCGCGGCGACGACCATGTGAACAACACACCCCGGCAGATCCAGATCCTGCAGGCACTGGGAGCCAGCGTTCCGATCTACGCCCACGTGCCGATGATTCTTGGTGAGGACGGCAAGCGCCTGTCGAAGCGACACGGCGCGGTCGGCGTCATGAGCTACCGCGACGAGGGCTATCTGCCGGAAGCCTTACTGAATTATCT
>JAGLCS010000163.1 GCA_023146115.1 Abyssibacter sp. | reverse complement strand
GTGCGGCTCGGCTGGTCGCATGGCGACCAGGAAGTCTTCACCCGCGCGGAGATGCTGGAGCACTTCCGCATCGAGCAGGTGCAAAAGGGCGCCGGGGCGTTCAACCCGAGCAAACTGAACTGGATCAACCACCAACACATGCAGAACCTGGACCCGGCGATTGTGTTGGAACACTGGCGCTGGCACCTCGACCAAGCCGGCGTTGATCTGGCTAACGGCCCGGACCCGATCGATGTGATCAAGTCGCAGCGCGAACGCTGCAAGACACTGGTCGAGATGACGGAAAAAAGCCTGTTCTTCTACAACGAGCCGACCGAGTACGCCGAAAAGGCGGTCAAGAAGTGGTTCAAGGCCGACACCCAGGCGGTATTGACCGACTTGCTGGAGCGCTTCCGCGCCCTGCCGGAATGGACCGGCGAGGCGGCCCACCAGGTGGTGCACAGCGTTGCGGAAACCCGCGAACTGGGCCTGGGCAAGGTCGCGCAGCCCATCCGTGTCGCGATCTCGGGCGATGCCGTATCGCCACCCATCGACGAGACCCTGGCGCTGCTGGGCCGCGAGCGCACCGAATCGCGTATCGCCAAGGCCATCGACTTTCTCAACGCCCGTAACGCCGCATGATCCGGTTGGCGATTGCGCTGCTCATCGGGACGACCCTCGCGGCACCGGCCTGGGCAGAACCCACGCTGGCTCTGCGCGATGACGTCACCCAGGGCGCGATGGTGCGCGGTGCCACGTCGGCAGGTGCCGCCGTCACGATGAACGGGCAAAGCCTGCCCGTGTCGGCGGAGGGCGCCTTCGTCTTTGCCGTCGCCCGCGCCTTCGAGGGCGATGTGACCCTCCGCGCGACCGACGTAGATGGCAGCACTGCCGAACTCATCGTCCCGGTGGCAAATCGCGAATTCGAGGTCCAGCGAATCGATGGCCTGCCCCAGGACAAGGTCACGCCGCCCCGCACCCAGGAAGTTCAGGACCGAATCTGGCAAGACGTGGTCCAGATCCGCAAGGGCCGCGGCGTCGAGTCCCAGCGCACCGACTTCACTGAAGCCTTTCTATGGCCGGTGGATGGCATCGTCACCGGTGTGTTCGGCAGTCAGCGCATTCTCAACGGCACGCCCAAGTCACCGCACAGCGGCCTGGACATCGCCGGCGACACCGGCACGTCGGTGCTGGCCCCCGCCGGCGGCGTGGTGACGCTGTGGCATCCGGACATGTACTTCACCGGTGGCACGCTCATCGTCGACCACGGCCACGGTATTACCAGCACGTTCATCCACCTGTCCGACACGTTGGTCGCCGAAGGCGACGTGGTCACGCAGGGTCAGGCCATCGCCAAGGTTGGCGCCACCGGCCGCGCGACCGGCCCGCATCTGCACTGGTCGATGAACTGGGGCAAGGTCCGCATCGACCCCCAGTTGCTATTGCCCGAACGCAACGCCACCAAGTAATAAGCCCCAAGGCAGCCTCACTCAGAGGTTTGTGGCTGTGCCGATATCTCTGGAGGCGGCCCACCCGGTCGAAGGCGTAGAAAGCGGGCGAACCGGGGCAGGCCATTGGCGGTGTAACCGTTGTAGCGATAGGTCACCCACGCGCCCAACGGCGGCGGATCGGCCCGCTGCTCGTCGCTGAAGCCGGTCCCCAGAGCGAAAACCCGGCCATCCGGCGTACGGACGTCGATCGACCCCATCATGCCCTGTAACCGACCCCGGCCCGGATTGATCGCGACCACTCGGGCTTCAGCATCCTCAAACGGCTTGAGCTTGAACAAACCGGAATTGCGACCGGGCTGATGGCTGCGCAGACCATGGTGCAGGATCAGACCTTCACCACCTCGCGCCAGAACGTCGGACAACGCGGCATCCAGCTCCGCGGCGTCACGGACCTTGAACTGATCGACCGCCAGCACCCAGGCCTGATTGATCGCGCTCACCGTCTCGCGAATGGCCGGCACACGAGCGTTAAAATTGCCTCCGTGCTGCGGCAGGTCAAAAACGCGATAGGTGACCGCCTTCCAGCCCGGATGCTCGGGGCCTGCGGTGCGGACCAGCGTTGAAATGCGAGAGAACCCGTCGTAGCCGGCCCAAAGCTCACCGTCCATCACGGTCTTCGGCCAATCGCGAGTGAACCAGTCCGGTACGTCGATCACCGCGCCGCTACGGGTCAGCAGTTGCCGACCATCCCAGTAGCCACGAACACCGTCGAATTTCTCGCTCACCCAGTACTGCGATAGCTCCACGTCACCCTGGTACGACTCCGCGAGCGCCACCGGCGGCGCAGACGCCGCAGCCATGCTGACGACCATGCACACCGCGAAGCCCAACATCACGACTCGATAGCGCATGTCCCCTCCCAAAATCGACCGGTGCATCCATGACATTACCGAATGGGTTGGAGCGAAGCGATACACGGCGCCGGACTGGAGGATCAAATCCGTGCAGGTGCGCGGGTCGCTCTACACGACTGGACGTTTCTGGGCGACCTGCCTAGAATTGGGAAAATAAGTCCACGGATTGGCGCGTCGTAGTTTGCGGCGATTTCGTACTCAAGAGTGCGGTTCTGAAAACTTCGCCTGGATTCGCCATGCTCAAGGTCACGCCGTCGCGCGCGCTCGCCTCCCTCGTCTTGTTGGTTTGTTCTGCTGCCGGGTTGGTCGCCCAAGCCGCGGACCCGGCGAGCGGCACACTGTCGCTGGATACGCCGGCGCTGAGTTTCACGTCCGGGCCTTCGCTGGTCTCCGATCCTGTATCAGGTCCGTGCCCGGCGTCCGCCCAGTGCGATCGCTTTGATCTAACGGTTGATCTGCCGGCCGACTTCGCGACGACGAATCCATCCGCGACCATTCGCATCCTGTTGACTGCCCAGATTCCCGCAGAGGATTACGACCTTTATCTGCTGAGCGAAGATGGTGGCGAGATCGGCTCCTCCGGCAACGCCCCGCCCTCGTCGGAAACCATCATCACGCCGGCCGGTGGTGGTTCCGTCAACTACCGTGTCGAGGTGCTTCCCTACGCGGTGACAGGCGGAACCGCAGATGTCACGATCACCCTGGACATCCCGGTCGAAGAAGAGCAGCCAGACCAGCCTGTCGCCACCGGCCTGCCACCCCGTTTCTATTACAACCAGTCTCCGAACGGTGTGGCGAACGGCGCTGGCGAACCCACGATTGGCTTCAATCCGAATACCGGCCGGGTGATGTTCATTGCCGGTCTGGAACCGGTGCAGATCAACTTTGTAGAGAATCTGGATACGGTGGATGTGGCGGGCAACCCGCTGCCGCCGAGCTGCGAACCGGTCTGGGAATCGCGGCCTTACACCGGCAACGTGAACACGCTTGACCCGATCCTTGAAACCGAGCAGAGCACTGGTCGAACCTTCCAGTCGCAGCTGTCGGGGGCCAACAGCGTTTTCTCCATCACCGATGACGATGGCGACACCTGGATTCCCGGCCAGGTCGGCCCGCCCAATGGCGGCGCAGACCACCAAACAGTCGGCTCAGGCCCCTATTCGCCTGACTTCGTGGGGGTGCCCAATCCTGACGGCTATGCGGTTTACTACTGTTCGCAGTCCGTCGCCGCGGCATTCTGCGCGCGCTCCGACGATGGCGGCGTGACCTTCGGCGCCGGCGTGCCCATGTTCAACCCGGCACTGGATTGCGGCGGCAGCATTGGCGCCCTGCATGGTCATGTGCAGGTCTCCCCTGACGATGGCACCGTCTACGTCCCATTCGGTGACTGCGGAGGGGAGCAGGCTGTCGCCGTCTCCGAGGACAGCGGCACCACATGGTCGGTAAAGACCGTGCCCGAAACCCTGCCGGGCGATGATCCGGGTGTCGGAGTGGGCGCCGACGGCACCCTTTATTTCTGCTACGTGAACGATTCCGACGGCCAACCCCGCATGGCGGTGTCGGATGACAAGGGCGACACCTTCATCAGCTACCGCAACCTGGCGGCCGGCCACGATATCGCCAACGCAGTCTTTCCGACGGCTGTCGCCGGTGACGGCGATCGCGCGGCCTGCGCCTGGCTGGGCACGGACGATGACAGCCCCGGCGCGACCGCGTCGGGCGGCGACTTCCCGGGTTTCTGGTATCCCTACGTGTCGGTTACCTACGACCGCGGCAACAGCTTCCACACGGTCAACCTATCGCCCACCGATCCGGTGCAGGGCGCAGGCGGCATCTGCCTGGCAGGCACGACCTGCGGCAACAACCGCAACCTGCTGGACTTCAACGACATCCAAATCGACGATCAGGGTCGGGTGCTATTCGGACATTCAGACGGCTGCATTGGCACCTGCGTGGCCAATCCGGCGCGCAACACGTTCTCCGACAATGGCGTGCTCGCGCGCCAATCCGGAGGCCGCACGCTGTTTGCCGCGTTCGATGATCAGCTAGGCACGCTTTACAACAGCACGGCGCCTTCCACCCCAGCCGCCGCTTGTCTGCTCGATAGCTCCGTGCGCGACACCACCCAGGCAGCGCTGGCCTGGAACAAGCCCGACGACGGCGGCGCTGCGATCACCAGCTACGACATCTATCGCGCTGAAGATGTGACCGGGCCCTACGCATTGGTCGGCTCATCGGATCGGGAGACTTATACCGATCCCACGGTCGACCCGGCCATCACGAACTACTACTACCGCGTCGTGGCAAACAACAACGTGGGTGCAGCGGCCGAGAGCAACACCATTGAACTACCGGTGGAGGAGATTGTAGAAGTCGACACCTGCACCCTGCCCGGTGACCGCTTCATTCTCGATGCGCTGGGCGACGGCGGTGCGCCAGACACGGACATCGAGTACATCGCCGTTGCAGAACTGCCGGACAGCCCGGACTTTCTTAGCGTGACCTACAAGGTCGACAGCTTCACCGCGGGACAACCGCCGGCGTCCTCCTTCTATCCGCTGCTGTTCCAGAACCTGCTCGGCGACGGTGTTGACCGCTACTTCGCGGTGAATGCCGCGGCTGCATTGCCGCAGTTCGAATTCGGGACCTACGTGAACCAAGCCGCCGGCGTGCTGACGTTCACCGTGGAAGGCGACCTGGAAGGCGCTATCAGCGCCGATGGCACCATGGTCATGCAGGTGCCGCGCAGCTTCTTCGGTGGGACGGAGGTTGGCGAAGCGATCACCGGCTTCGATGCCCGTGCCCGCGTCGGCTCATCCACGGCTACAAGCCGCGACACAGCCGGCCCTGGCGGTTACGTCGTTCGCGGCACCGCGCTGTGCACCGCCTCCGGCCTGATTCGGGCAACCCTGAATGCATCGACCAATGCCGGCAACGCACCACTGGATGTCGTGCTCACGGTATCCGGCACGCCGACTGATGGAGAGGCGCTAGACAGCTATACCCTGGACTTCGGTGACGGCCAAAGCACTAGCGGCAGCTTCGGCGGGCAGAGTTCGGTGGCGATAAGCCACACGTACACCGCCGCCGGCAACTACCGGGCCGTGTCACAGGTCATCGACACCAGCGGCGCGCAGAGCAGCGAACCCGGCGCCGCAGTGATCGAAGTCAGCGACGCGGGCGTCACGCCCACCGAGCCGGTGGCCGGCAAGGGTGGCGCACTCGGCGGCGCATGGTTGCTGCTGGCGGGGCTCGCCGCCTTGCTGCGTCGTCGCCGCTAGGCCATGCGCATGCGATTCCGGACCTGCCCGATCTTCGGCGCCACGGCCCTGTTGATCAGCCTGCTTGTCGCCTGCGGCGGCGAGCGGGCTGCGCTCACGGTCTCCGCACTGAAAATGCCGCCAAGCGGGCCATTCGCGGCGCTGACCGTCAAGGACAAATCCGTGGTAGAGCGGGTCGCGATCAGTGACGATTTGTCCAAGTCTGATCGCGTCGTCATGGAATCCTTCGCTCAACAGCAAATCGACGGTTCCGCGTACTGGCGCTATTGGCTTCCCGGCGAAGCCGAGCGCGGCGTCTACAAGGTCAAGGTCACCCTTTACACCACGAACTCAGCCGCCGAGGCATCCTGGATGAAGCGTTATCCGCCGATGGCCTTGCAGGGCACGGAATCGCTGGACGTGGGCGCCGTCAGCTTCCATCTGCCTGACCGGATAGCCGGCTTTCGGTTCGACCGTGCGCTGGTCGAGGTCAAGGCCGAAGGTTCGGCGGATGCCCTGCCCGCTTTCACAAAAGCGTACGCGCGCTTTGTCGGCGACCAACTCGCCACAGCCGACCGTTAACCAGCCAAGGCGCTAAGATGACAGGCATCATGCGATGCCAACCATCTGTGTCCGCTCACCAGCACAGCCTGGTCGGCGTCGCCTCGATCCCACGGCGACGAACCACGGCATGCGTACCGACCCACGACTTCAAACCGTCATCGACCACCCGCTGCATCAGGCACTGGGCGTTCGGGCGATCGAATCGCAGAACGGCTGTGGGCGGATGGAATTCATTGCCGAAGGCATGACGATCAATCCTGCCGGCATGCTCCACGGCGGCGTGCTCTACACGCTCGCCGACGTCTGCGCCTACGCCGGACTGCTAAGCCGCCTGGAACCACATCAGGAGGCCGTCACCCACGATCTGCACGTGTCGGTCCTGCGTCCCGTGACAGCGGGCCAATCCGTGACGATCACGTCCAGAATTGTGCGGCTAGGCCGCGCGGTTTGCTTTCTGGACGCCGAAGTTCAGGCGGGCGGCAAGACCATCGCGACGGCGCGGGTGACCAAAACTTTGATCACCCGGCCAAGCACCTAGTGCACCTGCCGTCCACATGATTCCCTAGTAATCTCGGTTTTCTGCTCTGCATCGAACCGACGGAATTCTTCCATGTCTTCACCAAACAAATCAGGCACCACGGTCACGCTGATCACCGGCGCCGCCAGCGGCCTGGGCTGGGAGCTGACGCTGGCGTTCCACGAACGAGGGGATGCTGTCGTACTGGTCGACATGAACGCCGAGCTGCTCACGCGGCGGGAACGCGAGTTGTCCGATCCGGAGCGTGTGTTGTGCTGCGCGGGCGATCTCACTCAGGCGGAGTTCCTGACCGAATTGGTCGCCGCGGTCGAGCAGCGTTTCGCACGACTGGACTGCCTCGTGAATAACGCCGGGATCACGCATCGGTCGCCGGTACGCAGCACGCAGTTGACGGTATTCACCCGCGTCATGGCAGTGGATTGGCAGGCCCCGGTGGCGCTGACCCAGCAATGCCTGCCGATGCTGGAACGCTCCAGGGGTCTGATCGTGAACATCGGCTCGATGGCAAGCTGGATGCCGGTACCCGGCCGGGCCGCCTACTGCGCGGCGAAGGCGGCGATGGCTCAGTTCTTCGAAGTGCTGCGCCTGGAAATGGAACCGCTAGGCGTGCGCGTGCTGAACATCTACCCCAGTTTTCTCGACACACCCATCGAGACCAGCGCCCTGGGCGCGGACGGCAAGCCCGCACAACATCGGCGGTCCATGGTTGGCAAGATGCGAGGGGCGGACTGGATGGCCTCCCGGGTCATGAAGGCCATCGACAAAGGCCAGCCCTGGGTCTTTGGCGACCAGATATCCTGGTTCGGCAGCGTGCTGTGGCGCATCTGGCCGCAGCAGTATCTGCGCAGCGTGCGCAAGCGGTTCGCTGGCGAAATTGCCCGTTAATCGGGCCTCAGCCACCCAACAAACTCGCCACGGCGAACCCCAGGTAATTGCCCAACGCAAGGCCCACGGCGCCAGCGGTCATTCCCGAAACCACGACTTCGCGATTTCCCAGGACCTTGGCGATGGGCCCAACAAAGGGCGGCCCGAAGTAGGCAGCGGTGGAGGTGATGATCAGGGTATCGACATCGATGTTGAACAACCGCGCCGTCAGCCAGTGCAAAGCAACGGCCAGCAGCAGCACGCAGCCGCAGTAGAGCAGCACCAGCGAGCCCGCCTGCAGCATGTGCCCGATGTCGGCCTGGGTGCCGATGGTGATGCAGAACACCAGCAACAAATACTGGCCGGTCTCGTAGCTGTGGGGTAGTCCGCGCACGTTCGGCGACAGCGTGCAGACAATTGCCAGGCTGGTGATGGACAGAATGATCATCGCCTCGGCTAGCCGCCCCAGCAGCAACCACGACAGGCCGGCGGCCGCGGCGCAAAGCCCGAGCGAAAGCAGCACTGCAAGGCCCGCGCGATACCAGGGACCGCCCCGCTGGTCGATGGCCGGCTCCCCGGCCTCCGCCGGCCCGGTGCCGACCGGGACGAACGCGGGAAACACTCTTGCCAGCAGCGGCTTTGCGACCGTCATCAAGAACAACAGGAACACGCTGCCCAGGACCACATCTGCGCCGTTGACGAGAATGAAGGTCTCCGAGTCGACCTGGCGGGCGAGCGCCACGGCGTTCATGTTAGGCGTGCCGCCGGTGTAGAGCCCGGTCAGCATGCCCGAGATGTCAGCCGCGGCCGGAACCCGCGCGCCCAGCAACGCGAACACCAGCGCAGAACTGATGCACACACAGATCACGGCCAGCACAAACGACAGGACCGTCGGTCGCGCCAGACGCAGCCAGCGGCGCAGGTCGGCCGGGAACAGCAGCAACGGGACGGCTACCAGCACCGACGCGGCCACGATGCCGCCGGCCAGCCTGGCATCGAATACAACGCCGGGGATTTGCGCGGCGACGATCCCGCTCATGTAGCAGAGCACTACGGGGCTGAGCGTTTCCACCACACGCAGCCTGGGCTCGGCCCAGACGAGTACCGCCGGCACGCCGAACAGAAACAGGGCCTGTGCAACGAGCAGCGCGATCGGCATGAACGTGCCGGTGGCTACCACTGCAGGTTGAGGCTGGCGTAGATCGTCCGGCCGGGCTGCTGATTGGCCAGGAACACGCCGGGAAACAGGGCGGTGTCCAGCGCCTGATTGAGCACCCGCTTGTCGGTGAGGTTCTTGCAACCGACGCTAAGGTTCCAGGTGTCGGCGGCCGAGCCGAGCCCGATCCGCGCCGAATAAATGGTATGCGCCTCGACGAAAGTGGCCTGGTCCAGATCGGTGTCCGTGTATTGATCCCCCTGATGCCGCGCATTCAGCCCGAACGTCAGGTTCAGACCTGCGACGCTGTAGTCCAGCGTCGGGCTGAGCGTTGCCGACCACCGCGGGGCAAAGGCCAGCGTCTTGCCACTCAGGTCCTGCCGTGCATCCAGGCCTTGCTCCACCGGCGCTGGCGCGCTGCCGTATTGCTTGTAGCGCGCCTCCAGCCAGCCCACCGAGGTGTTGATGCTCAGTGGCCGGTAGGGCGTGAGCCACTGCGAGTCCAGCTCGACGCCCGTGGAGTACGCCGACCCTGCATTGGTGACATCGAAGAACACGCCGTTGAACGCCAAGACCTGGAGATCATCGAAATCCATGCGATAGGCCGTAGCGTTCAGACTCAGGCTGCGGCCGAACCAATGACTCTTGATACCCAGTTCCACCGATGTCGCGGTTTCCGATCCGTATTCCAGATCTTCCCCGGTGAAGGAGATCGCATTCGCGCCGCCGCTTTTGTAGCCACGCGCCCAGGTCGCGAACACGCGCAGGTCATCATCAGCACGGTAGAGCACCGAAAGTTTGGGCGACAGGTTGGTTTCCGTGCTTTCCAGATCGCTAAAGCTGTAGTCGTTGGCGCCAACGATCAATTGCACCAGGCATTGCTGGGTCACCGGCTTGGTGCGGCAACTGCTCGTACCGACCGAGTCGATGTTCTTGCGTTCGTGGTTCAGCCGCAGGCCGGGCGTCACCGACCAATGTTCGCTCAGATCCCAGGTCAGCTGGCCGAAAGCGGCAAAGGTTCGCGTGCGCTGGCGAAAATCGAAGGTGTAGCGATCCTCGCCCACGGCGGTGCCGACCAGCGGACCCAGCAGCGGCCCCAAGGCGCCGGCCACCGTTCCGCCGCCGGCGAATGGAATACCCGCGATCGCACCACCGCTGATCAGCGTCAGGCCTGAATCGCTCAGGGCGTAGGTGGCGAGGTCTTCGCCCGCTTCTATCCCGGTGTTGATGTAGTAATCCGCTTGCAGTGCGTAGAGCCCCGTGACGAATGTCACGCCCTGTCCCCAGCCGAACGGTGCGCCACCCAGGCCGGTGAAGCGCCATTCCAGCGAGTGCTGCGAGTAGTCTTCCGCGTCGCCGAACAGGCGGATGAGATCGGCCGGCGAAGTATCCAGATCCTGATACTGGCGGATGTTCATGTGCGAGCCGGCGACGACCAGCGTCGTATCCAGTCCATCCAGCCCCAGCACCGGCCCCAGGTCCATGCCGGCCGAACCGGAGACGGTCCAGGAATCGATGTTCATGTAGCCGGGGATATTGAAGCTGGTCTGGAAATCGTAGGGGTCGTCCTCGATCTCCGGATCGAAGTTCGCCAAATAGGCGGCGGTATCGTCATCGAGCTGGTAGAGCTGACGCGGCCAGAAATTGACCTGGGTCTCGGTGCGTTGAGCGACCAGGCCGAGCTCCAGATTCGAGTCGCTGACATAGTCCAGGCGCAAGCGCTGCGCCGATTTACGTGACTCGTCCTCGTAGCGATCCAGCAACGTGTTGTACAAGCGTCCGTGGCGGTGATCTTCCAGAATCGCCAACCGTGCACCCAGCCCATCGGCCAGCCGACCGCCCAGACCGCCTTCGATGCGGTCGTCGCCGTCCTCGTTACGTTTGTAGCTCAGGTTGGCCTCGGTGCCCGTAGCCGGCGCGCCGCGGGTGACGATGTTGAACACGCCGGCAATGGTGTTCTTTCCGAACAGCGTGCCCTGGGGCCCGCGCAGCACCTCGATGCGTTCCAGGTCGAACATGGACTCGGTGAAGTAGGAGCCGCGCGCGAAGAACACATCGTCCTGCACCAGCCCCACGGAGGGCTCGAAGCTGGGATTGAAGGTGTTGGTGCCAAACCCGCGGATGAAGACCTGCGGCGACGTCGGACTCGTGGACTCGACCCGCACGTTCGGAACATAGGTCGAGGCCTCGGTCAGATCGCTCACGGCATTGTTCTTGATGAAATCACCTTGCAGCGCCGTGACCGACACCGGCACATCGCTGAGGTTCTGCTCGATCTTCTGCGCGGTCACCACCACCTCCTCGATCACTCGACGCGATGGTTTCGGGGCCTCGCGCTCGGGCTGCGCGGCCGGGACCGGAATCGTCTCCAGCGGTGCCTGGCCGTTGCGACCGGCACCCTGATCAGCCTTTTCTTCCGGCTGCGATTGCGACGGCACAGGCCTGTCTTCTTGCGTGGACTCGACGTCCTCGGACTCATCGTCGCCGAACAAGAAATCCAGATCGTCATCCTGCGCCGCCGCCTCCAGCGACAGCAGCACCCCCAACGCCAGCCACGCACTACGGGTTCGTCTGGAAGCCATCTGCATCCCCAACCAGAACGGCGGATGTTCTCCGCCCAAACCTATGAACTTACAGGGGGGCGCGCCATTGCAGAATGACCCTGCGGGCCAACAACTTGACCGAACGGGACCGATCGCGCGCGTTTAAGGAAACACTGATCTATTTACGCCGCCAAGTTGGCGCCTGAAAACAGGCCGGGCAAGGCACGAAAGCCGGCTCCGCCTTGGTGGTATGGATAGGTCAGTGTTTCCTTCATGTGCCAATGCGTCAGGCCCGGTACTGCGATGGCGACATGCCCGTCCAGCGACGAAAACTGCGGCTGAATGCGCTTTCGTCCGAAAAGCCGAGTTCCGCCGAAATTCCGGCAATCTTGTCGCCGCGCTCCAACGCCCGGCAAGCGAGTTGCTGCAACTCGCGGTCCCGCAGATGCTTGAACGAAAACCCCTCCTCCGCCAGCTTGCGACTCAGATGGCGGCCACTAATCGCCAACAGCGCGGCGATGTCATCCTTGCCGGCCTGCGGATGCTGGTGGACAAGCTCGGAGACTGTGACGGAAAAGCTCCGCTGCCCCAGCCTGCCCAGCGACTGATCCGCCAACTCACGTAGCTGATCACGCAATGCGGGGTTGGCCTGGATCAACGGCAGTTCCAGCATGTCGCGGTGGAACAGCAAGCGATCCTCTGGCGCCCCGAAGTGGACGGGACACCCCAGCAGGTCGGTATAGCGAGCCTCGCGATCCAACGGAGCGTGGCGGAACTCTACCGCGGCGGCCTCGAAGCGTCCGCCAGAGCACCAGCGCGCCAGATGCATCGCGCAGCCCAGCGACATCTCGGCGCGTGGCTCACGACAAACCTCGTAATGGCCGGCGTAGCAAAGAGCCACCTGATCCCCGACATCATGAAACCAAACCTCACCCCCCTGGCTGACGATGGGGTGGTACTCGGTGTACAGCTCCAATGCCTCACCCAGAGTCTCGGAACTCATCAACAGCAAGCCAGCGACATCGAGATGACCGACCTGCAGATGCAGCGCAAGCTGCAGGCCGATCAGAGGATCGTCACCGGCGGCGCAGAGCTTGACCCAAAGGGCATCGTGCACATCGAGCCGAACGCGTTCTTCACCCGGCGCCATTGCGGGCAAGTTGATGCCCAGGCGCGCCGCCGTCTCCACCAGCGCCTGGCTGAAACGTCGGGTCACGGTGGGCTCGCTCATGGCTGGACGCCCTCATCGACCATGCCAAACGCGCCGATACGGTCGTCGACGGGCCGGATCCGCCGCGCGCTCAGGCGACCCGGGATACACGCTTTAATACGGCTCTGCACGGTATCGATAGCCGGATGCCAAGCTACGTTCATTTGGCTGGGTATTGCTGAACGTCGTCGGAGTCGACTCGTACGGGTATCGCCACCCGCCCTGCGTGACAACGAAGTGGAGATGCGGATAGCCCGCCAAACCCGTGGCCCCGCTCCGTCCGATCTGGTCTCCCTGCTCGACCTGCTGGCCGATGTCCACCAAGGCGCCACCTGTCGTCAGGTGCATGTATTGAGCAAATGTTTCGTCGGCGTGCCGCACCACGACCAGATTGTTCGGGAAGTCGTAGTCTATTCCGGACTCCTCGACGTAAACGACGAGACCTGCACGCGCGGCAGTGATGACCGAACCGATATCCATATCGAAATCGATGGCGTAGGCATCGGGCTGTCCGGCGCTGTGATACGAACCGCTACAGTGGCTCAGGTCCACCGTGTACGCCGCACCCACCGGGTAGGGAAGCACGTACGGAGACGACGTCCATTCGGGATAGAACGCGCCGGGGCAGCCTGCCGCCGTCGGGGCGGGTCCGGTGTTGGCATCGGCAGCGCCTTGACCATCCGAGGCTGGCCCGCACCCGCAGAGCAACAATGCCGTTGTTGCAATGACGCAGGGCACGGTGGATCGCGAACAAGCAGGTGCAGGCATGGCCTTCGTCTCCCCCAGGATAGATATCTACGCTAGCCGATAACAGCTCGGCCGCCCAGCGGGCTGGTCAAGCCCGACTGGCGAAGCGGCTTGCCCAGGCCGCCTCGCACATAGTCCTGATTTGTTCATGTCCTGTCCCGAATGGCTCGGGAGATCGCTGCTGCGGCTGGGTAAGCTAGCCTCCCCCCGAAACTCGCAGCCCATTCACGCAATGTACGCCATTATCGGTGCCGGCCCCACGGGCTTGAGCATGGCTCGCAACCTCCAGAAGCTCGGCCTGCCCTTCACCGGATTCGAGATCCACAGCGATGTGGGCGGCCTTTGGGACGCGGACAGCCCGACCAGCACGATGTACGAGTCGGCGCATCTGATCTCGTCCAAGCGCACGACGGAATTCAAGGAATTCCCCATGCGTGATGACGTTGCCCAATACCCGCATCACACCGAACTGAAGCAATATTTTCAGGATTACGCCCGACACTTCGAGCTATACCCCCATTTCGAGTTCGACACCGAAGTGCTTCGCGTGGAACGTAGCGGCGAGCAGTGGCAGATCACCACCCGCAGCAACGGCGAAGAGCAAGTTCGGCACTTCGAAGGGGTGATGCTTTGCAACGGCACCCTGCACGAGCCCAACCGGCCCGAGCTGCCGGGCGACTTCAGCGGACGGGTGATTCACTCCAGCGAATACAAGACCGCGAAGATGTTCGACGGCCTGCGGGTGCTGATCATCGGCTGTGGCAACTCAGGCGCAGACATCGCTGTCGATGCCGTCCATCACGCCAACAGCGTCGACATGTCGCTGCGGCGCGGCTACCACTTCCTGCCCAAGTTTGTGCTGGGCCGACCGATTGACACGCTGGGCGCCGGTCAGTGGGGCCTGCCGCGACCGATCAAGCAATTCGTCGACGGCACCGTGATCAAGGCGCTGGTCGGCAAGCCTTCCGACTACGG